>DXEI01000118.1 GCA_019115045.1 Candidatus Gemmiger excrementipullorum | reverse complement strand
ATCGTGGTCAACCTGATCTGCTTCGGCCCCATGTCCACCCTGATCTCGCTGGCCACCGGCGGCGGCTCCATCAGCGATGAGTCCATCGACACCGCCACCGAGCTGTGCGAGGACATCGCCGACGAAGGCATCGTGCTGCTGAAAAACGACAGCGCCAACCTGCCGCTGGCTTCCGGCGACAACGTCAACGTCTTTGGCTGGGCGTCCACCAACCCCTGCTACGGCGGCACCGGTTCCGGCTCGCTGTCGGACGCCTTCCCCATGGTCAGCCTGCTGGACGGCCTGCGCAACGCCGGGCTCAACCCCAACCAGGACCTCATCGACTTCTACACCGAGTATAAGGCCGACCGCCCCGTCGTCGGCATGTGGGAGGGCGACTGGACCATCCCCGAGCCGGCCGCCAGCCTGTACACCGACGAGCTGCTGAACGGCGCGAAGGAGTACTCTGACCAGGCCATCATCGTCATCACCCGCGTCGGCGGCGAAGGCGCCGACCTGCCCACCTACATGTACGAGCTGGCCAACGGCACCGCGCCCGAAGTCGGCTATACCCAGACCTACGACGAGAGCCTGAACGAAGGCCCCGACTGGGATGAGGGCGACACCTACCTGAACCTCTCCAACCAGGAAGAGGACATGATCGAGCTGGTCTGCCAGAACTTCGACAACGTCACGCTGGTCTACAACGGCGCCGCCACCATGGAACTGGGCTTCGTCGACGACTACCCCCAGATCAAGAGCGTGCTGTGGTGCCCCGGCACCGGCCAGTCCGGCTTTAACGGCCTGGGCAACATTATCGCCGGCGCCGCCAACCCCTCGGCCAAGACGACCGATACCTTTGTCTATGACCTGACCGCCACCCCCAGCTACAACAACATCGGCCTCTTCCATTACACCAACATGGACGAGTTCAACGTGCTGGACGGCGAGGGCAACGTCACCGCCACCCCGTCCCTCGTCAACTACGTGGAAGGCATCTACGTCGGCTACAAGTTCTACGAGACTGCCGCCGCCGAGGGCCTGATCGATTACGACGAAGTCGTGCAGTATCCCTTCGGCTACGGCCTTTCCTACACTACCTTTGACAAGACCCTGAACAGCGTGACCGAGGCCGACGGCGTCATCACCGTCAGCGCCACCGTCACCAACACCGGCGACGTGGCCGGCAAGGACGTGCTCGAAGTCTACTACAACCCGCCCTACACCAACGGCGGCATCGAGAAGGCTTCCGCCAACCTGATCGGCTTTGCCAAGACCCAGCTGCTGGAGCCCGGCGCGTCGGAGGACGTGACCATCACCTTCAACGTCGAGGACATGGCTTCCTATGACGAAAAGACCGCCAAGGCCTATGTGCTGGAGGAAGGCGACTACATCATCTCGCTGAACTCTGACTCGCACACCATCATTGACAGCGAGACCTACACCGTCGCCTCCACCATCACCTACTCGGGCGACAACAAGCGTTCCTCCGACGCCGTGGCCGCCACCAATCAGTTCGACTTTGCCAAGGGCGAAGCGACCTACCTGTCCCGCGCCGACGGCTTTGCCAACTACGACGAAGCCACCGCCGCCCCCACCAACCTCGAGATGCCCGCCGACATGAAGGAGAGCTTCTACAACATCTCGAACTATGACCCGGCCACCGACGCCGTCAACCCCGACGACGCCAATGCCGAGGCCCCGGTCACCGGCGCCGAGGGCAGCACCCAGCTCGTTGACCTGCGCGGGTTGGAGTACGACGATCCCATGTGGGACACCCTGCTCGATCAGATGACCATCGACGAGATGAACCAGCTGATCTCGCTGGGCGGCTTCCAGACCAACAGCATCGATTCCATCGGCAAGGTCCGCACCAACGACTGCGACGGCCCCGCCTCCATCAACAACAACTTCACCGGCAAGGGTTCCATCGGCTTCCCGGCGGCGGTCATGATCGCCAACACCTGGAGCGTCGACATTGCCACCGCCTTCGGCGACAGCATCGGCCAGATGGCGGACGAGATGGACGTTTCCGGCTGGTATGCCCCGGCCATGAACATCCACCGCTCGGCGTTTGCCGGCCGTAACTTCGAGTATTACTCCGAGGACGGCTTCCTCTCCGGCCAGATGGCCGCCCACGCCGTGCAGGGCGCTGCCGCCCACGGCGTCTACGCCTACGTCAAGCACTTCGCCTTCAACGACCAGGAGACCAACCGCTGCGGTATGCTGTGCACCTGGTCCAACGAGCAGGCCCTGCGCGAAATCTACCTCAAGCCCTTCGAGATCGCCATCAAGCAGGGCGGCGCGGGCGCTGTCATGTCCAGCTTCAACTACATCGGCAACCGCTGGGCCGGCGGCTGCGACGAGCTGTGCAACACCGTCCTGCGTGACGAGTGGGGCTTCGTCGGCATGGTCCTGACCGACTACTTCGGTGTCTACGGCTACATGAGCGCCGACCAGGGCGTGCGCAACGGCACCGACTTCTGCCTGGTCAACTACCCCACGCAGACCAGCCTCGTCGGCAGCCTGACCAACAATGAGATCAGCAACGCCGGCCAGCAGGCCATGCGCACCGCCACCCACAACATCCTGTACACCGTCGTCAACTCCCGCGCCTACGCGCCGGAGAACCTGAACCCCGGCATGCAGCCGTGGCAGATCGCGGCCATCGTCATCGACGTCGCGCTCGTCGCCGGCATCATCGCGCTGGAAGTTCTGGTCATCAAAAAAGGCTACGACAAGCGCAAAAAAGAGGAAGTTTCCGCCTGATAGCCCCGGCGTGAAACCCGCAGACAACCTGTAAATACGGCCGCGTCTGGCACTGCTCGCAGGCAGGCGCCAGGCGCGGCCGCCTTGTTTTTGGGAAAGGAACCTGTATATGCAAACCAAAGATCTGCTTCAGCGCTTGACGCTTGAACAAAAATGCGCGCTGCTCTCGGGCGCCGAGACGTTCAAGACCCGCGCGCTGCCGCAGTACGGCATCCCGGCGCTGTGGCTCAGCGACGGCCCCCACGGCGTGCGCAAGCAGGCCGGTGAGAGCGACCACCTGGGCCTGAACCCCAGCGAGCCCGCGACCTGTTTCCCCACCGCGTCGGCCATGGCCTCCAGCTGGGACGAAGCCCTGGGCGAGGAAGTCGGCCAGGCCCTGGGCGAGGAAGCCGCCGCCCAGCAGGTCGCCGTGCTGCTGGGGCCCGGCCTCAACACCAAGCGCAGCCCGCTGTGCGGCCGCAACTTCGAGTATTTCTCCGAGGACCCGTACCTCTCGGGCAAGATGGCGGCGGCCTACATCCGCGGCATCCAGAAAAACGGCGTGGCGGCCTGCCCCAAGCACTTTGCCGCCAACAGCCAGGAGCTGCGCCGCATGGCCACCGACTCCATCGTCGACGAGCGCACGCTGCGCGAACTCTACCTGACCAACTTTGAGATCGCCGTCAAAGAGGGCGCGCCCAAAACCATCATGACGAGCTACAACCTCGTCAACGGCACCTACGCCAACGAGAACGCCCACCTTTTAAAAGAAATTTTGCGCGACGACTGGGGCTTTACCGGCGCCGTCGTCACCGACTGGGGCGGCTCCAACGACCACGCGCTGGGCGTCAAGAACGGCTCGACGCTGGAGATGCCCGCCCCGGGGCTGGACTCGGTGCGCGAGCTGGTCAAGGCCGTGCACGACGGCAAAATTTCCGAGGTCGACGTCAACGCCCGGCTCGAGGAGCTGCTGGCGCTCATCGACTCCACCACGCCGGCGCTGGAAAACGCCCCCAAGACCATCGACTGGGACGCCCACCACGCCCTGGCCCGCAAGGCCGAGAGCGAGTGCGTCGTGCTGCTGAAAAACAGCGGCGGCCTGCTGCCGCTGGACCCCGCCGCCAAGGTCGCGGTCATCGGCGATTTTGCCGACAAACCGCGCTACCAGGGCGCCGGTTCCAGCGTCGTCAACGCGCCGCAGGTCGATACCTTCCGCCAGATGTTTGAGCGCAGCGGCCTGCGCAATGCCGGCTACGCCAAAGGCTTTGACCGCTTTGGCAAGCCCGACGCCGCGCTGCAAAAAGAGGCCGTCGCCCTGGCCGAACAGTCCGACGTCGTGCTGCTGTTCTTAGGGCTGGACGAAGTGCAGGAGAGCGAGGGCCTCGACCGCAGCCACATGAAGCTGGCGCAAAACCAGATCGACCTGCTGCTGGCCGTGCACCGCGCCAACCCGCGGCTGGTCGTCGTGCTCAGCAGCGGCTCCGCCGTCGAGACCGGCTGGGCCAGCCACTGCCAGGGCCTGGTGTGGGCCGGGCTGTGCGGCCAGGCCGGCGCGGGCGCGCTCCTCGACGTGCTGACCGGCAAGGTCAACCCCGGCGGCAAGCTGGCCGAGACCTGGCCCCTGCACCTGGAGGACACCCCCAGCTACCGTCATTTCGGCAAGGAGGACCGCAACGTCGAATACCGCGAGGGCCTCTATGTCGGCTACCGTTACTACCAGACCGCCGGCGTGCCGGTGGCCTACCCCTTCGGCTACGGGCTGAGCTATACGACGTTCGCCTACAGCGACCTCAAGGCCACAGCCAAGAGCGTCAAGTTCACGCTGACCAACACCGGCGCCGTCGCCGGCGACGAGGTCGCGCAGGTCTACATCGCCAAGCCGGACGCCAAGATCTTCCGCCCCGAGGAAGAACTCAAGGGCTTTGCCCGCGTCCACCTGGAAGCCGGCGAGAGCAGGACCGTCGAGATCAAGCTGGACGACAAAGCCTTCCGCTACTGGAACGACCCGGCCAACGCCTGGGCCGTCGAGGGCGGGCAGTACGAGGTGCGCGTCGGCGCGTCCTGCGCCGACATCAAGCTGACGGCGTCGGTCAAGGTCGCGCCCTCCGGCCACGAGGACCCCTACGCCGGGCTGGCGCTGCCCCATTACCAGAGCGGCCAGGCCCAGGACGTGCCCGACGCCGAGTTCGTGGCCCTGCTGGGGCACGCGGTGCCGCCGGCCAAGGTCGCCATCGACCGCAACATGACGCTGGGCGAGATCGGCCACGGCCGCAGCCCGCTGGGCTGGCTGGTGCACGTCATCCACAAGCACCTGCTGGTCAAGAGCCTGCAAAGCAGCACGCCGGATCTAAACCTGCTGTTCAACTACAACATGCCGCTGCGCGCCATCGCCAAAATGACCGGCGGTATGGTCAGCATGGGCATGGTGGACGGCCTGGTCATGGAGCTCAAAGGCTTCTGGATCATCGGCATCCTGCGCGTGATTTACGAGCTGGTCAAAAACATGCTGCTGAACGGCGCGATGGAAAAACGCCTGGCTGAGAAGAAGGAGGGCTGAGCGATGCATTTTTGGAATGATTTTGCCGCCAAACACCCGGCGGCAGCCCAGTGGATCCGCGAGGGCGGGTTGTTCGTCATCGTCAGCAACGTCATCACGGTGTTCAAGTACCTGATGCTGCAGTTCCTGCCCGCGGCGTTCGCCGGCCTGGGCGACGCCAGCTTCGGCTGGCCGGGCATCCCGCTGACGCTGTTTGGCGAAACGTTTGAGTGGAACATCCTCGGCTACGACCAGGCGCACGGCGGCCTTGCCTACTTCTGCGCCTACATGGTGGCCATGGTCATCGGCGAGGTCATCAACTTCCCCATCCAGCGCAACTTCGTGTTCCGCTCCAAGGGCAAGCTGGGCCCGCAGATCGCGTGGTACCTGCTGGCGTTCTGCGTCATCACCTGCATCGTCAACTCCATCAACTGCATCTGGGTGGCGGTGGCCGGTATCTTTGTGCCGGACTTCATCTACAACATCGGCACCACGGTGCTCAACGGCGGCATCTCGATGGTCGTGTTCTTCTTTGTCAACAAGATCATCTTCCCCTCGGCCGAAAACGAGGCCAAACCGGCGTAAACCGCCGCACCCCTTGCTATTCCCGCGGCAGGCGGCTGCCCTTTTCCCTGTCGTTTCCCTTCCGGCCGGCTGCCAAAACGCCGGGCCCTGTGCAATGCACGGGGCCCGGCGTTTGTGCTTGGGGCGCGGGGGTCACTGGATGTTCTTTTCCAGGCGGCGGGCGGTCTCGGTCGCAGCCAGGCCGCCGCGCGCGGTCTCTTTGAGGTCGGGGGACATCACCGCCCCCACCGCGCGCATCGCGTCGACGACTTCGTCAAAGGGGATCAGGCTGGGGATGCCCGCCATCGCCAGATCGCAGGAGAGCACGGCGTTGGCCACGCCGATGGCGTTGCGCTTGATGCAGGGGCACTCGACCAGGCCGCCCACGGGGTCGCAGACCAGGCCCATGCAGTTTTTCAGCGCGATGGCCGCCGCCGTCAGCGAAACTTCGGGCGCGGCGCCTTTCATCTGGGCCAGGGCGGCCGCGGCCATGGCGGCGGCGGCGCCGGTCTCGGCCTGGCAGCCGCCCGACGCCCCGGCGATGGAAGCGTTCTCGGCCACAATGGCGCCCACCGCCCCGGCGGCAAACAGCGCCATGCACAGCGTTTCGTCGGCAAGGCCGCGCTCGTCGCCGCAGCACACCACCACAGCCGGCAAAATGCCGCTGGCCCCGGCCGTGGGCGCGGCCACGATCTGCCCCATCGAGGCGTTGACCTCAGCCACCGCCATGCCGGCGGCCACCATGCGGCACAGGCGGGGGCCCAGCTCGCTTTGGGCGGCGTAGCGGTCCAGCTTGACGCTCTCGTTGCCGGCCAGCAGGCCGTGCGTGGGCCGGGCCGGGTCCAGCCCGGCGGCAATGGACGCGCGCATCACGTCGAGGTTGCGCTGCATCTCGGCAAAAATTTCCGGCCGTGTGCGGCTGCCTTCCTCGATCTCGCGGCGCAGCATCGCCTCGCCCAGCGAGATGCCGTCCCGCCGGCACAGCGCCAGCAGGTCGCTGCCATGGTGGAAACTGTAACTCATAGTGCGCATACCTCCCGGATCACAGGGTGCATCTTGCGGATCGCCTCCACACAGGCCGGCGGCACGGGGTTGTCGGTCTCCAGGATCATGCAGGCGTTGCCCCATTTGGTGTTGCGCATCACCCGCATAAACGCAATGTTGACCTGTTCGTTGTCCAGCACCTCGGTCACTTTGCGGATCACGCCGGGCTGGTCCTGGTGGAACACCAGCAGGGTCGGGTACTCGCAGCGGAAGATGACCTCCATGCCGTTGAGGCGGCGCACCTCGATCAGGCCGCCGCCCAGCGAAACGCCCACCAGGTCGATGCAGCGGCCGTCCGCGCCTTTGGCGCGGATGCGCGCGGTGTTGGGGTGGGCGGCCTCCTGGGCCGAGAACTGCACCTGCACCTCCAGCCCGGCCGCGCGCGCCTCCTCGTAGGCGGTGCGGATGCGCAGGTCGTCGGGGGCGAACCCCAGCAGCCCGGCCAGGATGGCTTTGTCGGTGCCGTGGCCTTTGCCGGTCTTGGCGAAGGAGCCGTACAGCGTGATCTCAGCTTCGCACACCGGCTGGCCCAGCACGCGCCGGGCCACGTTGCCCAGCCGCGCCGCGCCCGCCGTGTGGGAACTGGACGGCCCGACGATGCGCGGGCCGATGATGTCAAACAAAGTGTAAGGGTGCATGGCGTCGCCTTTCTTGTACGGTGCAAACAGGCGGGCGTCCGCGTACGCCCGGGTACCTTTACTTTACCGCAGGCGGGGCGCATTTGTCAATGCAGGGCGGTACTTGCCGCGGCGCCCCGTGTGGATTATAATAAAAAAGACCCCCGGCCCCGCGCTGCGCGCGCCGGCCGCGCCACCCCAAAAAGGAGGGCCCCCATATGCTGCGCCCCGAAACGACCGAGGCTTATCTTTCCATCCTGCGTGAGGAACTCGTGCCCGCCACCGGCTGTACCGAGCCCATCGCGCTGGCCTATGCCGCCGCGCGGCTGCGCGCGCTGCTGGGCGCAGCGCCGGCGCGCATCGAGGCCGAGATCTCCGGCAACATCATCAAAAACGTCAAAAGCGTCGTCGTGCCCAACACCGGCGGGCGCAAGGGCATCGCGGCGGCCATCGCGGCCGGCGTCGTGGCGGGCGACGCCGCGCGCGAGCTGCAGGTCATCGCCGATGTGCCCGCCGCGCAGCACGCCGCCATCGGCGCCTATGCCGACGCCACGCCCATCGCCATCCGCTGTGCCGACACCACCCGCCTTTTGGACATCCGCCTGACCGGCTTTGCCGGGGCGCACACCGCGACGGTGCAGATCGCCAACAGCCACACCAACGTCGTGTACGAGAGCCGCGACGGCGAAACGCTGCTGCAAAAGCCGTTCACCGACTCGCCGGAGGATAACCTGACCGACAAAAGCGTGCTGAACGTGGCCGACATCCTGGAATTTGCCGATACCGTCGACCTTGCCCGTGTGCAGGACCTGCTCGAAGCGCAGCTTACCTGCAACCTCGCCATCGCGCAGGAGGGGTTCGCCCACCCCTGGGGCGCGCAGGTGGGGGCCATTTTGCTGGCCGAGACGCCACACCCCGACGCCAAGACCGAGGCCAAAGCCTGGGCCGCTGCCGGCAGCGACGCGCGCATGAGCGGCTGCGAGATGCCGGTCGTCATCCTGTCGGGTTCGGGCAACCAGGGCATCACGGCGTCGGTGCCGGTGGCGCGCTGGGCGCTCCGCCTGGGCGCTTCGCAAGAGAAACTCTACCGCGCGCTGCTCGTCAGCGACCTTGTCACCATCGAGCAAAAAAGCGGCATCGGGCGGCTTTCGGCCTACTGCGGCGCAGTCAGCGCCGGGGTGGGCGCGGGCGCGGGCATCGCCTACCTGCTGGACGGCAGCTACGCGGCCGTCGCCCACACCGTCGTCAACGCCGTCGCCATCTTAAGCGGCACCATCTGCGACGGGGCCAAACCCTCCTGCGCGGCCAAGATCGCCGCCAGCGTCGACGCGGGCATTTTGGGCTACCAGATGTACAAGCACCGCCGCGAGTTCAAGGGCGGCGAGGGCATCGTGACCAAAGGCGTCGACAACACCATCCGCAACGTCGGCATCCTGGCCAGCGAGGGCATGCGCGAGACCGACCGCACCATCCTGTCCCTCATGACGCGCCCCTGCGACTGAGCGCGCCGCAAACTGCATACCGCCCCGGCCTGCCGCAGGCCGGGATTTTTTTTGCAAAAAAGTGCAAAAAAATTCGCTTTCTCCACCCAATCTCCATTTTCGTATGGTACACTGGAGGCAGGAGGTGCACGTTATGGCAAAAACAGTCCTGGTCATTGAGGATGAGGAAGCCATCCGCAGCGTCATCCGCGCCTTTTTGGAGGATGCCGGCTACACCGTGGTGCAGGCGGCCGACGGCGAGGCGGGCGTCGCGCAGTTCCGCGCGTGCCGGCCCGACCTGGTGCTGCTGGACGTGATGCTGCCCAAGCTGGACGGCTTTGCGGTGTGCAAGATTTTGCGGCAGGAGAGCCGCACCCCCATCCTGATGCTGACGGCGCTGGACGACGACGACAACCAGCTCAAAGGCTTTGACGCATTGGCGGACGATTACATCGCCAAGCCGTTCTCGATGCCGGTGGTGCTCAAACGCATCGAGGCGGTGCTGCGCCGCGCGGGCGGGGACGACCCGGCCAACCGTGTGCTGCGCCACGGGGCGGTCACGCTGGACGCCGACGGGCAGTGCGTGCAGGTGCACGGCCAGCCTGTGGAGCTGACGGCGCGCGAGTTTGCCATTTTGCGCATCCTGCTGGAAAACCAGGGGCGGGTCATCTCCCGCCAGCGGCTGCTGGACAGCGTGTGGGGCCGCTATGACCCCATAGACGACCGGGTCGTGAGCACCCACATCAAGAACCTGCGCAAAAAGCTGGGCGCAGACTGCATCGAGACGATACGGGGGGCGGGGTATAAAATTGAAAAAGAAAATTAGCCAAAGCATCCGCGCCAAGACCTTTTTGGGGCTGCTGGCGCTGCTGGTGGTGTGCTGCGCGGCCATCTACGGCATGGTCATGATCTTTTTGCCGCGCAACTACTACATCGACCTGAAAGGGCAGATCACCGCGGATTTTGACGCCCTGGTGGAGAGCCTGAAAGAGACCGGCTGGGAGGACGGCCAGGACCGTCTGCACGCCTTTGCCGCCAAAAACCACGCCCTGGTCAACGTCATCAACCGGGACGGCAAGAACGTGTTTTCGGTCAATTACGGCGACAAAGGGGCGCTCGACACCGAGCAGCACCCCAACGGAGACCGGGTAAACATCGCGTCGACGGTGCCGACCGAGGGGTTTGCCAGCGGGTTCTATTATAAGGGGGAGACCTACTATATCCTTGCCACAGCCGCGCTGATGACGGCGGTAAGCCCGCTGGCCGTCCTGATGCGGCTCATCCCGCTGATCGCCGGCATGATCCTGCTGATCTCGGCGCTGGGGGCGTACCTGACGGCGCGCGCCTACGCCAAACCGCTGGTCGAGATCAGCGGCGCGGCACAGCGCATGGCGACGCTGGATTTCAGCGGCCAATGCAAGGTGGCCCGCCGGGACGAGATCGGCACGCTGGCCAAAAGCCTCAACGAGATGTCGGCCCAGCTGCAGCAGGCGCTGGACAGCTTGCAGGCGGCCAACGCGCAGTTGCAGCAGGACATCGACCGCGAGCGCGCGCAGGAAAAACAGCGTGTGGAGTTTTTTACCGCCGTCTCGCACGAACTCAAGACGCCGCTGGCGATCCTGAAAGGCCAGCTGGAGGGCATGGTCTGGCAGGTGGGCGAGTACAAGGACCGCGACACCTGGCTGCGCCGCTGCCTGCAGACCACCGACCGCATGGAGGCGCTGGTGCGCGAGATCCTGGCCGCGGCGCGCATGGGCAGCGGCGATTTCAGCCCCGCGCGCGCCGATCTGGACCTGAGCGCGCTGCTGAACGCCGTGTGCGAGACGTTCCGCGCCCCGGCCCAGGATAAGGGCCTGACGCTGCGGCTGTACATTGCGCCGGGGGTGCAGGGCCGGGGCGACCGCCGCCTGCTGGAAAAGGCGTTCGCCAACGTCGTTGGCAACGCGGTGGCCTACTCGCCGCCGGGCGCGGCAGTCACGGTGGCGCTGCAGGACGGCGCGTTCACCGTCGAGAACACCGGCGTGCATATTGCCGCGGACGACCTGCCGCACCTGTTCACCCCGTTTTACCGGGTGGAAAAATCCCGCAGCCGCAACAGCGGCGGCAGCGGGCTGGGGCTGTACATCACCAAGACGATCCTGGACCGCCACGGCGCGGCCTGCCGCATCGAAAACACCCCCGACGGCGTGCGGTTCACCGCCGCGTGGGGGGAGTAAAAAATTAAAAATTAAAAAATAAAAATGAAAAATTGTGGTGCTGCGCCCGCAGGCGCGTCTCGGCCTGGCGCCGCAGCGCCGTTTCGGAGCGCAACCGGGCCGCAAGGCCCGGCTCTTGGCGCGCAGAAGCCTCGCGGCTATGCCGCGAGAAAAAGCCGGCTTGTTGATCCCGCCGCCGACACCGCAAACCACCAAAAACCACCCCCTTGCCGTTGGCAGGGGGGTGGTTGCTGTACAAGGCGGCCGTTATTCCTGCCAGACCTCGGGGTTCAAGATGGACACCACCGTGCCGGAGCGCAGTGGCTTGTCGGTGGTCAGCACGAGCTTTTCCACAATGTCCATCGCCGGGGCGTCGAGTTCCACCTCGCCCTCGCCCTCGCGAATGATTTCGCCATCGATGGCCTCGACAAAATACTCGATGCCGAAGATGCCGTCGCGCGAGCGCACGCGGAAGATCGTCACCTGGCCGTTTTCG
>DXEI01000117.1 GCA_019115045.1 Candidatus Gemmiger excrementipullorum | reverse complement strand
GGCCTAGTGGCTTTGCGCGTTCAGCCGGCTGCTCAGGGGGGTATTCGCCGCCCGCCCTGCCAGCCCCTTGCACCGACCGGGACCTCTCTCTCGCAGGGCAATGGCGGGTACTGGGCCCCGTCAATGCATTTGGACATGTATTACGGTACCATATCGCTCGTAAAAAGTCAAGGATTACGATTCCAGATATTCCTCAAATACGTCTGTATCAAGCGCTTTGATTTGAAACACTCGTTTCACCGTAACGCCAAAATTATGCTCGATCATCAAATTGGCCAGTTTTATGCCATCAATCAAAACAATGTGCTGATTTCTGGCGTATTCGACTGCGTGGCTGGTAAAAGAAGAGGTCGTAACGAACAATCCCTTCCCGCCTTTCCCGGCAATTGCGCCAACGAAAGCTTGAATATCAGGGCGGCCAACCAGATGGTCGCCATTCCAATGCTTTACCTGAACAAAGATTTTGTCAAAGCCTAATTTATCCTCCATCACAATGCCGTCGATACCTTCGTCGCCCGTAGCTGCTGTTGTAAACGACGCATTTTCAAAGGTTCCGTACCCCATAGAGGAAAGAAGATCCAGCACCATTTTTTCAAATGCCGTTGGCGAAAGCCGCATGACCTCGCTTAACAAATCGTCGGCTAAGCTGTTGTTGATTTTGCGAAAGGCATCTTCAAATTCATCGTCTGGCGTTTGCTCGGTCACAGTTTCTTCTTTCTTTGCATGAGAGACGTTCGATTGATTGATGAAATCGCAAAATAGCGGAAACTGCTTTAAAAATTCGGTATCTATCACAGTGGGATTTTGCATCAAAGCGTCTTTTCCCGCTTTTGTGATTTGAAATTGTCCCTTTGTCGGGCTGATAATCAACCCTGCCTTCTTCAGGTAGGTTCTTGCCCAGCCCAATCGATTCAAAAAGACAGACTGCCGTCCGCTCGGCAAAAGTGTCGAAACATCCGCGTCCGATAAACCAAAATAGGCTCTCACATTTTCTTTTAGTTCTTTGATCGAATGCATCTGGCCATCTTGCAACGCCAACAGCACTGGCTTATGCATTTCATAATATTTCGGAATTTCCATAGCAATCTCTCTTTGAATCGTCGCTTTTTACTTGCGAAGTTATAAAATCGCCCGCTTAGGCAATTAGTTTGCCTGGTGGCATTTCTCGATCAGTTCCCGGGCGTTGGCCAGGCTCAGGTCGGTGACTTTGTCGCCGGAGATCATGCGCGCCAGCACCTGCACGCGGCCATCCAGGTCCAGGGTGTGGATCTCGGTATAGGTACGATCGGCGCGCACATTCTTTTGGATCAGCAGCTGGTTATCGGCAAAAGCCGCCACCTGCGGCGTGTGCGTGATGCACAGCACCTGGCGGCCCTGGGCCGTCTGGTGCAGCAGCTGGCCGATGCGCCCGGCTGCCAGGCCGGAAACGCCGGTGTCGATCTCGTCATAGATCACGGTGGGCAGCGCGTCGCGGTCCGCCAGCGCGCTTTTGAACGCCAGCATGATGCGGGAAAGCTCGCCGCCCGACGCCACCTTGGCCAGCGGCTTGGGTTCCTCGCCGGGGTTGGTGGAGATCAAAAACTCGACGTTGTCCTGTCCGTGGGAGGAAAGCGGCCCCCGCGCATGGCGCAGCGCAAACCGGATGCCCGGCATGTTCAAAAACTCCAGCGCCGCTTTCATCTGCTTGTTCATCGCCGTAAAAGCGGTCAGGCGGCTCTGGGTCAGTTTTTCGGCCGCTTCTTTGGCCTGCGCATAAAGCTGCTGGGTCTCTCCGCGCAGTTCCGTGATCTTTTTGCCGGAAGATTGGAAGTTTTCCAGCTCTTCGGCCGCTTTGGCGCGCCGGGCCAGCAGCTCGTCGACCTCCATGCCAAACTTCTGCTTGATGCGGTAGATGGTATCCAGCCGGCTCTCGATCTGGTCCAGCTCCCCGGCGTCAAAATCATAGGCGCCCAGGCGGTCGGCCAAATCGGTCGCCAGTTCCCGCCCGGCATAGTACAGTTCCTGCAAGCGCTCGGCCAGCGGGGCCAGCGTCTCGTCCTGGCGGGCGGCGTTTTGCAGCCCGTCCACCGCGCCGCCGATCAAATCGGCCGCACCGGCCTGTTCGCCGTCCTCGTCGCCTGCCAGCGCCAGATGCGCCGCCGTCAGCCCCTGCAGGATGCTTTGCGCATGGGTGATGATGTTCTTGCGCTCTGTCAGCGCCTTTTCCTCGCCCGGCTGCAGGGCCGCTGCGTCGATGGCGTCGATCTCAGCGGTCAGCGCGTCGATGCGGCGCTGCTTGTCGGCTTCGCTTGCCAGCAGCGCGTCCAGCTGTCGTTTGGCGGTCACCAGCGCCCGGTAGCGCTGGTAGTAAGCGGCAAACAGCGCTTCGTTTTGGGCATACTGGTCCAGCAGCCCCAGGTGCAGCGCCGGGTTGGTCAGACCCTGGCTGTCGTGCTGGCCGTGGATGGAAAGCAGCCCGGCAGAAATATCCCGCACGACGCCCGCCGTGGCCGGCATGCCGTTGATGCGGCAGCTGCCCTTGCCTTCGGCGCTGATCTCGCGGTACAAAAGCAGGTCGTCGGCCGCCTCATATCCGCACTGTTCCAGCTTGGCCTTGACGGCGGCGGGGATATGCTCAAACGTAGCCCAGATGCAGGCTTTGGCCGCGCCGCTGCGCACCAGCTCGCGTGAAGTGCGGTTGCCCAGAATCGCGTTGATGGAATCGATCAGGATCGATTTGCCCGCGCCGGTCTCACCGGTCAGGACGTTGAAGCCTGCGGTGAACTGCACTTCCGCCTTTTCGATGACGGCAATATTTTCGATTTTCAGGTTTGCCAGCATCGGCCAGCCCCTCCCCTATGTGGTGCGGATGGATATTACCCGCGGCGGACATACTGCTGCAGCGCCTTGCAGATCGCCGTGGCGTCCTCCTCGGTGCGCATCAAAATAAAAAACGTATCATCGCCGGAAAGCGTGCCGACGACGTTGCGCCACTGTTTGGCGTCAAACACCTCGCAGGCGGCGTTGGCCATGCCGGAAAAGCACTTGACCAGCACCATGTGCCCGGCGCAATCCACTTTGAGGACCGACTCACGGAAGATCATCTCAAACCGGCTGGGAGAATGCGCCACCTTGCCGGAGGCCGCCGCCGGCATATAGCGGTAGCGGCCGCTGCCGTCGGCCACTTTGACCAGCTGCAGGTCGCGGATGTCCCGCGATACGGTGGCCTGGGTAACGTCAAACCCGGCCTCCCGCAGGTGGGCCAGCAGATCCTCCTGCCGGTCGATGGGGTGCTTTTCGATCAGGTCCAAAATCGCCTGATGGCGCGCACTTTTCATCCAGATCATCTCCTCATGAGCTTGTTTTCAATGGCATAAAACTGTTCCGACTCGCGGAACGTGATCAACTGCAGTTTTTCCGGCGCCGCCGTCACGCGGAACCGTTCGCCAGCTTCCAGCACGTAGGCGGGGCCGCTGTCGGCGCAGACATAGCAGGGGTCGCGGTTTTCGGCGTCGGCGGCGATCTCCAGCGTGCGGCCGGCGGCAAACACCAGCGGCGCGGTATGTACGTTGTGGGCGCAGACCGGCGTCAGCACCATCACATCGGCGGCGCCATCCAACACCGGCCCCCCGGCCGAGAAGGAATACGCCGTCGACCCGGTCGGCGTCGCCAGGATCAACCCGTCGCTGCGGTAGCGGCTGACGAACGCGCCGTCGCAGTACACACAGTAATCCATGGGGTGCATGCGGGTCTGGCCAAACACCACGATGTCGTTGATGGCCTGCGCCTGCCACTGCGCGTCGACGCCGCTGACCGCCAGCAGCCCGCGCGCAGCCAGGGTATAGTCCCCCGCCGCCAGGCGGCGCAGTTTTTCGGGCAGTTCTTCCACCTCGCAGGTGGCCAAAAAACCCGTGCGCCCCAGGTTGACGCCCAGCACCGGCTTGCCATAGCGCACACAGTCATGCCCGCTGCGCAGCAATGTGCCGTCGCCGCCGATGGTGATGACCTGGCCCGCCTGGCGGTAGGCCTGCGCTTCCGGCAGGACCGGCACGCCGGGCAGCTGGTCTTTCAAGGCGGGTTCCGCCAGCAGGACCGGCACCCCGTACTGCTGCAGCAGCGCGGCGATTTGCCGGGTGACGGCCAGCCCTTCGTCTTTTGTGATGTTGGGGATCAACAGAACGGACATCCGGGGCACCCTTTCGATTCAGTGGAGGTTCGGCGTCTTGTCCAGCGCTTCGTGCGCCGCGGCGACGACCGCGGGGATCGTTTCTGCCGGCAGCGGCTGCGGGTCGGCGCTGTGCTGCACGTACAGCAAAAATTCAATGTTGCCTTCCGGGCCTTTGATGGGGGAAAAATCCAGCCCGGCGGCGGTAAAATGGTTGGCCAGGGCATAGCTTTGCGCCATTTCCAGCACTTCGCGGTGGGTGGCCGGTTCGCGCACGACGCCCTTTTTGCCGACCTTTTCGCGTCCGGCTTCAAACTGCGGTTTGACCAGGCAGACGCCCACGGCGTCCGGCGTGCAGATCGCATCCGCCACCGGGAAGATGTGTTTGAGGGAGATGAACGATACGTCGACACTGAAAAACGCGACCGGTTCTGTAAGGTCCTCGGGCTTTACATTGCGGATGTTCGTGCGTTCCATGTTGACGACCCGCGCGTCGGTGCGCAGACTCCAGGCAAGCTGCCCGTAGCCAACGTCGACGGCATAGACCTTGGCCGCGCCGTTTTGCAGCATGCAGTCGGTAAAGCCGCCGGTCGACGCGCCGATGTCCATGCAGACTTTGCCATCGGGCCGCATCGGGAACACCTGCATCGCCTTTTCCAGCTTGAGGCCGCCGCGGCTGACGTAGCCGATGTCGTGCCCGCGCACCTCCACTTTGGCGTCGGGGGCGATCATCTCTCCGGCTTTGTCCACCTTCTGCTCGTTGACAAAGACGATGCCGGACATGATCAGCGCTTTGGCGCGCTCGCGGCTTTGCACCAGGCCGTTCTGGCACAGGTACTGATCCAGGCGGATCTTGCTCATTCCGCGTTCTCCTTTCGGTGGTCCAGCACATCGGCCGCCAGGGCGGCGGCGTCCAGCTGCTGGTCGCGCCGCAGTTCCGGCACGTTGGCGTGCAGCAGATGGGTATTGTCCACGGCATGCAGCAAAAATGTACCGGTCCAGCCTGCCTGCTGCAGCGCAAAGCACAGCTGTTCGCCAACGCTGCCGGTGCGCACAGAATCTTCCGCGAACAGGATGAGGCGGTAGCGCTTCAGCGTCTCGCACAGATCTTCCGGCAGCGGGTACAGGCGCAGCAGTTTAAAGCAGTCGGCCGGCACCTGGTTCTGGTACAAAAGGTCGCACGCGGCAATGATCTCTTCAGTCTGCGCGCCGTAACTGACGAGGGCGACCTCGGCGCCGGGGCGCGTTTCGATCTGGTCATACAGCGCGCCGCTGCACCCAAGGGCGGCCAACGCCGGCTTTTCTTCCCCGCGTGCATAGCGGATGGCGCGGGGACCGCGCTCCTGCAGAACCAGCACGCGCAGCCAGTGGCGCAGCTCCGCATAGTTGGCGGGCGCATACAGCGGGATGCCGATCTGGCTGAAAAACGCCGTGTCGTAAATGCCCTGGTGGGTGGCACCGTCGCCGGGCACAAGGCCCGCGCGGTCCACGGCGAACAGCACATCCAGTTTCATCAGGTTGACGTCGTGGATGATCTGGTCGTATGCGCGCTGAAAAAACGTCGAATAGATCGCCACGACCGGCAGAAGGCCCTGGCTGGCCAGGCCGCCGGCAAAGCTGACGGCGTGTTCCTCGGCCATGCCGACGTCGAAAAAGCGGTCGACATGGGCGTGTTTGAAGAAATTGAGCCCCGTGCCGTATTTCATGGCGGCCGTAACGGCGCAAAGGCGCGGCTCTTCCCCGCCCAGCTCCGCCAGGGCGGAACCAAAGATCGTCGAGAAGGAGTCCTTGGGCGAAAGCTCCGGGTCCATGAGGTGGCGCAGGTCGATGGAAGAGACTGCGTGGAACTCGCCGGGGTTTTCCTCGGCCGGTTTCAAGCCCTTGCCTTTCTGCGTGACGACATGCAGAAAGATCGGTGCGTACTGTTCGCGCAGGTTGTTGAGCATGTGGTCCAGCGAGATCACGTCATGGCCGTCCACCGGGCCGATATACTGGAAGCCCATCTCCTCAAACATTGTGGAGTGGTAGATGCCGCGGCGCACAAACTGCTTGCCGCCCTGCAGCGCCTTGATCATCGAGACGCCCACGACGGGGATATTCTCAAGCACCGTTTCCATCTGCGCTTTGGCGTGGAAATACTTGGGGTCGGTGCGCAGTTTGGTCAGGTAGTTGGCCATCTGCCCGACATTTTTGGAGATCGACATCTTGTTGTCGTTCAAGATCACGATCAGGTTGTTGAGCATGCCGAGGTTGTTCATCCCCTCGTAGACCATGCCGCCGGTGAACGCGCCGTCGCCCACGATGACGACGACTTTGCCCGGCTCTTTTTTGAGCTTTTTCGCACGCGCGATGCCGATCGCCGTGGACAGCGCCGCACTGCCGTGCCCGGCCACAAAGGCGTCGCAGTCGCTTTCGGCTGGGTTGGGAAAGCCGGAGATCCCGTCTTTCTGGCGCAGCGCCGCAAAACCGGCGCGCCGCCCCGTCAGCAGCTTATGGGTATAGCACTGGTGGCCGACATCAAACAGCAGTTTGTCCTGCGGCAGATCCAGGGTGCGGTGCAGCGCAACGGTGAGCTCCACCACCCCCAGATTGGAGGAAAGATGCCCACCGGTGGAGGAAACGCTCCGGATCAAAAAACGGCGGATCTCCTCACACAGGCGCGGCAGTTCGGTTTCAGCCAGCAATTTTACGTCCCCGGGCGCCTGTATCCGATCCAGCAGCGGGTATTTCATTGTCCAGCACCTCGCAGTCGTTTCAACATTCACGCCATTGGCATAGCAAAGCCCAGCACGACCCCCAGGACCGCGCCGGTCAGTACTTCGATCGGCGTATGGCCGACCATCTCTTTGAGTTTTTTATCCCGCAAAAACAGCAGCGACACAGCGCCCTGGTCGATCCATTCGCTGAACATGCGGTTCAGCAGTTTGGCCTGCTCGCCGGTCTCGTAGCGAACGCCCATGGCGTCGTACATCACGATGATGGAAAGCACGGCGGCGATGGCAAACTCCGTCGAACCGACGCCGCAAAGGCGCCCCGTCGCCACGACCATGGCGCAGACCGTGGCCGAGTGGGAGCTGGGCATGCCGCCCGCACCCCACACGCGCTCGGCGATAAAGCGGCGGAACGTGATCAGATTTAAGATCACCTTGATCAGCTGTGCCAGCAGCGAAGCGCATAGCGCCGTCACCAGCACGAAATTCCAGCTCAAAGCTGCGCGCAGCAAAGTCATGGGTCACATCCTTATTTTTTCCGTTGCAGCAAGTCGTCCGCCAACAGGCGCAGCAAAGCCGCTTCTTCGCCAAAGCCCTGCAGCGCGTCCAGCGCCGCCCGGTTATGGCTTTCTGCCAGCGCACGTGCGCCCTGCAGCCCATACAGCGTCACAAACGTCGTCTTGTCCATGCTGGCATCACTGCCGGCCGGCTTGCCCAGTTCCGCCGTGGTGGCGGTCACATCCAAAATATCGTCAACGATCTGGAACACCAGGCCCAGTTCAGCGGCATACTGCGCCAGCGCCGCGCGCAGCGCTTCGTCCGCCCCGGCTGCCAGGCACCCCAGCTCCACCGCCGCCACGATCAACGCGCCGGTCTTGTGGGCGTGCAGCGCCCGCAGCTGTTCCTCGCTGGCGGGCTGGGTCTCATAGCGTTTGTCCAGTTCCTGCCCGTACAGCATACCGCGCGCGCCGCCGGCTTTGGCCAGCACGGCAGCCGCCTGCACGCGGCTTTGCGCCGGCAGCGCCGCGTTGGCGATCACTTCAAACGCCGCCGTCACCAGGGCGTCAGCCGCCAGCAGGGCCGTTGCCTCGCCGTACTGTTTGTGGCAGCTCGGCCGGCCGCGGCGGAAATCATCATCGTCCATGCAGGGCAGGTCGTCATGGATCAAAGAGTAGCAGTGCAGCATCTCCAGCGCGCAGGCGTACGCCAGCGCCCGTTCTGCCGGGGCGCCGGCCAGCTCGCAGGCCGCCAGCGTCAGCACCGCGCGCACGCGCTTGCCGCCGCCCAACAGGCTGTAGCGGGCCGCCTGCCCGATTTCGGCGTCTTGCGGCAGATATTCGCCGCACAGTTCTGCCAGGCGCTGCTCAGTCCGCTGCGCCCAGGCCTGCGCCGTTTCTTTGTATTGCTGCTGTGTCATAGTGCATCCCCCGCTTTTTCTGCCAGCCCGGCGTCGATCTCCTCGATCTTGAGCTGGGCGTCATCCAGCGTCTGTTTGCAGTAGCTGATCAGCCCGGCAGCCTCGGCATACACTTTGACCGACTGCGCCAACGGGGTGGCGTCGTCCTGTAAAACGCCCAACAGCTCCTGCAAACGCTGCATGCCTTCCTCAAACGATTTTGGCTGCTTCATGGTGTTTCCCTTTCCTGCTCGTTTTGTGGGCGCACCGCCTGCACGATGCAGTCGGCCTCGGCCCCGGCGCCGTGCAGCGTGATGTTCTGCCCCGGGCGCAGTGCGTCTACAGTGCGCACCGCACCGTCCTGTGTCACGATAGCGTACCCGCGCGCCAGGATGCCGTATGGGTTCAAAGACTGCGCCAGAGCCGCCGCACTGCGCAGGCTCTCCCCTGCGCGGCGGGTGCGGTGCTGCTGGGCCAGCTGCACCGCATCCTGCACGCGTTCCAGGTCCTGGGCGCGGCGCGCCATGGCACGGCGCTGGTTCTGCATGCCGGCGCCGGCGGCGGTCATACTGAATCTATTATAGCATATTTGCAGGCGGTTCTGCATACTTTTTTGAATATTCTCCTGCAAAATGGCAATTTTTTGCAAAAATTCCCGGCGGTCCGGTACGCAGAGTTCCGCCGCGGCCGAAGGCGTCGGCGCGCGCAGATCCGCCACATAATCGAGGATGGTGGTGTCGATCTCATGCCCTACGGCGGAGACCAGCGGCTTGCGGCAGGCGGCCGCCGCGCGGGCGATGCGCTCGCTGTTGAAGATCCACAGATCCTCTTTGCTGCCGCCGCCGCGGGTGACCAGAATGACCTCGGGGCGTGGGTCGCGGTCCAGCGCACGGATCCCGGCGACGATGCTGCGCTCGGCTTCCAGCCCCTGCACGGTGACCGGCGCCAGCAACAGTTTCGTCTGGGGCCAGCGCCGGGCGATGACCGTCTGCACGTCCTGCCAGGCCGCGCCGGTCTTGCTGGTGACGACGCCGATGCAGCGCGGCACCGGCGGCAAGGGGCGTTTGCGCTCCGGGGCAAAGAGGCCCTCGGCCTCCAGCTTTTTGTACAGCGCCTCAAACGCCATCTGCGCGGCACCCGCGCCAAAGGGACGCATGTAGTCGACATAGAGCTGGAACGCGCCGTCGCGCTCGTACAAAGTGGCGCGGCCATAAGCCAGTACCCGCATGCCGTTTTGCGGCTCAAAATTCAAAAGACGGGCCTGCCCGCGGAACATCACACCTTTGACGCTGGCGTTCTCGTCCTTGAGCGTAAAGTACAGGTGCCCGCTTTTGTAATGCCGTGTAAAGCCGGAAAGCTCGCCGCAGACGATGACATCACTGAGCGGCGCGCAGTCGTCCAGCACGCGGCGCACCATGCGGTTGAGCGCGCTTACGCTGATGTAGTCGGCCATGCGCCCACCTCCCTGGCGGCCAGGATGGAAACGCCGATGGCGTTGTCGCTGGCATATTTCCCAGGCACAAAACAAGCCCCCGGCACGCGGTGTGTCACATAGGCGCGGATCAGCTCGCTGCTCATCACGCCGCCGGCAAACACCACCGGCAGGCCGGGGTGCTGCTGCAGCGCCGCGCCCGCCATGCGCACCAGCGTTTCGGCAATGCACAGCAGGCAGTATTTGCATACATACGGCGCGTCTTTTCCCTGTGCAAGCAGCTGCGTGCACTGGTTTTCCAGCCCGGAAAGGCTGCAATTTTGCCCCTGCACACTGGCTTTGGGGCGGATGCGCTCCGGGCACAGGGCGGCCTGTTCGCTGACATACGCCCCAGCCGGGAACGGGTACCCCAGTTTGACCCCCAGCCGGTCAACGGCCTGCCCGGCGTACAGATCGCTGCTGGTGCCCAGCGGCGTGACCGCCTGCGCGCCATGGCACAAAAGCAGGTCGGTCGTACCGCCCGAGACATGGAACACCAAACTTTCCCCGGTAAACAGTTCCGGCCGGCCGATGGCAAACAGCGCCGCCGCGATATGCCCCTGCTGGTGCGTCGTCTGCACCAGCGGCAGCGCTTTGGGCAGCGCAAAGGCCGTGGCGGCGCTGATGCCGGCCAAAAAGCACGGCATATAAGACCCCTCCACCGGGCGCGGCTTGGCCGAAACGCCGACGGCCTGCACCCTGCCCAGGTCCGTTTAGCCCGCCAGCTCCGCCAGCATCGCAGGCAGCGCCGCCGTGTGGTGGAACAGCGCGTCGCTTTGGCGCAGCCCCAGCTGCCCGGGACGCACCGGCAGAAACTTTTTGCAATCGCAAACAACCTCTCCGGCGTCTGTGTCAAACACTGCCAGAGAGGTTGCATAATTGCTGGTATCGATGCCCAGCGTCAACATTGTGCTTCCGCGCTTTCTTCCCGTTCGCGGGCCACGGTGCCCAGCAGACCGTTCACGAACTGGTGGTCGCTTTCGGCCCCGTATTTTTTGACGAGCTCCACCGCCTCGTTGATGGCGACGCCGGGCTTTTGCTCCTCGCCATACAGCATTTCTGCCAGGGCCAGGCGCAGGGCCACCAGCGCCACGCGCGGCACGCGGTTCAGCGTCCAGCCTTTCAGGTGCGCGGTGATGACGGCGTCCAGTTCTTCGGCGTGGTCGTTCATAGCCGCCAGCAGCTGCGCGGTGAACGCGTCGCCCTGCGGCGGCTCGGCATCCTCCGGCAGTGCGGGGGCCTCGGGTTCAAAGGTGGCGGCAAACGCCGTCAGGTAGGCCGCCTCGCGGGATTCGCGGCGGGTCAGCTTTTTCGACATACTTGGTTTCCTGTCCTTCTTCTTCAATCCTGTGCTTCGGGCTGGGCCAGGCCGACCACCAGTACATCCACGCGGGATACCGTGATCCCGGTCATGTTCTGGATCGTCTGCTTGACGTTTTCCTGCACGCTTTCGCACAACGGCATGATCTTGTGCCCATACCGCGTCGTCAGATGCACGGCAACGGAAGCCACGCCGTCGTCCAGCGTGACGCTGACCGCCTTGCGCAGCCCGGTACGGCCCAAAAGGCCGCGCACGTTCTGGCTGCCGCCGGCCGTGACCTGGGCCACGCCGTCCACTTCCAACGCTGCCAGCCGTGCGATCTTGGCCAAAACATCGGTAGAGATCTGCAGGCTGCCCCCGATGGTGTTCTGCACATCCATGTTGTATACCCTCCCGTTGCCAGTGGCCCGGCAGGGGCCACGTTTTCTTATAGTATAGTTTAGTGTACCACAAAACCATACCATTTGCAACCGATCCGGCGGGTTATTTTACCTCGACGATGGTGATGTCTTTGGCGTCCAGGCCGGCGCACTGGTTCATCAGCGCGTCGCGGATCTGTGTGACTTCGGCGGCTGTCAGCGCATCGTTTTCGGTCATCACCGTCACGTTGGCTTTTTCGCCCTCCAGGTTGACGACACAGTCGGCAAAGCCCTTGGACTTGATCAGCGTTTCCAGCTTGGTCTCCAGCGTGATGTTGTTGACCTGGGCGCTCAGGCGCGTCGTCAGCGCTTTCTGCTCCTCCTCGCTGACGTTGGTATCCTTCAGCGCATCGTTCAGCGCTTCCAGCGCTTCGTCGCGCGCTTTGCTGCGCGAAAGGCGCGCCTGCTCAAAAAACTCGGCGCCGGTATCCTGGCTGACGCTGACAAGCTGCGCCTCGCCGTAATTTTTGTTGGCGGCCGGTTCGCCTTCTCCGCTTTGTGCCGCGGCGGCCGTTTGCGCTTCCAGCGGGTCCAGCACCGGCGCTGCATCGGCGGCTGTCTCCACCGCCGCCTGCGTCTGCCCGGCCGTTACGTCCTGCGGGGCCTCCCGCGCAAAGGACCAGTTCAGGTAGATGGCCGCCCCCAGCGCCAGCACCATCACGGCGGCCGTTGCCTGGCGGCTTTTGCTTTGCTTGGTTGCAGATCGATTCATAACAGAGCCTCCTTTATTGTGCCGGTGCCATTTGGGCGACGGTGATGTGGTGGGCGCCTGCGCCGGTCAGGGCCTGCACCAGCGTGACGACACGGTTTTGCACGGCGGCGTCGGCCCCGCCCGCGCACACAACGGCCACGCCCAGCACCCGGGGCATGCGCACGGTCTGCACAAGCCCGCTGCCGCCCGGCAGCACATGGCTGACTGTGGCGGAACCGTCGGCTGCGGTCTCCTGGTCGGTGACATAGACGGTCTCCTCCTGCTGTTCCAGTGTGACCACGACCTCCACACTGCCCACGCCCTCGGTCTTGGCAAGCACGGCCTGCAGCTTGGTTTCCAGCTCCTGCGCATAGTTCGCCTGGCTTTGCGCCGCCGCGGCCGCAGGCTGTGTTTCGCCGGGGTCCTGCTGCGGGATCCACTCCGAAAACGCCAGCAGCAAAAGCCCGGCCAACCCCGCGCCCACCAACAGGTTGATCCGTTTTTTCTCATCGGCCCACAGCGCCGCGCCGCGCTGCACGGCGCGCTGCCACAGGACAGAAAACGCTTTCATGCAGCCCCACCCCCTGTGACGATCTGCCAGGGCAGCTGCCCGCAGCTGGCGGCCAGCACCGCCTCGGCGCGGGCGCGGTCGCTTTCGCGCGCCAGTTCCACACAGCACACGCCGCCGCGGATCTGTACAGCGGCGTCCACGCCGGCCTGCGCAAGGACCTGCTGCACCGCCCCCGCCGAAGCCGAAAGCCCCAGCTCCCGGCTGTAGGCCTCATACTGCTGCACGGGCTGCTGCGCGGTATCCGGCAGCTGGCGCAGCGTCCGGGCCAGCGCCGGCCAGTCTGCGCCGCGCAGCATCTGCAAGGCTGCCGTTATAATATATAGCGCCAGCACAGCGTTTATGACGGCAGAAAACCCGTTTTCCGGCCAAAAGACACGCAGGACGCCAGCCACCGTCGTCGCGATGCAGCAACCCAGCGCCAAATGCCGGATGGTATCCATGGTCATCCCCCATTCCCTGTGATCAAAAGCAAGGCCGTCGACAAAAAGACCATAAAGAAGTACAGCACCAAAATGGAAGCGCAGAGTTTTGTCCCCTCCAGGTACAACCGGCACAGCTGCCCGCAGGATCTCTGCCCGCCGGCCAGGGCCGCCGCACCCGCCGCCGCAAAGGCAGCACCATAGAACAGGCACTGTAAAAACACCGGTACAAAGGCGGCCGCCAGCGCCAGCAGCGCCGCCAGCGCCAGGGAGCCTTTGAGCAGCTGCACGGCGGCCGCCGCACCGGACAGCGCCGCCGAAGCCGCGTCGCCCACCACCGGGATAAACCCTTGCAGCACGCTTTTGCCGGTGCGCAGCATGGCGGTATCCACCGTGTTGGCCAGCACATTTTGCAGCCCCAGCACCGCGCCAAACACCACGCCGCACAATTTCAGCAGCCATTGCAGGCCGCGCGCCAGCAAAGACGCCGCTTCGGCCACGCCTGCGCCGCCCCAGATGCAGGCGCAGGCGGCAAAGCAGAAATAGATCTGCATGACCGGCAGCAGTACGCTTTGGATCAGCCCCGCCAAGAAGCCCGACATCGTCAAAAACATGCCGCTGTACACCAGCGAGCCGGCCGTCTGCCCGCCTGCGGCCGCCACGCCGCTGAACACCGGGACAAACGCGACGAGGTAGTTCTGGCAGTCCCGTGCCGTCGTCAGCACCGTTTCGCTCATCGTCATCATTGCGTCCAGGCTCAGCGCGCCGAATCCCAGCGCCGCCACGGCGTCCAGGCAGCGCCGCCCGCTTCCGCCGCCTGCCAAAAGCCCCAGCACCCCGGCCAGCAGCAGATACCCGCCCGCCTGCAGCGCAAAGCGGAACGGTTCCTGCAGACCCTTTGTGGCGGCGCCGGCCAGCCAACCCAGCAGGTCGTCCCACTGCCAAGCGGAGGCATCCTCCACGGTGGGGGCGTCGTCCGCCAAAAACGCCTGCACATCCGGCGGCAGGGTCTCCGCGCCCGCGTGCGGCGGCGACGCCCACAGCAGAAACATCACTGCAAATACCCCGCATAAGCATCGAACAGCTGCTGCAACAGCGGCAGCGCCTGCAGCAGCGCCAGCACACGGCCGCACAGCTCGGCGGCGGTAGCCGCCGCCAGCAGCCCGCCTTCGCGGCAGACGTCGGCCGCCAGCTGGGCCACCAGTACGATGCCCAATACCCGCAGCAGGCACCCTATGCCCTGCCCCGGCAGCGAAGCGTCGAGCGTTTGCAGCCAGGCCACGAGCGGCTCCACCTGCCGCGCCGCTGCCAGCAGCAACCCCGCCGCCGCGCCCACCGATACCAGAAACGCAAACGCCGGCTGGTCTTTTTTGAGCGCCAGACACAACACCACCGCCACCAACGCCGCGGCCGCCAACTTGAAGATCAACATAAAGTCCCATCACAGTTCAAACAGCGCTTTGATCAGCACAAACAAGTCGCTGATCTGGCGCACCAGCATGCTCAGCACCACGATCAGCCCCGCCAGCGTCGTCATCATAGCCTGATCTTCGCGCCCGGAACGGATCAGCAGCTGGTTCAGCACCGCCACGATGATGCCGGTGGCGGCGATTTTGAATACAAGATCAATGTCCATGGCGCGCCCCCTACCACAGTAAGATCACAGCCAGCACGCCCGCACAGGCGCCCAGCCGCGGCCACAGGCTGCGCGCCGCCTGCGCCTCGCGCCGGCATTGCGCGGCGGCGTCCTCACACAGCGCGGTCAGGCGGCGCAAGGTCGCGCAGGCCCCGGCGCGCGGCTCCCACGCCAGCTGTTCCAGGCCCTGGCGCACCTCCTGGCACAGGGCGGGCGCCAGCGCCCCGGGCAGCGGCAGCTCCGCCAGGGTGCGGCACCCTGCCGCCCCCAGGCGGGCAAACTCCGGGTAGGCCGCGGCGCGGCGCAGCAATTCCTCTGCGCGCAGCGGCTGGTACGCCAGCGTGCCCTGCAGGTACCCCAGCATCCGCGCAAAGGTATGTAGCTGCCGCCAGCGCGCATAGCTGCGCTTGTAGACCGCCAGCCCGCCGCCGGCGCCGGCTGCTACCAGCAGCACCGCCCCCAGCAGCCGCAGTACCAGGCTCATGGCAGCACCACCCATTCCGCCATCGTCCCCGGCTTTTCGCGGCCATCCAAAAAAACAGCCTGCCGGAAAGCACCCGCCTGCAGCAGCTGCTGCAAAAACGGTTTTTGGCGCAAAGTCTCCGGCGTGTCGCAATGGACGGAAGCCAGGAACCGCACGCCGGTGGCAAGGCCGCGCTCCACCGCCGCAGCATCCTGCGCGGTGCCCAGCTCGTCGCAGACGATGAAAGCCGGGTTCATGCAGCGCAGCGCCATCTCGATGCCTTCGGCCTTGGGGCAGCGTGTGTAGACATCGCACCGCATCCCCGCCGTTGGCAGCCCCCCGCCGCCCTCGCCCGCCATCAGCTCGCAGCGCTCGTCCACCACGCAGACGACCGCGTCTTTTTGGCTCAAAAGCTGTACCAGCGTGCGCAGAAACGTCGTCTTGCCGCTGCCGGGCGCGCCGGCCACCAGCAGACTGCCGGAACCCTCGGCAAGATACTGCTGTACCGGCTGCGGCACATCGCAGGTCACCCAGCGCGCCACGCGCAGGTTCAGCGACGTCACAGCGGAAAACCCGCTGCCGCCCCAGCTGCCGGCCACGCCGATGCGGTTCCCGCCCTCGACAGTGAAAAAACCCTGGCGCAGTTCTTCCTCATACGCATAGACAGAATGCTGGCACAGATGCAAAAAGCACGCCTGCAGGTCTGCCTCGCCTATATGGGCAGCCCGCCGCGCCCCCGGCAGGAACTTGGCGCAGGGCGTCAGGCGGCCCTGCACCGTAAACAGCACCGGCTGCCCCCGGCGCAGGCGGATCTCCTGCACATAGGGCGCATAACGCGGCGAAAGTTTGCCAAGCTCCCCGGCCAAAGGCTGCGGCAGCGCGGCCACAAGACGGTAATACTCGTCCATGGTTGTCCTCACCTCACACTGCACTGTATGTGCGGGCGGGCCGAAGTAGAACCAATGCGTGTCCCTCATCTGTCCCCAAACGGGGCGGCCGCGTTCCGCCAGCCTGTCCTCCCGCTCCTGCACAAAACAAAAAAACGGAGTAACGGGAGACATCTTCTCCACATTACTCCGTTATTCTATCCCATTTTTGACAAACGATCGGGTCCGCTTGACACCTTCGTTTGTCTCTGGACAGGTTTAGTGCTTGATAGCGGCAGCCACTTCGGCAGCAAAGTCCTCGTTGCGCTTCTCGAGGCCTTCGCCCTTGATGAAGTGGGTGTAAGCAGCGATCTGGATGTCGCCGCCCAGCGCCTTGGCAGTGTCGGCCACATACTTCTTGACGTCCATGTTGCCGTCCTTGATGAAGGCCTGGTCGACGAGGCAGTTCTCTTTGTAGAACTTGCCCAGCTTGCCGATGGCCATCTTCTCTTTGATGGCGTCGGGCTTGTTGGCGGTCTTGGGATCGTTGGCCATCTGGGCCAGGATGATCTCCTTCTCCTTGGCGATGGTCTCAGCCGGGACAGCCGCCTCGTTCAGGTAGCTGGGGTTGGCCGCAGCGATCTGCATGGCGATGTCCTTGCCGAAGGCCGCAAACTCGGCCTTGGCGGCGACGTCGTCGCTGGTCTCGAACTTGACGATGACGCCGTGGGTGCCGCCGCCATGGACGTAGGCCGCGCAGTGGCCGTCGTAGCGGGCAAAACGGCGGACCTTGATGTTTTCTTTGATGACGAGGATCAGCGCTTTCAGCGCGTCGTCCACCGTGCCGTCGTCCATCTTGCAGGCCATCAGCGCCTCGACGTCGGCAGGGTTCTGCTCGGCCACAACGGCGGCCAGGTTCTTGGTGAACTCAACGAACTTATCGTTCTTGGCGACGAAGTCGGTCTCGGCGTTGACCTCAACGACGACGGCGCAGTTCGGGAAAGAAACGGCGTAGACCATGCCCTCAGCGGCAATGCGGCCGGCCTTTTTGCTGGCGGTGGCCAGGCCCTGCTCGCGCAGGATCTCGATGGCCTTTTCAAAGTCGCCATCCGCCTGGGTCAGCGCCTTTTTGCATTCCATCATGCCGCAGTCGGTCTGGCGGCGCAGTTCCATTACGTCTTTTGCAGAAACAGCCATAGTCTCTTTGTCCTTTCTATCTTACCCAGTTGTATCTCGCTTACGGCCCGATCAGGCTTCCGCGTTCTCGGTGGTCTCGGCGGCGGGGGCATCCTGGACGCCCTGCTTGCCCTCGAGGGCAGCGCTGGCCATCGCGCCGGAGATCAGCTTGACGGCGCGGATGGCGTCGTCGTTGCCGGGGATCACGTAGTCGATCTCATCGGGGTCGCAGTTGGTGTCGACGATGGCCACGATGGGGATGTGCAGCTTGCGGGCCTCGGAGACAGCGATGCGCTCCTTGTGGGGGTCGACGATGAACATCGCCTTGGGCAGGGTCTTCATGTCCTTGACGCCGCCCAGGTATTTGTCCAGCTTGGCCATCTCGAGCTCGAGCTTGACGACTTCCTTCTTGGGCAGCAGATCGAACGTGCCGTCGGCCTGCATGGTCTTGAGCTGCTCCATGCGGTCGATGCGCTTGCGGATGGTGCGGAAGTTGGTCAGCATGCCGCCCAGCCAACGCGCGTTGACATAGTGCATGCCGCAGCGGGTCGCCTCGTCACGGATGGACTCCTGCGCCTGCTTTTTGGTGCCGACGAACAGGATCTCGCCGCCCTCGGCCACGGTATCACGGACAAAGTTGTACGCCTCGTCCAGTTTCTTGACGGTCTTCTGCAGGTCGATGATGTAGATGCCGTTGCGCTCGGTGAAGATGTACTTCGCCATCTTGGGGTTCCAGCGGCGGGTCTGGTGGCCAAAGTGAACGCCGGCCTCCAGAAGCTGTTTCATAGATACGACTGCCATTGTTTGTTTCCTCCAATAAATTTAGTTTTACCCTCCGCACTGCGTTTTATGTTTTCTAACCCTGTTTTTGGGAAAAAGGGCACAAAAAAACAACGCAATGCGTGCGTATTGCCGTACTATAGTAGCACAAGCCCTTGCGGATTGCAAGGGCTTTTTGCGTATTTTTGCAAAAAATGTGCGCAGCAAGCGGCTTTTCAGGCAAAATCCTGCCCGGATGCCGTGTACAGGTGGGTGCGCAGCACCTGGCACTGCCACGCCGGCGCGCCGCCCTGCCCGTGCAGGCAGTCCATCAGCAGCGCCGGGTTGAGGTTGAGTGCCTCGCCCGAGCCGCAGGGCAGCAGGATGTCGAACGCCAGTTCCTCCCCTGCCACGGTATAGTCGATGCGCGGCAGATATTGTTTCAGGTCCAGCGTCTTGTGCCCGCGCTTGGTCTTTTTGGTCACCTCGGCTGTTTCGGCGGCGTTGTAGGCGTCCAGCGCGGCAGCCGAAGCCGCCGGCATCGTGATGTGGTAGGCCGCCGTGGCGATCTCGCCGACTTTTGCCTGCGCCGGGGCGACTTTGGTAACGGTGATGCCGCGCGGCATCAGCGGCTGCAGGGCTGCGCGCCAGGCTTCGCCGTCGATGTGCTCCTGCTCGGTCTTGACCTCGCAGCTCTCGCACAGGCTTTCCTGCCCGAGAGAGAGCGGGCAGGAAAACGAAAGATAGATATGCGGGTTGAAGCCCTGGGTATACCACACCGGCAGCCCGCTGATCTTGAGCAGGCGGTGGAACACGCGCTGCAAGTCCAGCAGCGAGATATAAGCGGATTCGCCGCATTTTTCAAAGAAGATCCTGACGGTAGTCAAAGCACGGCCCTCCCAGCAGTTTGTTGGCCCCGCAGGCGCTGCATTGGCGGTTGCAGGGCTGCGTCGTCTGCGCTTGCAGCGCTTTTTGGTATTCCCGCACCAGGAAACTGTGGCTGACGCCGACGTCGAGGTGGCTCCACGGCGTCACTTCATCGAGGCCCAGGGCGCGGTAGTTGTAAAAGTCCGGGTCGACGCCGCAGGCGGCAAACGCCCGCATCCAGCGGTCGTAGTCGAAGTACTCCTCCCACGTGTCGAAGAAAGCGCCGTCCTCAAACGCCGTTTCGATCACGCGGCCCAGGCGGCGGTCGCCTTTGGCGAACACGCCCTCCAGCACGCTGGTGGCGCTGTCGTGGTAGTTGACTTTGATCTTGCGCGAATGTACGCAGCTGAGCAGGTATTTCTGCTTTTCGCGCAATGCTTCACGGCGGTCCTGCGCGCAGAACTGGAACGGCGTGTCGGGCTTGGGCACAAAGCAGGCGACGCTGATGGTGACCTGCACGCCCTTGCCTTTGGGGCGGTCGGGGATCTGGTAGAACAGATCGACCACGCGCTGGGCGGTATCGGCGATGCCCTTGATGTCCTCCATCGTCTCGGTGGGCAGGCCCATCATAAAGTAAAGCTTGACCGAGGTATACCCCTCGGAGAACGCGATGCGGCAGCCGCGTTCGATCTGCTCCCAGGTGACGTTTTTGTTGATGACGTCGCGCAGGCGCTGCGTGCCGGCTTCCGCCGCAAAGGTCAGGCCGCTCTTGCGCACTTTGGTCGTCTTTTCCACCAGCGACTGCGAGAAGTTGTCCACCCGCAGCGAGGGCAGCGACAGGCTGACGTGGTCGGCCTCCGCCCAGGAATTGAGGCGGTCCAGGATTTCCTCCAGCCGCGAATGGTCGGAAGTCGAAAGGCTCGTCAGGCTCAGCTCGTCATACCCGGTACGGCGGCACAGCTCGCGCGCGCAGTCGCTGATCTGCTGGGGCGACCGCTCGCGGAACGGCCGGTAGATCTGCCCGGCCTGGCAAAAGCGGCAGCCGCGCACGCAGCCGCGCAGCACCTCGACGCAGGCGCGGTCCTGCACGGCGCCCACCAGCGGCACGACAAAGTCCACCGGCGGGGCGTAGTCGTCCATGTTTTTGACGATGGCCTTGGTGACGCGCGCCGGCACGCCGGGGCGGTTGGGGGTGATGGCTTCGATGCGTCCATCGGGCAGGTAGGTCACGTCATAGAACGCCGGCACATAAACGCCGGGCAGTTTTGCGAGTTCTTGCAGCAGGGTCTCTTTGTCCCAGCCCTGCTTTTTGCCCGCTTCCACCGTGGCGCAGATGTCCTGCAGCATCTGCTCGCCCTCGCCCAGCTGCATCACATCAAAAAAGTCCGCCATCGGCTCGGCGTTGCACACGCAGGGGCCGCCTGCAATGATCAGCGGCCAGCGCTCGTCGCGGTCCGCCGCGCGCAGCGGGATACCGCTCAAGCGCAGCATCGCCAGCACGTTGGTGTAGCACAGCTCATATTCCAGCGAGAAGCCCACGATGTCAAACTCCGTCAGCGGGTCCTTGCTTTCCAGGCAGTACAGCGGGATGCCCAGGCGTTCCATCTGCTCTTTCATATCGGTCCAGGGCATAAACGCGCGCTCGCACCACCAGTTTTCGTGCCGGTTCAAAAGATCGTACAAGATCTTTTCGCCCAAAAAGGACATGCCGATCTCGTAGGTATCGGGGAAACAGAACGCCATGCGCACATCCACGTTGTGTTTGTCTTTGTATACGCAGCCCGGTTCGCCGCCGGTGTAGCGGCCCGGCTTTTGCACCAGGCTCAGCGCTTCTTTGAATTTTGGGGAAAATCCCGCCATGTTCGGCATCCTTTCGTGTTGGTATTTCGTTTATTGTAGCGTATGCGCGGGCAAAATGCAACCGCCCGCAGCAGGCGCACGCCGGCCTGCAAAATGCGCGCGCCATCCAGCCCCGGCAGCGGCAGCAGGTTAAGGCCCGCCACCAACAGATTGGTGCCGGCGAACCAGTACCCCAGGTAACGGTAGCATCCGGTCAGATCCATCGCAGCCAGCACGGCCCCGCAGGCCAGCAGGTTGACGCCGGGCCCGGCCGCCGCCAGCGCCAGTTCCTGCCAGGGCGACGGCGTCACGCCGCGCCACAGCAGGCAGACGCCCCAGGGGGCGGCCTGCAGGTCCGGCCAGCGGCCCCACAACAGCCGGTAGACCAGCACGTGCCCGCTCTCGTGCAGCAGCGCGCACAAAAGGCCGACCCGCAACACCCCGGTGCCGTCCCAGGCCAGCAAAACGGCCAGCAGAAACAGGCAGGCCCGCGGCGCCTGGCAGCGCAGGCGGGCGCTACGCTGCGTTTTGCAGTGCTTGCGTCGGGTCATAGCGAAGCCCCTGGTGCAGCAGCTCAAAATGCAGGTGCGGTCCCGTCGTGTTGCCGGTCTGGCCCACGGTGCCCAGGCACTGCCCGGCTTCGACCCGCTGCCCGGCGCGCACGAACAAATACTGCAGGTGCGCATAGAGCGTCTCGTCCCCGTCCGCGTGCAGGATGCGCAGGTAATTGCCATAGCTGCTGTGCGTGCCCGCCACGCGGACGACGCCGCCGGCCGCCGCCAAAACCGCCGTGCCCTCGGCGGCTGCCAGGTCGTTGCCCAGGTGGAAATCGCTGCCGGAACCGCCCATGGGGTCGGTGCGCCACCCGTAGCCGGAGGTGCGCGCGGCCTGCCCGCCCGCCAGTGGGAACACCAGCGACTGCGCGAGGAAATACGCTTCCTCCCGCGCGCCGGAAGGCGCCGGCTGCGCTTTGCCGTGCGCGGCGCGCGGCGCGGCCGTTTCAGCGGTGTCTTCTGCGCTGTGGCGCAGGGCGTCTGCGGCGCGGCTTAAAGTCTGCACCGCTTCCTCGGTGAACTTGGCCAGGCTGCGCTCCCCTGCCAAAAACAACCCCTGGTCCGGCTGCAGGGCTTGCACGCAGGCCTGGCGCAGCTGCGGCCAAACCGGCCATTGCAGCCCTTTGGCAGCGGCGGCCAGCGCCAGCACCGCCAGGCACAGCAATACCTGCCCCAGCAGGATGCAGTCCTCCCTGCGGCGGCGCGCAGCCTTACGGCGCGCAGACGGCGGCCGCAGCGATGCGGCGGCGGTTTCTTCCCACACGGCAAACACCCCCTGCAACAGTATATAGGGGCGGGCAAAAAAATATCCATACCGGCGTTGCTGTACCGGTATGGATAGAAAAACCGTTTTAAGCCCCCAGCGCGCTGTGTAGCTGGGTCATGCGTGCCTCCAGCAGCTTGATGGGTTTGGCAAAAAGCCCCAGGCCCTGGATCTCCAGCGTGCCCTCCAGCGTGGTGGAGTCCCCACCGCCGAACAAGATCGCCGTGAAGTTGCCGGAGATCTTGCCGGACTGGAACGTACAGCTCAGGCAGCGGCCTTTTTCGCGGCGGGTGAACTGTAGCTGCACTTCCTTGCCGTCAGTGTGGCGCTCCACCGCGCGCATGCCGTCGCTGTCCTCCTCATATTCGCGCACTTCCTTGCACCAGCCGTTCAGCGTCGGCTTGGCCAGGTACAGCCACAGTTTTACCGGGTCACAGGAAAAACTTTCGGTGATCACACAGGTTTTCAAGGGTACGACCTCCTTATTTTTTGCCGCTGCCGCGGCCAAACAGGTTCTGCCACAGCCCCGGGCGGGACGGGCGCAGCGGCGAGGTTTTGCGGTTGACGGGTTTCGCCACGGCCTTGGGGGCGGCCGGTCTGGGCGGTTCCGGCGTTTTGGCCGGTTTCGGCGGTTCGGGCGCCGCAAAACTGTTCTGGAAATAGCCAAACATCGCCATCTGGCTGTCGACAGGGGGCTGCCCTTCGGCCGGTTTGACCTTGGTGTAGGTGCCGTCGGGCTGCATCTCCCGCGCGTTGACGGTGTCGCGCAGCTGCAGGTCCAGGATGCCGCGCAGCTTTTTGGCGATGGCCGCATCGTCCACACGCACGCCGACTTCGACGCGGCGCTCGGTATTGCGGGTCAGGAAGTCGCCCGACGCGATGTAGATGCGCATATCCTCGCCGCTGCCAAAGCAGTAGATGCGGGAGTGTTCCAGATACCGGCCCACGATGCTGCGGATATGCACGTTCTCGGTATATCCGGGCACGCCGGCACGCACACAGCAGATGCCGCGCACGATCATATCGACGCGCACGCCGGCGCAGCTGGCCTCGATGATCTTGGCCATGATCTGCGGGTCGTTGATGGAGTTGTTTTTCAGGATGATGGAAGCCTCCTGCCCCTGCATCGCGCGGGCGATCTGGCGGTCCATCTCCTCCAGCAGCACAGTCTTGAAGTGCAGCGGCGCCACCAGCATGGTGCCGACGTCGCTGGTCAGGCGCTGCAGGGCCATGTTGTTGAAGACGGCGCTGGCTTCCTCGCCGATCTCCTGGCGGGTCGTGATGAAAGAGAGGTCGGTGTACTGCTCGCTGGTCTTTTCGTTGTAGTTGCCGGTGCCGATCTGCGTCAGGTAGTGGTATTTGCCGTTCACGCGGCTGGTGATCAGCGTCAGCTTGGAATGTACCTTGTAATCGTCAAAGCCGTACAGCACGGTGCAGCCGGCGTCCTGCAGCTGTTTGGACCAGTCGATGTTGTTCTGCTCGTCAAAGCGGGCGCGCAGCTCTACCATCGCCACGACTTCCTTGCCGTTTTCGGCCGCGTTGATGAGCGCCGCGACGATCTGGGAGTCGCTGGCCATGCGGTACAGCGTCATCTTGATGGAAACGACGTCCGGGTCCGACCCCGCGCGCTGCAGCATGCGGATGAACGGCCGGATGCTCTGGTAGGGGTAGGCCAGCAGCACATCGTGCTTGCGCACCTCGGTGTAGAGGTCGTACCCGGCCGGGGCCTGCATCGGTTTGGCGGCCGGGTAGAACATCTCGGCATGGCTGCCGTCGCCCGCGATGCGCCCGGCCAGCTTGAACAGGCTGGCGCTGTCCAGCGGCGAAGTCTGTGTATAGCAGCGGGAGGAAGGCACCACGAGTTTCTCGCGCAGGAACTTGACGATCTCCTGCGGGGCTTCGGGCCAGAACTGCAGGCGCACGGCCGCGAGCTTGCGGCGCTTTTTCAGCAGCTCGCTCATCACATCGCGGAAGTCGATGTCGTGGTCCATCATGCCTTCGTCCACGGTGATGTCGGCGTTGCGCGTGACACGGAACAGGCACTGCTTCTGCACCGTGCTGGCGTTGAAGATCGTCGCCGCATAGCGGGCGACCAGTTCCTCAATAAACGCAAAGCAGGTCGCGTCGCCGTCCTTGATGAACATCACGCGCTCAAACCGGTCGCTGACCGGCACGATGCCGAAGCTGACGCCCTCCCCTTTGTGGAAGAGCTGCGCGATATAGTAGATGTCCTTGTTGTTCAAAAACGGGAACGGATGGCGCGCGTCGACGATCTGCGGGCTGAGCAGCGGCATCAGCTCGCGCTGGAAATACGCTTTCCAGAAATGCTCCTGCTGTTTGGTCAGTTTGTTGAAATCGACTTTTTTATACCCGGCCGCCGCCAGCTGCTCGATCAGATGCTGGTAGTATTTATCGCACTTGGCCTGCAGCTCTGCCACGCGCGGCGTGATGGCTGCGATCTGCTCGGACGCCGTCATGTGGGTGACGATGTCGGGTTTGTTGTTTTTCAGCAGCGTCTGGTCGTACAGCGAACCGACGCGCACCATAAAGAACTCGTCCATATTGCTGCCGAAAATGGCGGCGAACTTGATCCGCTCGCCCAGCGGCACGTTCTTTTCTTTGGCCAGGGCCAGCACGCGGTTGTCAAAGTCCAGCCAGCTGAGTTCCCGGTTGATATAGATCGTTTCAGGCTTATCCAAGTTCCTCTTCCTCCTGTCCATGGGTCTGTCCGTCGGGGTGCCGCGTCAAGGTGATCCTGCCGGCCCAGCTTTCCACCATGCGCTGCGAAATACCTTCCACTTCGTCAAGCTGTTCCAGGCTCGTAAACGGCCCGTTCGCGGCGCGGTAGGCAAGGATGGCCTGCGCCCGGGCCGGGCCGATCTGTGGCAGGGTCATCAGTTCCTCCGCCCCGGCGGTATTGATGTCGACCACCGCCGGCTCGGCCGTATCCGGAGGCGGGGTATGCTCTGCCGTCAAGGCGCGGTAGGGCGCGGCCTGCGTCGGGAACTGCCAGACCGGCGCGATGCAGAATAAGGCCCCCAAAACGATACCAGCCAGCGCCGCCAGGGTGACCAGCGCCAGCCGGCGTGCCGTATGCTGCCTGAACATAGCTCTCCCCTTTGCGCGCGTATCACATTGGCCCTATTATAGCACGCCGGTCGGCAAAATGCACCCGGAATTTTCACCTTTTACAGAAATTATACGGTTTTGCCGCGCTGCCGCGGGCGGGCGGCGGGTCGGCAGCGACCATGATGACGTCGGCGCCGATCGTTTGCAGCGCTGCCCAGGGGATGACCAGGTCCTCGTCATAGCCCAACAGCCCGAACAGGTGCCCCCGCCCGCGCAGCACGACCGCCTGCAGGCACGCGGTTTTTTCGTCAAAGACCACGTCGTCGACCCTGCCCAGGTTTTCCCCGCTTTGCATCTGGATGACGTCTTTTTCGCGCAGTTCCTGCAGCGTCATGGCAAACCCTCCCCTTCGCAAAATACCAGCACCCCATTGTATGCCTGCAAAAGGCGATTGTTTCTTGCCGCGTTTGCGTGTATAATAGAAAACACCCTTGCTACATTTGTGGAGGAAGTTATGTATAAAAACATCATTTTTGACTTTGGCGGCGTGGTGGTGGACTTTAACCCGCGCAATTTTTTGATGGACCGCTTTATGAGCAAACATGCCGAGGAGATCGTCTACGACCTGACCTTCGGCAGCCAGGAATGGCTCGACCTGGACCGCGGCACCCTGACGCGGGAGGCTGCCAACGAGATCATGCTGGACAATGCCGCACAGGTGAACCGCGTATTTGAGGTGCGCACCGTGATCGAAGAATGGCAGACGATGCTGCACACCAAAAAGACCACCGTCAAGATCATGAAACTGCTGAAGAAAAACGGTTACCGCCTGTATTACCTGACCAACATGGCTTCCGACATCATGGACGAGCTGCGCCAGCGCGACTGGTTCGCGCTGTTTGACGGCGGCGTCGCTTCCTGCGATGTGCACCTGTGCAAGCCAGAGCCGGAAATTTATACGACGCTGATGCGCCAGTGCAAACTGGCGTATGACGAGTCTATTTTTGTGGACGATAACAAGATCAACGCCCAGGCCGCCTACAACCTGGGCATCACCGGCATCCTGTACAAAAACCCGAAATCTTTCCTGCGCGCGCTGGACGCCTGCGGGCTGCAGCTCAACCCGTAAAGCGCCAGACCCTGCAAAACTGCCCGGCGGCGGCTCGCATGAGCCGCCGCCGGGCTTTTTCAGCAGCTGGATGAGATCTGGTCTTTGATATGCTCCAGCGCGCCTTTTTCCAGCCGGCTGACCTGCGCCTGGCTGATGCCGATTTCCCGCGCGACCTGGGTCTGGGTCTTGCCGTGCAGGTACCGCATGGCAATGATGCGCCGTTCCCGCGGGGAGAGCGCCTTGACGGTATCGCGGAACATGATGCTGCTGATCCAGCTTTCCTCGCCGGCAGCGTCGTGCAGCTGGTCCACCAGCGCAAAGCTGTCGCCGCTGTCCGAGTAGATCGGTTCATACAAACTGGCCGGTTCCACCACCGATTCCAATGCAATGGCGACATTTTCCGGCGTGGCGCCGACGCGCGCGGCGATCTCTGACACTTTAGGCTCACGCCCATTCTCTTTTTGCAGTGCTTCGCGCGCCTGCATCGCGTGGTAGGCCAGGTCCCGGATGGAGCGGCTGACGCGCACGGCATTGTTGTCGCGCAAAAAGCGCCGGATCTCACCCACGATCATCGGCACGCCGTAGGTGGAAAACCGCACGTTGAGTGCCGGGTCAAAGTTGTCGATGGCTTTGATCAGCCCGATGCACCCCACCTGGAACAGGTCGTCGAGATTCTGGCCCCGGTTGGCAAACTTTTGTACGACGCTGAGCACCAGCCGCAAATTACCCTGGATCATCTGCTGGCGGGCCGCCTGATCCCCGGCGCGCGCTGCGCGGATCAGCGTGCTTTTTTCCGCCTCGCTCAACACCGGCAGGCGCGAAGTGTCCACCCCGCACAGTTCCACCTTTCCCCCGTACATGGCACCATCCTCCTTTGGTATCGTTGAGGAGTATGGCCCGCCCTTGGCGGCGGCAAACGGGTCGTCGGCTGGTAAAATCTGCCGCACACCGGGGCGCCGCGCGGCATAGCATAGCGCAAAGGAGGGAGCGACCCATGGTAGAATCCATCTGGTTCGTCGTTGCGCTGGTACTGCTGGCAGCCGTGTCGGTGGCCTTGGTCCTGATGATCGTATTGTACACCGAAAAGCGCGACCCCGGGCGGCAGACGCGCACACAGTACCGCACCGCCGACTATACGCGCGAAGCGGGGTTCCGCTTGAGCGATTACCCCAACGATCCGCTGGTGATCCTGCGGCGGCGCTGGCTCATCGACGGGGACATCGCCGCGCTGGACTACACCATCGTGCCGGGGCGCTTTATGACGCTGTTTGTGGCGCGCCGCGGCCGCATGCAGCCCCCGGAGGGTTACAACGCCGAAGACGCCGAGAACGTAGAACAGTATGAAATCGACGGGCTGACCGTGACCCAGAACCAGCAGGCCGGCCGGCGCGCCCTGGTCTACTGGGTGCGCGGCGAGTTTGAATACCTGATCTACTCTGAAGAGCCGGAGATGAACATGATGAACGGCATGGCCTACTACTTTGTGCGCAACACCCTCGCCGTCCGGACGTAGCCGCCCCGGCGTTCAACCGGCAGTCTCCAGTTCGCGCCGCAGACGCTTGATGATCCGCTTTTCCAGCCGGGAAATATAACTTTGCGAGATGCCCAGCGCGTCCGCCACCTCTTTTTGGGTGTGCTCGGCCTCGCGGTTCAAGCCAAACCGCAACTCCATGATGCGCCGTTCCCGCGGGGCCAGCCGCCCGACGGCGGAACGCAGCGCGGCGCGCTCGGCGCTGCGTTCCAGTTCCTCGCCCACCTGGGGTCCGTCGCTCGTCAGCACATCCATCAGCAGCAGCTCGTTGCCGTCGCTGTCGGTGTTCAGCGGCTCGTCGATGCTGGCGTCCTGGCGCCGGTTGGAGCTTTTGCGCAGATACATCAAGATCTCGTTCTCGATGCAGCGGCTGGCATAGGTGGCCAGTTTGATGTTTTTGGCAGGCTCAAACGTGTTGACTGCCTTGATCAGGCCGATGGTGCCGATGGAGATCATGTCCTCGATGCCGGCGGAAGGCGTCTCGAACTTTTTGGCGATGTACACGACCAGGCGCAGGTTATGTGTGATCAAAAGATCCCGCGCCTGCCCGCTGCCCGCCGCCAGCGCCGCCAGGGCCTGTTGTTCCTGCTGCGGGGCCAGCGGTGCGGGCAGTGTATCGGCCCCGTTGATGTAGTGCAGCTGCTGCGGCGTGACAAGCCGCAGCCAAAGCGTTTGCAGGGTTTGGTTCATCTGTTCCAGCCTGTTCATAAAGCTCTCCCCCGTTTTATAAAAAGTCGCTGCCGTACAGCGCTTCATACCGTTCGCTGCCAAAAGACTGCGGTGCAAACGCCACTGCGCCGCGCCCCAGGGCAAGGATGCCGTGCTCGGTGATCAGGCCGATGCTGCCCACCGCAAACCCCGGCAGCAGCCCGCTTTGCGCAGCGGTCCGGCACGGGATCAGCCGCAGGTGCGTCCCCGGCGGTGGCTGGGCCGTGGTCTCGCCCTGGAACCAGCCTTGCAGGTAGCGTTGCACAGGTTCCGGCAGGCGGGCGCGGGCGTCGGCAAAACTGACGACCAGCACCGGCAGGCAGGTCGCCGGGTCACGCAGGTGGCAGCCGGTGTCCAGCGCAGCGCGCAGGTGTACCGGCACGCCGGCCAGCTCCAATTCCAAACCGACGGTCTGCACCGCCGGTTTGCGGCGATCCAGCAGGCGCAGGCCCAGTTCCACCGCCAGGCAGCACACGCCGGACAAGCCCACCAGCAGCAGCGGCGATATGCGCAGATAGACCGTCAGGTTGCCCGTCTGCACCAGATCCGTCCCGCTGCGCAGCACGGCCAGGAACGCCAGGCCTGCCAGTGCGATGTTGAGCGCCGCATACCAGCATGCAGCCGTCAGCAAACGGCGCGGCCGCCGCCAGCCAAAAGCCGCCGCCGTGACAAGCAGCGCCGTGCCCACCTTGTACAGCAGCTGCGCGGGATACGGCAGTTCCGGCGCGAACAGGATCAGCGACGACAGCGCCGCCGCGCCGCTGCCCAGCAGCATGCGCCCGAACCCGGCGCGCAGCCCGCCGAGCGCGCCGGCCGCCAGCAGCAAAAAGTAGGCCGCCAGAAAGTTGACGAGCAAAAGCACGTCCAGATAAACCACCGCTTTGATGCTTTCACCCCCAAACGCCGCATCGGTTACCCCAGTATACGGGGCGCCGCTGGGGAAAATGCGCAAACGGCGGAAAGCGCCAAAAGCGGCAGGCCGCCGAAGCAGTCTGCCGCTTTTTTCTGTGTTCTTCGCCCGTTTCCGGGGCGCTTTGGGTCATTTCAGCTCCACGACTGTCACGCCGGCCTCGCCCTCGCCATAGCGGCCCGGGCGGAAACTTTTGACCGCCTTGTGGGTGCGCAGGTGTTTTTGGATGGCGCTGCGCAGCGCGCCGGTACCGACGCCGTGGATGATGTACAGCGTCTGCTGCCCGCGCAGCAGCCCGCTGTCGAGGAATTTGTCTACTTCGGCCAGCGCTTCCTCCACCGTATAGCCCAGCAGGTTGATCTCCATGCTGGTCTTGCGGCCTTTGTCCAGCTGCACATGGGTGTGGGCGCGGCGCGGTTCGCGCAGCGGGCTTTTTTGCAGCTTGTCCGGCGCACGCAGCCCGCTGAGCGGGACCTTGGTTTTCATAATGCCGGCGCGCACTTCCACCATACCGTCGCGGTCGGGCCGGGCCATGACTGTCGCGGTCTGGTCCAGCTCCGCAATGACGACTTCCTGCCCGACCTGCACGTCCTTGAGGGGGACGTATTTCTTGCGGGCCGGTTTGGACTCAGTCCCCTTCAGCAGCGCCTCGGTATCCTTGCGCGCGATCTCCCGCGCGCGCTGGGCGCGCTGGGCCGCGCTGGTTTTTTCATCTTTCTGGATGCGGCGCAGCTCATCCGTCAGCGTATAGGCCTCATTCTGCACCTGCTGCACCAGGTCGTGGGCCTGGCGGCGGGCGTCCTCCAGCTCGCGCTTGCCCTGCTCGATCAGTTCACCGCGCTTTTTCTCAGCGCTTTCCAGGGCGTGTTCCGCCTCGTACCGGGCTTTTTCGGCCTCGGCCTGGGCGGCTTTCAGCTGCAATTTCAAATCGTCCAGCTGCGCCAGCACGCTGTCCAGGCGCTTATCGTCGTTGGACATGTGGCTGCGCGCCGCGTCGATGAGCTGCTGCGGGATGCCCAGCTTGGCGCTGATGAGAAAGGCGTTGGATTTGCCCGGCACGCCGACGCTGAGCTTATACGTCGGCATCAGCGTTTCCACGTTAAATTCGCAGCTTGCGTTGACGACGCCGGGGGTTTCCAGCGCGTAGACTTTCAACTCGGCATAGTGGGTCGTCGCCATCAGCAAACTGCCCTGGCGGCGCAGCTGTTCCAGGATGCTGACCGCCAGCGCCGCGCCCTCGGCCGGGTCGGTGCCGGCGCCCAGCTCGTCGATCAGCGTCAGCGTACCGTGCCCGGCGCGCTGCAAAATGCCGCTGATGCGCTTCATGTGGCCGGAGAAGGTCGAAAGGCTCTGCTCGATGCTCTGCTCGTCGCCGATGTCCACGAGATATTCGCGGAAATTGCACACGACGCTGCTCTCATGCGCGGGGATCAAAAAACCGTACTGCGCCATGGCGTTGAGCAGCCCGGCCGTCTTGATGGAGACCGTCTTGCCGCCGGTGTTGGGGCCGGTGATGACCAGCGTGTCGTAGTCCTCGCCCAATGTGATGTCCACGGGCACGACTTTCTTTTTGTCGATGAGCGGGTGCCGCGCCCGGTCGAGGCGGAAACGCACCGTGTCGCTGACTTCCGGCTTGAAGGCGTTCTGTTCCACCGCCAGGCGCGCCTTGGCCAGCAGCAGGTCGATCTCCAGCATGGCCTCGTAACTGTAGGAGAACTGCGGTTCCAGCGCGCCGACCTGTGCCGAGAACGCCGACAGGATGCGGGTGATCTCCTCCTGCTCCTGGGCGCGCAGCTGCATGATGCGGGCGTTGGCTTCCACCACGGCGGTCGGCTCCACAAACAGCGTCGCACCGGTGGAGGATACGTCGTGGATGACGCCGCCCACCTCGCCGCGGTACTCGGCGCGCACCGGCACGACATACCGCCCGTTGCGCAGCGAGACGACCGCGTCCTGCAAAAATTTGTTGGTGGTGGAGTTTTTGATGATGTTGTCCAGCTTGGTGCGGATGGAATCCTCGGTCTGGCGGATCTTGCGGCGCAGCTCGTGCAGTGTCACGCTGGCGGTGTCGGCCATCTCCTCCGGCGAGAGGATGCTCTCGCTGATCTGCTTTTCCAGCACCGGCTGCGGGGCCAGCGCGTAGAACAGATCGTCGGTCGGCAGCGGCTCGTGCTCGCTGGCGCCATACCATTGCGAAAGACCTGAAAAATTGCGCAGCGTGGCGGCGATCTCCAGCAGTTCGCCCATCGAGAGGATGCCGCCTTTTTGCGCGTGTGCTGTGATGCGCCGCACTTCGGCCACGCCGCCAAAGCGCGGGCTGCCGTTTTGGATCAGCAGCGCGTTGACGGCGTCGGTCTGCGCCAGGGCGTAGCGTTCTTCTTCCGGCGTGGCAAACGGTTCCAGCGCCTGCATGCGCTCTTGGGTCTCGCGGCAGGCGCACAGCTGCACCGCACGGGCAATGATCTTATCCAGTTCCAGGGTCGTTTTATAGGCTGTATCCATACAGGGGTCTTGTGCTCCTTATTCCAATACGGTTTTCAAAAAATCCAGGCTTTTGAGGCCATGCTCCAGATGCGCCAGCAGATACTGCTCACTGACGCGGGAAAGTCTTTGCAAGCTGGCCGGGGCCAGCGTAAACGAAAACAGCTTGCGGTCCTCGGCCAGGCAGATATGCCGCAGCGCGTGCAGCGCGCCGGCGTCCAGGTTGGGGGCCTTGCGCGCTTTTTCGGCGCAGGCCGCGCACAGCAGATCCCCCTCGGCCGGGTCAAAATAAAAGGCGGGGCCGTCATAGCGGCCGCACCCGGCGCATGCCAGCAGGTCCGGCTGGTAGCCTGCCATGCTGATGGCGCGCAGCTCATAAATGGCTTTGAGCTGGCGCAGCGGCAGCTTCTGCGTGCTGATCATATACAGGCTGTTGAGCAGCAGGCGCAGCTGCTCCCCGGCTTCGGGCGGTGCGGGCGAAAGCGCGTTGGCGATCTCGGCCAGGTAGGCGGCCAGGCTCATGCCTTCCACCGTGGCGGAGATGCCGTGGAACACCTTTTTGACCTGCGCCGTATCCACAAAGTAGTGGCTGCGCCCGCTGGTGAGCGTGAACTCTGAATAACAAAACAGCCCGCAGGCGCTGAACAGTTTATTTTTCAGCCGCAGGCTGCCCTTGGCAGAGGCCGAGATCACGCCCAGCTCCGGGGTCAGCAGCGTCAGGATCTGGTCTGCCTCCCCCAGTTTGACCTGGTGCAGTACCAGGCCCGTCGTTGCGATCTGCATGCTCCCCCTCCTGCAAGGCGCACTGCGCCTTATAAAGCAGATAATCGTATACGCTGCCCGTCTGGGCAAAGCGCGCCCAACCCCCTGCCGTATCCGCCATGTGGGCCGCCCCCTTTCTGCTTATGGCATCATACCACAGCAAAACGGGAAAAGATGTCCAACGGCGGCAGCAAAAAATGGTCAGGGCTTGGCGAAGCCCAGCGCATTGAGCATCTGCTCTTTATCGCGCCAATCCTCGCGCACCTTGACCCAGCATTGCAGGTTCACCTGCACGCCCAGCAGCTCTTCGACATCCTGGCGCGCGGCGCTGGCGATTTTTTTGAGCATCTGCCCGCCTTTGCCGATGATCATGCCCTTGTGGCTTTTGCGCTCGCAGTAGATCTCGACGTCGATGTCGATGAGGTCTTTGTCGGGGCGTTCTTTGAACCGCTCGACCACGACGGCGATGCCGTGGGGGATCTCCTCGCGCAGGAACAGCAGCGCCTTTTCGCGCACAAGCTCCGCCACGAGCTCTTTTTCCGGCATATCGGTAAAGGCGTCGTCGTCAAAATAATGCGGCCCTTCGTTGCCATAAGGTTTTAATAGGGCAAACAATTCCTCGCACCCGGTGCCGTCTTTGGCCGACACTGCCACGACCGCGTCAAAGCAGCCAAAGTCCTGCAGCTGGCGCTTGCGCTGTTCCAGCGCGGCAAAACTGTCGAGCAAGTCCACTTTGTTGATGACGGCAATGGCCGGGCCTCCTTTTTGCAGCGCGGCGATCATGGTTTTTTCGGCTTCGGTAAACTCGCCGGCCGGCTCAAACAGCATCATCGTTACATCGACGTCTTTCAGGCTGGCGGCCGCGGTCTGCGTCATGCGTGCATCCAGCTTGTTGCGCGCCGCATGGATGCCCGGCGTATCCATAAGCACATACTGCACCGGCCCTTTGGTGATGATGCCGGTGATGCGGTTGCGGGTGGTTTGGGGTTTTTGCGTCACGATGGCGACTTTTTCCCCCACAAGGTAGTTCGTCAAGCTGGATTTGCCCACATTGGGGCGGCCCACCAGCGCCACAAACACGCTGCTGGGCATTTCAGGGATCGGTTTTGCCATTGGGTGTTTCGCCTTTCTTTTCTGCGTTACGGTAGCGGAAGATAAACCAATACACCGGCCCCAGCAGCAGGATGCCGCCTGCCCCCACGGCGGGCATACGGCACACATTGCCCCAGATGACCGGCAGGCGCGGCGCCAGCAGGCACAGCCCTGCCGCCAGCGCCCCCAGCGCCATAAACAATACGCCGCCTGCCGCCATATCCTTGGCGGCGCCGGCGCTCCACCAATGGGTCGTATCGGGCTTATCCACCGCGCGCTCCACGGCGGAGTTCATCAGTTCCATGCCCAGGACCGCCGCGATGCACAAAATCACGATGCACCACTCGGCAGCCTGCAGTTCCGCCAGGGCGCACGCCGCCAGGGCATAGCACGCGGCGCACAGGTGGAAACGGAAGTTGCGCTCCTGCTGGACGGCGGCACGGATACCGTTCCAGGCATAGACGAAGCCGCGGCCGAACCGCCGGATCTCAGATCTCATCACTGGTATAGGATACCGTGCGCGGCAGCCCCAGCTTGATGAGCACCGCTTCCTCTTTTTCGCGCATGCGCACGGCTTCCAGGCCGCTGGCCTCGTGGTCATAGCCCAGCAGATGCAGCATCGAGTGGACGGTCAGGTAGGCGACTTCGCGCTGCAGCGTGTGCCCGTACAGCTCCGCCTGCTCCATCGCGCGTTCCATCGAGATGACGATGTCCCCCAGGATCTTGCAGCCGTTGTCCTCGTCGATGTCATAGACGCCGTTTTCCCCCAGCGGGAAGCTGAGCACGTCGGTGGCGGAATCTTTGTCGCGGTACTGCAGGTTCAACTCGTGGATGCGGTTGTTGTCCACAAATGTGACGCTGATCTCAGCCGGGCCGTCGAAATTTTCAAAATCCAGCACCGCATTGCAGCTGCGGCGGATCAAAATACGCAGACCCGACGGGATCTTAACGGTATTTTGGTCGTTGGTGATCAGTACCTTGTTGGACATGCGGGATCTACCTCCTGTACAAATAAAATTACCGGTCCTGGCCGTGTGTGCCCACGGCCGCTTTTTCATAGGCTTTGATGATCTGCTGCACCAGGCGGTGGCGCACGACGTCCTTCTCCGTCAAATAGATCTGGGCGATGCCCTCGACGCCGCGCAGCACCGCCAACGCGTCCACCAGGCCGCTGCGCACTTTTTCGGGCAGGTCGATCTGGGTGATGTCGCCCGTCACGACGACTTTGCTGCCCACGCCCATGCGCGTCAAAAACATCTTCATCTGTTCGGGCGTCGTGTTCTGCGCCTCGTCCAGGATGATAAAGGCATCCTCCAGCGTGCGGCCGCGCATGTAGGCCAGCGGCGCCACCTCAATGATCTGTTTCTCAAACAGTTTCTGGAAGGTCTCGGCCCCCAGCAGGTCAAACAGGCTGTCGTACAACGGGCGCAGGTAGGGGTCCACTTTGTCCTGCATATCGCCCGGCAAAAAGCCCAGCTTTTCGCCTGCCTCCACCGCGGGGCGCGTCAGGATGATGCGGCTGACTTCTTTGGATTTGAACGCCTGGACCGCCATAGCCACCGCCAGGTAGGTCTTGCCGGTGCCGGCCGGGCCGACGCCGAATGTGACGGCATGCTTGCGGATGGCGGACAGATACTCGCGCTGGCCAAGGGTCTTGGGGTGGATGGGGCGGCCTTTGGCGGTGACTGCCACAAACTCGTCAGTCAGCTCGCGCAGGCGCTTTTCCTCGCCGCCGCGCGCCAGCGTCATGCAGTAGCGCACGGTCTGTTCCTCCAGTGGGGTGCGGCGCTCCATCAGCGTGATCATGCCCTCCACGGCATGCACAGCCGCCGCAACGTCCGCCTCGGCGCCGGTAAAGCGCAGCTGCGAGCCGCGGCAGACCGCCGTGACCCCGAACTCCTTTTCCAGCAGGTGGATATTCTGGTCACAGTTTCCGAAGATCGCCGCCGCCAGCTCGATGCTGTCCAGCTCTATGGAACGCTCTGCCAAATCGAAACCCCTCCGTACGTTTTATCCACAATATTCCATTTAGATTATATCACAAGATTCGCCAAAAGAAATTGTACATTTTTCACAAAATTTTTCTTCGTCTTTGGGTATAAAGCCGGAACAGTGCTAGGTCTGCGGCGCAGGGGCCTCTGTGCCGGCGATGTCGGCGCAGAAGCGGTAGGTGACGGTACAGCGCGCGCCGTCCGCCTCGCCGCTTTGCACGCAGCGCTCCGCTTCGATGACGGCGCCCGGGAACTCGGCCAACAGCTGTGCGCGGCAGCTGCGGCGCGCCAGCGCCTGCGCCTGCTGCCGGCTATAGCGGAGTTCCTGTTCTGCCTGCGTCCAGACTGTCTCGCGCCGCAGGCAGACCGGCAGGCACAGCCGCCCCACGCGCAGCGGCAGCCACTCTACCATGCGTTCCCCTTCCGGCAGTACCGGGGCGTCCCCGGCGGGGAACCAGCGCCCCGCCAAAAAGAGCTGCTGCCGCACAGCGCTTTGCCCGGTAAAGCAGCTTACTGTGCTTTGGTACGGCTGCAGGGCTGTATAAGTTTTTTCGACACGCGCCACGATACGCCCGCGCACGCCCTGGCGCACCGGGTCGCCGTCGCGGTCCAGGCGCACGGCATCCACCAGCAGCTGCCCTTGCGCCACCTGCTGCCCCGGCGTCACCACCGCAAACCCGCTTTGCGGTTCCACCGCAAGGATCTCCCCGCCCGCCCGGGCGTACAGCGGCGCTTCGGGGGCGTCCGGCTGCACCGTCTGCCGGGACGCCTGCGTCATCTCGACCGTCAGGCAGCCGCCGGTAAAATTCAGGCTGACCCAGCCAAACTGGTCGCTCTGCGCCAGCGCGGCCTGCCGGGCGCGGTCCAGCAGCGGTTCTTCCACCCGCACGCCTTCCCAGATGCCGTTTTCTGCCAGCAGCGCCCGCATCGAGGGCTGCAAGCCGGGCGGCAGCGCGCTGAAGTCGATCGACCAGAGAAACCCGCCGCCCAAATGCAGCAGGGCCGCAAAAACCGCTGCGCCCGCCACGATCCCGGGGCGCGCCCACAGCGCTTCCAGCCAGCGGCCCGGGCCGTGGCGGCGCAGCAGCGTAAACGTCCACCCGCCTTCCCGCGCCAAACGGCGCAGCTTCGCGTAGTCCACGCCGGCCGCCGACGCCGTAAAAGCGTCTTTTTGCCCCTGCAGGCGGCGCAGCCGCAGCCCCTGCGCGGCGGCACGGCTGAGGAACTGCTGCGGCGCCCGCCCGGCCACGCGGAAGCGCAACCAGTCTGCGGCCCAAACCTCATGCTTCATGGCGGGTCCCCTTCCATTTTTCCTGGAACGTGATGCCGGTAAACCGGCCGGCCAGCAGCAGCCTTTTGCCGCACAGCGATTCTATCCGCAGTGACGTGCCATACAATGTTACCAGAAAGCCGCCCATGTCCAGGCAGATCTTTTCGGGGGTAAGATCCAGCACGCGGCGGCAGCCGTCCGTCGCCAGGCAGCCGCCGCGCAGCGAAAATTCCGGCAGGCGGTAAAAACCGTCGGGCGGTTTCGCCAGCATGCCGCGCAGGGCAAGCGGCGCCGCCCGCCTGCGTTTGGGCCTGCGTTGTTTCATGGCATCCCCTCCCCCCGCAAAAGCAGCCCGGTTCGCTTTCATGTATACGCCACGGGAGGTGCGTTCTATGAGTCTACACAGCAAAACCGACCTGGCCGCCCTGCCCCTGTGCCTTGTGTGCGGCGCGCTGTTTTTATGCCAGCCGGCGCAGGCGGTCCAGGGGTTCCAAAGCGGGGTGCAACTGTGCCTGCGCACCGTGGTGCCGGCGCTGTTCCCCTTTTTTGTGCTGTGTGATCTGCTGCTGGCTTGCCGCCTGCCGGGGCGGGCGCTGCGCCCGCTGGGGCGCGCCTTGGGCCTGCAAAGCCCGCACGCTGCGGCAGCGCTGCTGCTTTCCTGGTTTGGCGGGTATGCGGTCTGCGGGCGGATGACCGGCAGGCTCTGGCGGGAAGGTACTCTGCCCGCGCGGGACGCTGCGCTGCTGCTGATGCTGGGCTGCTGTTCCAGCCCCGGTTTCGTGGTCGGTTGCGTGGGCGGCCTGCTGCTGGGCAGCGTACAGGCCGGCGTTTTGCTGTACGCCTTACAGCTGGCCGCCAACCTGCTGGCCACGGAGGTCTGCCTGCCGCTGCTGCCCAAGGCGGAAAGCGCACGCACACCGACGGTACCGGCGCCCGACGCCCGCCCCAGCCTGCCGCTGGCGCTGCAAAGCGCGGCAGACAGCTGCCTGCACGTCTGCGGGTGCGTGGTGTTTTTCCGCATGCTGGGCGCAGTCCTCGCCCTCCTGCTGCCGCAGCATGCATTGGCGGAGGCCCTGCTGGCCGCGTGTTTGGAGATCAGCGCCGGCTGCGCTGCCTTTGCGTCGCTGGGCGGCGGGGCAGCTTTGTACGGCTGCTGCCTGTGCCTGAGCGTACTGGGCGTTTCGGTTTGGATGCAGCTGGCCCTGCTTTTGCAGCGCGCGGTCCCCCTGCGGCTTTTGGCCGTCAACCGCCTGGTGCATATCGTTTTGCTGCAAGGCCTGGTATGGCTGTTGATCCGCTTTGTGCCGGGTGCGGTGCATGCCGCCAGCACGCTGCCGGCGCGCGTCATCCCCATGCAGCGCCTGCCGCTGGATGCCGCGCTGGTGTCGCTGTGCTTTGTGTGCGCCGCCCTTTACAAGGTACGCCAAAACTTTTATAATGGGTGAGTATATTGGTGAAATTTGGGGTGAAGCTATGTTTAAAAAACCGTATTACGGCGCCAATATCCCGCCGGCCTGCGCCTACTGCCAGCACGGCACGCCGGCCTCCGACCCTAAAATGATCCTGTGCAAACGCAAGGGGGTCGTGTCGCCCTATTACCACTGCTGGCGGTTCCGCTACGACCCGCTGCTGCGCGTACCGCGCCGGCAGATGCTGCCGGAACTGGACCCGAAAGATTTCACCCTGGATGAACCATAAGGAGTCTGCATGGAAAACCCGAAACCTTCCCGGCGAGATACCCTCCGCGCCCTGTTCCGCGAAAAACGCGCCGTCACGATCGTTTACCTGTTGCTGCGCACCTCGGTCGTGCTGGTCATGCTGGCGCAGATCTTCAACCGCAATTTTGAGAACGTCTTTCTCTGCGTGTTGACGCTGATTTTGTTCACGATGCCCTCGCTGCTGGAGCGCAAGCTGGACATCGACCTGCCCAATACGCTGGAGATCATCATCCTGCTGTTTATCTATGCCGCCGAGATTTTGGGCGAGATCGGCGCGTATTATGTCACCTACCCGTATTGGGACACCGTGCTGCACACGCTCAACGGTTTTTTGTGCGCCGCCATCGGGTTTTCGCTGCTGGATATCCTCAACCGCAACGCCCGCATACGCTTCCATTTATCGCCGCTGTACCTGGCCATCGTCTCGTTCTGTTTTTCAATGACCGTCGGCGTCTGCTGGGAATTTTTTGAGTGCCTGATGGACCAGTTCTTCTTTTTCGACATGCAGAAAGACGCCGTCGTCCACAGCATCGGCACCATTCTGCTGGACCCCACCGGCGGCAACCAGCCCGTCGTGCTGCACAACATCACCGACCTGATCGTTGTGCAGGCCGACGGCACGCAGACGCCCCTGGGCCTGGGCGGGTACCTGGACATCGGCCTGCTGGACACGATGGAGGATCTCTTCGTCAACTTTGTCGGCGCGCTGCTGTTCTCGGTCATCGGGTATTTTTATGTCCGCAGCCGCGGGCGCGGCCGCTTTGCCCGCCGGTTCATCCCGGTCGCCAATCAGCATGCCCCCGCCGCCGACCTGCTGCAGCCCCCTGCCGCCGGGCAGGACGACGCCCCGCATTGATCAAACCGCTACCACACACAGCAAAAGCCCGGGACCCTGAGGTCCCGGGCTTTTATGTTTTGCGTTTCAGGCCGCGCGGTGCGGTATTAGTACATACCGCCCATATCGGCGCCCGCGGGGGCAGCCGGGGCCGGCGGTTCGGGCAGGTCGGCGACGAGGCTCTCGGTCGTCAGCACCATGGCCGCCACGCTGGCCGCATTCTCCAGCGCCGAGCGGGTGACCTTGGTCGGGTCGACGATGCCGGCCTCGATCATATCCTCGACATACTCTTCCTTCTGGGCATCAAAGCCGTAGTTGGGCTTGTTCTGCTTGAGGATGTTGTCGATGATGACGCTGCCTTCCAGGCCGGCGTTGGCCGCGATCTGACGCAGCGGAGACTCCAGCGCTTTGCGCACGATCTTGGCGCCGGTGCGCTCATCGCCTTCCAGCGAGTCGACAACGCTGTCGACAGCCGGGATGGCGTTGATGGTGGCGGTGCCGCCGCCGGCGACGATGCCTTCCTCGACAGCCGCCTTGGTGGCGTTGAGGGCATCCTCGATGCGCAGCTTCTTGTCCTTCATCTCGACCTCGGTCGCCGCACCGACCTTGATGACGGCCACGCCGCCGGCCAGCTTGGCCAGGCGCTCCTGCAGCTTCTCACGGTCAAAGTCAGAAGTCGCGGTCGTGATCTGGCTGCGGATCTGCGCCACACGGTCGGCAATGGCCTGCTTGTCGCCGCGGCCGCCCACGATGGTGGTGTTGTCCTTGGTGACCTTGACCTGGTTGGCGGAGCCCAGCAGGTCGAGCGAAGCGTCCTTGAGCTCATAGCCCAGGTCGCTGCTGACGACGGTGCCGCCGGTCAGGATGGCGATATCCTGCAGCATCTCTTTGCGGCGGTCGCCGAAACCGGGCGCCTTGACGGCGACGACGTTCAAGCCGCCGCGCAGACGGTTGATGATGAGGTTGGACAGCGCGTCACCCTCGACATCCTCGGCGATGATGAGCAGCTTGCGGCCGGACTGGATGACCTGCTCCAGCAGGGGGACGATATCCTGGAAGGCGCTGATCTTCTTGTCGGTGATCAGCACGCTGCAATCGTCGTAGACCGTCTCCATCTTCTCGGTGTCGGTGACCATATAGGGAGTCACGTAGCCGCGGTCGAACTGCATGCCTTCGACGACCTCGGTGTAGGTCTCGGCGGTGGTCTTGTTCTCCTCGATGGTGATGACGCCGTCGGCGGTGACTTTCTCCATCGCGTCGGCGATCAGCTGGCCGATCTCGGCGTCACCGGCAGAGACGGTGCCTACACGGGCGATGTCCTTGCTGCCGTTGACTTTCTGGCTGTTGTGCTTGACGGCTTCCACCGCAGCGGCGACCGCCTTGCTCATGCCGCGCTTGATGTCCATGGGGTTGGCGCCGGCGGTCACGTTCTTCATGCCCTCGGTGACCAGCGCCTGGGCCAGCACCGTGGCGGTGGTGGTGCCGTCGCCGGCCGCGTCGTTGGTCTTGGTGGCGACTTCCCGCACGAGCTGGGCGCCCATGTTCTCGAACGCGTCCTTGAGCTCGATCTCCTTGGCGATGGTCACACCGTCGTTGGTGATGAGCGGGCTGCCGAACTTTTTACCCAGCACGACATTGCGGCCCTTGGGGCCGAGGGTGACCTTGACGGTATCAGCCAGCTGGTCGATGCCGGCGCACAGCGCTTTGCGGGCGTCCGCGCCCTGTTTGATCTGTTTAGCCATAAAATGATCTCTCCTTTGCAATCACAAAAAGCGTTTTGAGGAAGCGGCCGGTTTACTCGACCACGGCGAGAATATCGCTCTGGCGGACGATGGTGCACTCCTCGCCGTCGACCTTGACCTCGGTGCCGGCGTACTTGCTGGTCAGCACTTTATCGCCGACCTTGACAATCATCTGCACTTCCTTGCCATCGACGTTGCCGCCGGGGCCCACGGCCAGCACTTCGGCGACCTGCGGTTTCTCTTTGGCGGAACCGGAAAGGATCAGGCCGCCCTTGGTGGTCTCTTCTTCCTCGACCAGCTTGATGACGACACGGTCTGCAAGAGGTTTGATTTTCATAGCGAAATTTCCTCCCTGATAAAAGATTTCTCTTGGTAGATTTGTTTTAGCACTCTCTTATCTCGAGTGCCAAAACTATAATACCCACTTTGCTGCAAAAAATCAAGAGGTTTGCGCCGATTTGTCTATAAAATTTTTGTGAACAAATTTCCCGTCCGCAGCGGCGCGCAGCGCACTTGCTTTTCGGGCGACGTTCTGTTATGATCAAGGTGACCGTTGCAGGCGACGGCTGCTTTGCAGCCAGGGCCGTAGAGCCCAGCAGACCTGGACGGTCTTTTTTTGTTGCCTGCCGGCCCGCTTTTTATCGCAGCTGATTTTTACAAAAGTAGTCAAACCCGCAGCTCTGTAAAAGCAAGCGCCGCAGCGTGGCAAAAACCAACGCTGCGGCGCTTTTTCTTTGGAGCTAGTAGTCGGACTTGAACCGACGACCTGCTGATTACGAATCAGCTGCTCTACCAACTGAGCCATACTAGCGCACAAGGAACACTACTATTATACAGATTTTTGTGCGCAAGTCAACCCCTTGCCGCACAAAAAGTACACAGTGTCCCCTGCCGCCGGTTTGCTACCACTTGCGGCCCGCCTGGCGTGTTACGCTTTTTCTTTACCGTGGGATACGATCTCAAGCGGAAACTTTTCTTTGTCCTGCACGCTGATCTCGCGCCCCAGCTGCACCTCGATCAGTTTCAGTTCACTGTCCGCCAGAATGGTATGGCGGCAGCCGGCCGGCATGCGCACGATATCGCCTGCCTGCACCGGGCGTTCCACGCCATCGACGACGGCGCGGCCGCGGCCGGAAATGACCGTCCACACCTCATCGCGGCGCTGGTGGCTGTGGTAGTTCATGCTGTGCCCGGGGTTGAGCGTGACCTTGATGGTCAGGCTCTCGTCCTCAATATCCAGCACGCGGAAACTGCCCCAGGACTTTTCGGCAAACATGATCTGCTGGTCGATGGCGTCGACGAACGGTTTGATGTAGCTGGACTGTTCTTTGTCCGAGACCAGGATCCCCTCCGGGCTGGCCGAGACCACGACATCCTGTAGGCCCATGCACAAAACCGGCACATCCAACTCGTTGAGCACATGGACGTTGCGGCAGCTGTCGTTCAGGATCGCCTTGCCGATGCCGGGTTCCTCCATCGCTTCGGTCAGCGTGTTCCAGGTGCCCATATCCTTCCACTGGCCGGCAAAGCGCATGACCTGGATGTTGGGCTCCTTTTCCACCACCGCATAGTCAAAGCTGATCTTGCGCAGCGTCGCGTACTTGTCGTACAGGTCCTGGTAACCGTCAAACTCGATCAGTTCATGGGCGCGGTCCAGCACATAGCCCAGGCGGTAGGCAAACACGCCGCCGTTCCACAATGCGCCCTGCGCGATATATTCGGCCGCCGTTTTGGCGTCCGGCTTTTCTTTAAAAGTCTTGACTTTGCTGACAGCGTCGGACGTTTCGGGGATGATATAGCCGTATTTCTCGCTGGGGTAAGTCGGCTCGATGCCCATCAGCGTCAGGTTGGCCGCCCCCTGCTGCGCCAGCTGCGAGAGCGTGTGCAGCGCTTCAAAGTAATCGTTGTTGACATAGGGGTCCACCGGGCAGACGACGACCGGCTCCTGCGGCGCGACGCCCTTGACGTCGTGCAGGTAGGCGGACGCCAGCGCGATGGCCGGGAAGGTATCGCGGCGGCAGGGTTCCACACAGACGCCGACGGAATCGCCCAGCTGGTTGTGGATGGAACTGACCTGCGTCTTGCTGGTGGCGATGGTCACGGTGGCTGCGGGGTCCACCTCTTTGATCTGGCGGTAGACGCGCTGCACCATCGACTCATACCCGTCGGCCGTCTTGAAAATTTTGATGAACTGCTTGGAGCGGATGTCGTTGGACAGCGGCCACAGCCGTTTGCCGGACCCGCCGGAAAGCAAAATAATGTTCATAGCAGTCCTCCTATCGTGTATCTTCCGGGCAGTTATCGCTCGGCACGCATGGGGTTATGCAGGAAATCTTCATACGCCAGGCGCAGGCCGTCCTCCAGCTCGGTCTTGTACGTCCAGCCCAGGGCGGTCGCCTTGCTGACGTCCAGGAGTTTGCGCGGCGTGCCGTTGGGTTTGGTGGGGTCCCACTCGATCTTGCCGGTATACCCCACGACTTTGGCCACCAGTTCCGTCAGTTCCTTGATGGTCAGCTCCTTGCCGGTGCCGGCGTTGACCGTCTCGTTGCCGGAGTAATGGTTCATCAAAAACACACACAGGTTGGCCAGGTCGTCCACATACAAAAACTCGCGCAGCGGGCTGCCGTCGCCCCAGCAGGTCACGCCGGGCAGGTTTTGCTCTTTCGCTTCGTGGAAACGGCGGATCAGCGCCGGCACCACATGGCTGTGCGTGGGGTGGTAGTTATCGTTGGGGCCGTACAGATTCGTGGGCATGACGCTGATATAGCCGGTGCCGTACTGGCGGTTGAGGAACTCACAGTATTTCAGGCCCGAGATCTTGGCCAGCGCGTAGGCTTCGTTGGTCTTTTCCAGCGCGCCGGTCAGCAGGCAGTCCTCTTTCATGGGCTGGGGCGCCAGCCGCGGGTAGATGCAGCTGGAACCCAAAAACTCCAGCTTTTTGCAGCCGTTCTGCCACGCCGCGTGGATCACGTTCATCTCCAGCGTCATGTTATCGTACATGAAATCCGCCAGCGCCTGCTCATTGGCCACGATGCCGCCGACCTTGGCGGCCGCCAAAAAGACATACTCGGGCTTTTCCTGCGCAAAAAACGCCTCCACGTCCGCCTGGCGGCAGAGGTCCAGCTCTTTGTGGGTGCGCGTGATGATGTTCGTGTAGCCCTGGCGCTGCAGTTCGCGCACGATGGCGCTGCCCACCATGCCGCGGTGGCCGGCCACATAAATTTTGGCGTTCTTTTCCATCATATCAGTTCGTCTTCTTTCTGTGCTGTTATCGTATCGGTTCGTTTTGCTGCCAAAGTGGAGAAACTACGCCGCTTTATTTGATCACGCCTTTTTCCAGGTATTCGGCCAGGTTGGTCTTGAGGTGTTCCTCGGCCCGCTCGACCGCCACTTTTTTCATATCATGGTCCACCATGATCTTGACCAGCTGCTCAAAGCTCGTCTTGGTGGGGTTCCACCCCAGCTCACGCTTGGCTTTAGACGGGTCGCCCCACAGGTTGACAACGTCGGTGGGGCGGTAGAAATCAGGGCTGACTTCGACAAGCACCTTGCCGGTGGCTTTGTCGATGCCTTTTTCCTCCAGCCCTTCGCCGGTAAACGCAAGCTCGATGCCGGCATAGTGGAAGGCCAGCTGGCAGAACTCCCGCACGCTGTGCTGCACGCCGGTGGCGATGACGAAATCCTCCGGCTTGTCGTTTTGCAGGATCAGCCACATACACTCGACATAGTCTTTGGCGTAGCCCCAGTCGCGCAGGCTGGAAAGGTTGCCCAGGTACAATTTGTCCTGCTTGCCCTGGGCGATGCGGGCGGCCGCCAGCGTGATCTTGCGGGTGACGAAGGTCTCGCCGCGGCGCTCGGATTCATGGTTGAACAAAATGCCCGAGCAGCAGAACATATGGTAGGCTTCGCGGTATTCTTTGGTGATCCAGAACCCGTACTGCTTGGCCACGGCATAGGGGCTGTAGGGGTGGAACGGCGTCTCCTCGTTTTGGGGCACCTGCTCGACCTTGCCGTACAGCTCGCTGGTGGACGCCTGGTAGATGCGGCAGGTCTCGGCCAGGCCGCACAGGCGCACAGCCTCGAGCACGCGCAGCACGCCGGTAGCGTCGACATCGGCCGTAAACTCCGGCACATCAAAGCTGACCTGCACATGGCTTTGCGCCGCCAGGTTGTAGATCTCATCGGGGCGCACACGCCCGATGACCGACAGCAGGCTCATGGAATCGCCCAGGTCGCCGTAATGCAGGTGGAACCGTTCGTGCCCTTCCAGGTGGGCGATGCGTTCGCGGTAATCGACCGAGGAACGCCGGATCATGCCGTGCACATCATAGCCTTTTTCCAGCAGAAATTCTGCCAGATAACTGCCGTCCTGCCCGGTCACGCCGGTGATAAGAGCTTTTTTCATACAATTATGCCGCCTTTCTTGCTGGGTGACGACCCTGCCATACCGTGCAGGGTATTGCTTACTATGTGCTATTGTACTGTGTTTTTTGCCGGGGCGGTAGGGTAAATCTTGCAAAGCACTAGCATTATATTGACTTTTTTGCTATACTGTTCTGCAGGAGGGACCACGCCATGGATCAACCGTTGTTTGACGGCGAGCTCGTACATTCGCGCCGCCTTTTGTATACGCCTTCGTCTTTTGCGCGCAGCAGCTTGCTGCATTTGCAGGAGGCCGGCAGCCTGCAGGCGCGCGCGCCGCACGCCAGCGCGCGCCAGGGCCTTGCGTCCTACCTGGTTTTCCTTGTCGAGCAGGGTTCCGGCACGCTGACCTATGCAGGCACCCGGCACGACCTGCAGGCGGGCGACTGCGTCTTTTTGGACTGCCGCATCCCGTATGAGCACCGCACCGGGCAGGACCTGTGGCGGCTGCGCTGGGCGCACTTCTACGGCCCCAATATGGGGGCCATCTACAAAAAATACCAGGAACGCGGCGGCCAGCCTGCTTTCCGCGCAGCCTGCCCCGAACGGTACCGCACCCTGTTGCAAGAGATCTACGAAACGGCCTCCGGCGAGGACCATGTGCGCGATATGCGCCTGTGCAGCGAATTGTTTGCGCTGCTGACGCAGCTGATGGAGGACGGCTGGCGTCCCGGCGCCGCGCGCACCACGCACGGCAAGCGGCGCAGCGCGCAGGAAGTCAAGGACTATCTTGACGCCCATTTTGCCGAGAAGATCACGCTGGACGCATTGGCCGAGCGGTTCTACATCAACAAATTTTACCTGACCCGTGTTTTTAAAGAGGAGTTCGGCCAGTCGATCAGCAACTACCTGGCGCAGCTGCGCATCACCCAGGCCAAGCGGATGCTGCGCTTTACCGACGACAGCGTCGAGGCCATCGCGCTGGAATGCGGGCTGGCGGACGCCAACTATTTTGCCCGGCTGTTCAAAAAGGTCGAAGGCATCGCCCCCGGCGAATACCGCCGCCAGTGGTGAGATTTGCCAGCGCCCTCGGGCTTGACATCCCCGCCGGCTTGTGCTATGGTAAAAACACTAAAACACCGTGTGGAATTTTACAGTTTCGGCTACTTTTCGCCACACAATGATCTCTCTGGCAGAGATCATTGTGTGGCTTTTTTGCTGGGACTTTTTATGCAAACAGAAAGGCAGGTCCCCCCCCATGGACGCAACGTTTATGAAAGAACGGCCCATCTTGCCGCTGCTGGTCTCGATGTCGCTGCCAATGGTCGTATCCATGCTCGTCAACGCGCTGTACAACATCGTGGACAGTTTTTTCGTCGCGCAGATCAGCGAGGACGCCATGACCGCGCTCTCGCTGGTGTTCCCGCTGCAAAACCTCATCAATGCCATCGCCATCGGTTTCGGCGTCGGCATCAACGCGCAGATCGCGCGGCACCTCGGCGCGGGCGACCGGCAGCGCGCCGATACCGCCGCCACCCACGGCCTGGTGTTATCGCTTTTGCACGGCGTGGTGATCGCGGCGCTCAGCATCGCCGCCGTACCGGGCTTTTTGCGCCTGTTCACCTCGGACGCCGCCGTGCTGGAGATGGGCGTCACCTATGCTGCCATCGCGTTTTCGTTTTCTGTCGTCATCATGGGTTCGCTGGCGTTTGAAAAGATCTTCCAAGCCGTCGGCAGCATGAAGATCACGATGCTGGGCCTGCTGGCAGGCTCCCTTTGCAACATCGTCATGGACCCGGTGCTGATCTTTGGGCTGGGGCCGTTCCCGCAATTGGGCATTGCCGGCGCGGCGCTGGCCACCGGCCTGGGGCAGACGCTGACGCTTGTGCTCTACCTGGTATTTTACTGCCGCTGCGCATTGCCGGTGCGGGTGCGGCGCGCCTGCCTGCGCCCCGCCCCCAAGATCGACGCGCAGCTGTACGCCGTGGGCGTCCCGGCCATCCTCAACATGGCGCTGCCGTCGCTGCTGATCTCCTGCCTCAACGCCATTCTGGCCGCGTACACGCAAAGCTATGTCGTGGTGCTGGGCATCTACTATAAATTACAGACCTTCCTGTACCTGCCCGGCAGCGGCATCGTGCAGGGCATGCGCCCGCTGATCGCCTACAACTACGGCGCCGGCGAACGCAAACGCGTGCGCCGCATCTATGAGCTGACGATGGCGCTGTGCGCCGGCATCATGGCGGTGGGCACCGTGCTGTGCATGGCATTTTCCGGCCCGCTGATCGCACTCTTCACCGCCAACCCCGAGACCGTCGCCATCGGCCAAAATGCGCTGCGCATCATCAGCCTGGGGTTCTTAGTCTCGGCCGTATCGGTCGCGACATCCGGCGCGCTGGAAGGCCTCGGCAAAGGCCTTCCGTCACTGGTCATCTCGCTGTGCCGCTATACCGTCGTCATCCTGCCGCTGGCCTGGGGGCTCTGCCGCCTGCTGGGGCCGGACGGTGTCTGGCATGCCTTCTGGCTGACCGAAGCCGTCACCGCGGTGGTCTCGCTGGTCGTCTACCGGCACAGCATCGGCAGGCGGGATGCTCTGTAAAGCGGTTTTGCTGTACACCCATACACTTGTGCAAAAACATGCCCGCCATCCCCTTCGGACGGCGGGCCTTGTTTTGTGTTATAACGCGATATCTCGCCAATACCGCACCGCCGCCTGCCAGGCGTGGTCTGCGGTGCGGATCTGTTCGACCAGGCGCTCCCAAAACGAAAAATCGCTCCATCGTGCCGGGATCAGCCACCCCGGCAGCGCTTGCAGCGCCGCAGGCAGCAGGCATGCCAGCGCAAGCGCCCCGGCCAGCCACGCACCCTGCCGCGCCAACGGCGGCCAGCGCAAACTTGCGCGCAGCAACAGGAACGCCCCGCCCAGCACGCACAGTGCCAGCGGCAGGCAGCTGACCACCGACGCCAGCCAGGCGCGCTGCGGCCCGTACACGATGCACTGCGGCGCGCCCAGGCCCGCGGCTGCGCACCACTGTTCGGCGTCGGCTTTGGGGGTATCGGCCGATACGCCGCGCAGCTCGGCACAGGTGTAACCGCCGGTACCGGGGTACAACAGCACGGCATCCTCGGCGCGGAACACGCCGCTGATATGGTAGCGTTCCCGGCCATGCACGACCGCAAGCCCTACTACGTCGGCACTGCCAAACAGCTGCCGCGCCAGCCCGGCCGAGACCGCGCACTGCCGCCCCACCGCCCCGGGCGCCGTGCCGTTCTCGTATAAAACCGGCAGGCAGTCGTCGGCACTGCCGCAATATGCGATGCAGACGACGCCCTCTGCCCTGCGGGCAGGTTCTGCCGTGACAGTGCCGGTCGTCTGCCCCCAAAAGCTGGCCGTGATGTTGCCGGC
>DXEI01000116.1 GCA_019115045.1 Candidatus Gemmiger excrementipullorum | reverse complement strand
CACGTCGTCCACGCTGCCGCCGTCCAGCAGCTCCACGCGCAGGCGGTACAGCGGCTGGCCGCCCAGGCCGTTGGGCCACCACAGGCGTGGGTCCGGCACGGCCAGCGTCAGCGCCGCGCCGCCCTGTGCCTGCGCCACCGCTGCGCCGTCGGGGTCATACAGCGTTGCGCGGCAAAGCGGCGCGCCGCCGTCGGCCGCCACGGCCAGCGCCAGCGTGACGCGGCCGTTCTGGTGCTGCTGGCGCAGCTGCACGTCGGTCAGCCGGGCGGGGCCGGCGGCTGCCAGCACCACAGGGCGGAACAGCCCGGCGTCGGGCAGGTGGGCGCCCCAGTCCCAGCCAAACATGCAGTGGGCTTTGCGCAGGTGCACAAAGCCGTCCATGGCGTCCTCGGCCCCGCGCACCGGCGAGCGGGCGAACGCCGCGCGGATATAGCGCAGCGGCGAGCCCAGCCGCACCGTCAGCGTGTTGCCGGCCGCGCGCAGCAGGCCGGTCACGGCAAACTCCCACGTGCGGTGCATGTTGCACACACGCCCCAGGCTTTGGCCGTTCAAAAACACCTCGCCCAGGGTGTCGATGCCCTCAAACCGCAAAAAATACCGCGCTGCGCCGTCCAGTTCGGGCGGCAGGTCAAACCGGGTGCGGTACTCATAATCCTGTTCCATCAGCGGCAGCAGGGCCTCGGCGTTGTCGCGCCAGTATGGGTCCGGGATGCGCCCGTTCTCATACAGCGTAGTGTATACGGTGCCGGGCACGCACGCGTCCTGCCAGTCGTCCCGGCCGGCCGTGCGCAGCTGCCAGCCTTCGGTCAGGGGCCAGTGCTGTTGTTTCATGGCAGGTTCACCTCCGCTGTGCTGCGCAGGAACACCGCCGCGCTTTTGCCTTGCAGGCACACCGTGCCGCCGCCGGCCTGCCATGCCGCAGGGCCGGTAGCGCACAGCAGGCGGCAGCCGTCTGCGGCAAAGGGCAGGCGGCAGGGTGCGGGCGCAAAGTTGATCAGGGCAGTCAGTTCGTCGCCCGCCAGCGTGCGGCGGCAGACGATGACGCCGTCGGCCGGGGCCTCGACGGTGCAGTCGCCGTCGATCAACACCGGCAGCGTGCTGCGCAGCGCGGCCAGCCGCGCCGTAAAGTGGAACAGAGAATCGGGGTCCCGGCGCTGGGCCTCGGCGCTGGCGCCGGGCTGCGGCTGCCAGGGGATCCACGGCGTCGCGGCCGAAAACCCGCCGTTGGGCAGCGTTTCGTCCCAATACATCGTGTTGCGGCCATGGTCGCGGCTGGCCGCGTTGAGCAGGCGCAGGCATTCTTCTTCCGGCTTGCCGGCGCCCTTGGCCTGCCGGTAGGCGATGACCCCCTGCACGTCGCGCGCGTCGGCAAAGGTATGGCAGACATAGCTCTGCATGCCGAGCTCATCGCCAAAATACAAAAACGGGTAGGCGCGGAACGTCAGCAGCAGCGTGAACAGGCAGCGGGCCTGCGCCGCGTCAAAGCCGAACCGGCCGGGGAACCGCGGCATATCGTGGCTGCCGAAAAAGATCGTGGGCCGGTGCGCGCCGCGGTAACCCGCGCACATCGCCTGGAGCTGGGCGGCAAACACCGGGAAATCGAACCGCGGCATGCTGCCGAGGTTGAAGTTGAAGGTCGTATCCAGCAGGTCGTCGTCGGCATAGGGGCGGATGACCTCCAGCCGGTCGGAGCTGATCTCCCCCACCAGAAAGATGTCGCCGCGGCGTTTGACATGGGCGGCGATCTGCCGCAGCGCATCGCGGATGCCGGGCTGGTTGATGTCGTAGCGGTGGATCTGCGCGCCGGTCTCATCGGCGGGGTTGTCGGTCAGGCAGCCGGTCACCGTCAGGTTGTTGATGACGTCCAGCCGGAACCCGTCGACGCCTTCGTCGATCCAGAAATCCAGCATGTCCAGCATGGCGCGGCGGACCTCCGGCTCGGCCCAGTTGAGGTCGGCCTGCTGCCTGGCGAAAGAGTGGTAGTAGTACATGCCGGTGGCGGCGTCCCACTCCCAGGCGGGCTCGCCAAAAAAGGACTGCCAGTTGTTGGGCGGGGCGCCGTTTGCCCCTTCGCGCCAGATATACCAGTTGCGCTTGGGGTCGCTGCGCGAAGCGCGGGACGCCTGGAACCACGCATGCGCGGTGGAGGTGTGGTTCATCACGACGTCGGCCAGCACCCGGATGCCCAGCGCGTGCGCCTGGCGGATAAAGGCGCGGAAATCCGCCATGGTGCCATAGTCGGGGTCGATGCCATAATAGTCCGAAACATCATACCCCTGGTCCACTTTGGGCGAGGGGTAGAACGGCGTCAGCCAGACGCAGCCCACCCCCAGCTGTTTCAGGTACGGCAGCTTGGCGCGGATGCCCGCAAAATCGCCGATGCCGTCGTTGTTGCCGTCGCAGAAGCTGGGCATGTAGATCTGATAAAAGACGGTATGGTTCCACCAGGGGGCCATAGGTCGCTCCTTTCTTACAGGAAGCGCTGTGAGGTCAGACCGACTCCCGCTCGACGAGGGTGACGCTCATGATATGCTTTTCCGGCGGGGCGTCGGGGTCGTCCAGGCGGCGCAGCAGGCACTCGACCGCGCGCTGGCCCATCAGCTTTTTGCGCACATGCACCGTCGTCAGCGTCGGCGTCACCATGCTGCCGGTCTCGATATCGTCGAACCCGGCCACGGCCACGTCGCCGGGCACCGCGATGTCGTGCTTTTGCAGCACCTGCATCAGCAGGATGGCCAGCTCGTCGTTGGAGCAGATCAGCGCCTCGGGCGTTTCGGGGATGTCCTCGTACAGTTCAAAAATGCGGGCGACGTTTTGTTCCACCACGTACTTTTCGATCATGCCGCGGGTGGAAAACCGCGTCAGGTACGCCAGGGCGGCGTTCATATCGCCGGGGCAGACGTGGTCCTGGATGGCCTTGAGCACGCCGAAATAGCGGTCCCGGGTGCTGGGGGTGTAGTTGGGGTCGCCAAAAAAGCCGATGCGGGTGTAGCCTTTGCGGAACAGGTGCATCGCCATGCCGTACGCGCCGAAAAAGTTGTCGGACACGACGCAGTTCAGCGCGTATACGCTGGATTGGTGGTCGGCCAGCACCAGGGGGACGCCGTACTCCCGCAGGCGGGCCAGGAACTTGTCGTCGATGGTGCCCAGCACGATCAGGCCCGAGACGCGGCCTTCCTGCACGCTGGCGGGGACTTCCTCGCCGCCGAATGAACTGATCTGGACGTCGTAGCCGGCCTGCTTGGCCGTCTCCTCGATGCCCAGCAGGATGCGCCCGTAAAAGCGGAAATCACGGAAAAAGCGGTGCCGCAGCAGCACGCAGATGCTTTTGCGCGTCTGCGGCGTTTCGGGCGGGGGCGTTTTTTTGGCCTTGTAGCCGATCTTCTGCGCGATCTCCCGCACACGCTGGCGGGTATCGTCGCTGACGCCGGGGCGGTCCTTGAGCGCCAGCGACACCGCATTGACCGACACCCCCACCTGCCGGGCAATGTCCTGCATCGTAGCCGCTTTCCGTTTCACAAGTATCACAACGCTTTCTTTACAAAGTAGAATTTACTTTATTTTACCATGCTTTCAAGTATTTTTGTAGAGCGTGGCGCAGGAAAAGGCGCTCTTTTTCAAGAAAAACCGAAAAAAAGACGCGGGCCGGCCGCGGCGGCCGGCCCGCGTTTGGCCGTTGTGCCAGAAAAAAGCAGCGTCCTGGCTGCCGGCCGGGGCTTACCCCTGCACAGGATCCATGGCGTCGAGGATCTGCTGCAGCGCGATGTCAGCGCGGCAGATCTTGTCGTCGGCGGCGCCGTAGTAGATCACGACGGTATCGCCTTCCAGCAGGCAGCCGCAGGTGAACACGACGTTGCCAAAAAAGCCGTCGGTCTCGTAGGGGGCTTCCGGCTGCAGGATCGGCTCCCGCGTGCGGGCCAGGATGCGGGACGGGTCCTCGGCGTCCAGCAAAAAGGCGCCCAGGCAGTAGCGGTTGCTGCGGTCGGCCGCGTGGTAGATCTTCAGCCAGCCGCGCTCGGTCAAAATGGGCACCGCGCCGCCGCCGATGCGCCCGTTGTCCCAGCGGGCAGGGTCATCGGACAGGCCGCAGAAGTGCTTTTGCTCGCCCCAGTGCAAAAGATCGGGCGATTTGGCCAGCCACATTTCGGGCGCGCCGAAGGCTTTGGGCACCGGGCGGTTGAACGCCAGGTACATGCCGCCGACCTTTTGCGGGAAGATGGTCACATCCTTGTTTTCGGGCGCAAAGATGACGCCGTGGCGCACGAAGGTCGCAAAGTCCCGCGTGCTCAGCAGCGAGGTCGCCGGGCCGTTGGGCGTGACCGAGGTGTAGTTGATGTAGTACACATCTCCGATCTGGGTGATGCGCGGGTCCTCCATGCCCCAGCCGTCCTCGGCGGCGGTGGGCAGGATGGAGGGGTGGTCGTCGATGGTGAAATGCACGCCGTCGCGGCTGCGCGCCACCCGCAGGTGGGACAGCGAGGTCAGGTTGACGGTAGGGCCTACGTGGCCGTCGGCCTCGATGCGGCAGACGCGGCGCGAGTCAGAAAAATCCAGCTGCGGGCAGGCGCTTTTGCGGTAGCGCACGACGTCGATGACGTCCTGGCCGCCGCGTGCGACGACCACCGGCACCAGCAGTTCATCGGGGTCGGCGCTGGCGGCGGACTCCGCCACGCGGCACAGCAGGATGGTCTGGCCGTCGTAGCGCGCCACGCCGCAGTTGAACACGCCGTCCACCCGGAAATCCGGCCGGCTGGGTTTGACGTCGGCCGGCGTCAGCAGCGGGTTATATTCACAACGCTTGACTTGCATAGGAAACGGGTCCCCTTTCGGACATTATTTGAGCATGAAGCTGATGCCCTCTTTGAAATATTTCGAGAAACGCAGGAACAGCAGGATGATGGGCATCGTCAGGATGACCGAAGCCGCATACATCGGGCCGGGGAACGCGCCCATCGGCTTGAACTGGGTCGAGATCAGCACGTTGAGCGTCTGCATATTGATGTCGGGCGCGATGAGCATATCCCACATCAGCTCGCTCCAGCGCTGCATAAAGATGGACAAAAACACGATGGTCGTGACCGATTTCGTCACAGGGAAGGCGATCTTCCACAAAATGGTCAGGTCGCTGGCGCCGTCGATGCGCGCGGCCTCGAACACCTCGTTGGGGATGGTCTTGAAGTAGTTGATATACATAAAGATCGCCCAGATCGAGATGCACAGCGGCAGGATCATGCCGGGGTAGGTGTTGGCCATGCCCTTGGCGATCATGTACCGCGGCACCAGCAAGATGATGGTGGGGAAGAACATCTGGAACAGCAGCGAGTTCATGATGAGTTTTTCGCCGCTGAAGCCCAGCTTGGACAGCGAGTAGCCGATGGCCAGGCCGATGGCGACCGAGATGACCGCCGTGGGGAAGGCTACCAGCAGCGAGTTGAGCAGCGCCCGCACCCACATCATGGAGTTGGTCGCGCCGCCGCGGCCGATCAGATACTCATAGCTGCGCAGCGTCAGGTTGGTGGGCACCAGCGTTTTGTCCACCGTGTCCCAGGCGGTAAAGGACTGCACGACCATGTAGTAAAACGGAAACAGCGAGATGACCAGCAGCACCAGGGTGACGGCGATGACAAAGATGTTGAAAGCCCGTGTCTTTTTCTTCATAACAAACGCCCCCCTTTAAAAGCCGAACCGCTCGTTGAGCTTGTCCGCAACGAAATTGACGATGCGCAGCGTGATAAAGATCTGCACCGCGCTGACGATGGCCATGGCCGCGCCGTAGCCGGACTGGAACCGCGTAAAGGAGGTGTTGTAGATCTCCAGCTGCCAGGACGTCGTCGAAAGGTTGGGCCCGCCGCCGGTGAGCAGGTACGGCTCGGTAAAGATGCCGAACGCCAGGCCGGTGGCCAGCACCAGCACGGTGGTCAGCGTGGGCAGGATCATGGGCAGCGTGACGTGGATCAGTTTGTGGAAGCCCGTCGAGCCGTCCAGCGCGGCGGCCTCGTTGACGTCGGTGCCGATGCCCTCGATGCCCGAGAGGATGAACAGCGCATAGTAGCCGGCCATCTTCCACACGACGATGCCCACCATGATGCCGAAGGCGTAGCGCTCGTCGGTGAGCCAGTTGATGTTGAGGCCGAAATGCTCGCGCAGGAACTCGTTAAAGATGGAGTTGTAGTTGAAAAAGTACTTGACCACGACCGACGTCGCCACGCCGGAGGTCAGGTAAGGGATAAAGAACAGCACCGCCACAAAGCCTTTGATCTTGTCCGGCAGTTTGGAGACCAGCAGCGCGATGATGAGCCCGAACAAAAAGCACAGCAGCACGATGGGCACCAGGTAGCGGTAGGAGTTTACGAACGCGGCCTGGACCTTGTTGTCGGTAAACAGGTCGGTAAAATTGCGCAGGCCTACAAAGATCCGGTCGTCGGACATCAGGTTCCAGTCCATCATGGACAGCCAGAACGCCCAGATCAGCGGGATCAGGAAAAAGACCAGCGAGTAAAGCAGGTACGGCGCGTTGAGCACCCAGCCGATCAGGTCGCGCCGGCGTGCAAACGCATTCTTCTTTTTCTTCATTTGGCAGCACTCCCGTCACAAAGTGGCGCGAAGCCGTGCAGGGCACATCGACGCTCTGCACGGCTTCGCACAGCAAATACGCTTATTGCAGTTCGCCCGCCGTCTTCATCGCTTCGATAGCAGCGTCGATATAACCGGAGGCATCCGGCGCGTTGCCGGGGGCCTGCTGGCTCATCTCGTTCACATAGGGCGAGGTGCAGACCTCGGTAAAGGCAGTCCAAATATCGGCGTCCTTATCGGTGGCCAGGCCGGGGATGGAGCAGGGCACCCACTCGGCCAGGGCGGCCAGCTCGGGGTACTCGGCCATGATGTCGGCAAAGGCCTCGTTGGTGTTCAGGTCGCCGCGCACCGGCAGCATGGTGGTCGCTTCCAGCCACTCCAGGTCAGACTGGGCCGAGTTCTCGGCATTGTAGCACCACTTGACGAACTCCACGGCGCCCAGGTGCTCTTCTTCCGAAATATCGTCGGTCTTGTAGAACACAAGACCCTTGGAGTCGGCGTAGTTGTAGGGGGTGTCGCCCTCGTTCTGCACCAGGGCAGGGCCGTACTCATAGTCGACGCCGTAGACTTTGTTGTTCTCGTGGTAGAGGGAGATCTCCCACGGGGCGTTGATGGTCACCAGCACAGAGGGCTGCGCTTCGACCCAGATGCTGGACAGCTCGCCCTGCTGCAGGCTGTTGCCAAAGTCGCCGATGACTTCCATCGCCTGGATGGCGGCGTCGCGGTCCATCGTCAGGGTGTCGCCCTCCACGATGCTCTTGCCGCCGGAAAGGCCGTCATAGATCATCATAAAGTCGCTCCAGCGGTCCCAGTACTGGTCGGGGCGCACCAGCGACGGACGGTAGAAGGAGTGGGTCACGCCCACAGCGGCCAGGTCGTCCTTCTTGGCGTCGAAGTTGTCCATGATCTCCTGGAACTCCGCCAGGGTGGTGGGCACCTCGTAGCCCATGGCGTCCAGGGCCTTGGTGTTCCACTGCCAGGTCATGGGGTTGACGTACAGCGGCAGCACGTACTGCTTGCCGTCGATGGCCCAGGCGTCCATCGTGTCGCCCATCTGGCGCGCCTCGATGACCTCATTGAACCAGTCCTCTTCCGAGAGGTCGTACACAACGCCGGAAGCCGCCAGCGTAGCGGCAAAGCCGCGGTTGACGTTCTCCGACACGGCGGGCGCGGTGCCGGTGGCGATGGCGTTCTGGATGCCCGCCTCCGAGGACGGGCTCTCCGGCATCTGCTGCACCTTGACCTGCACGGTCTTGCCGTTGACCTGGGTGTTGGTGGCGTTGAACTCCACCGCCCAGGACTCCCACAAATCGTACTGCACCTGCTGCGGGGCCGTCCAGAAATCGACTTCGATGACTTCGCCGCTGGCGGTCGCGGTGCTCTCGGCGGCCGTCTCGCCGCTGGCCTCCGACGAAGCGCCGGCGCTCTCGCCGCCGCACGCTGCCAGCGAAACGGCCATCGCCGCTGCCATGGACAGGGCAGCCAGTTTCTTCATTTTCTTCACGTTTGTTTTCCTCCTTATAAATTGTTTTATCGCAGGGGCCGGGCGCGGTGCGCCGGCCCCTCAGCAACCATAGAATGGGTCGGGGATGGTGATCGCATGCCCCTCGGCGTCGCTGACGCCGCAGTACAGCCGCGCGGTGCCGTCGCCGCCGCGCACCAGCCCGCCGCTGAAGATCACATCCTGCAAATCGGGGCGCTTGCTGGGGCCGTCGGCAAAGTTGCAGCGCATGGCGATCATCTGCATGGGGGTGTATGCGCCGCTGGCCCAGTCCAGCACAAAAGCCGTCGCGTGGTAGTGGCGGCAGCCGGCCTCATCAAAGCGGGCAATGTGCGAAAGCACGCCCACGCGGGTGCCGGCCAGGCGGTGCATCTCGTTGCCGCCGCCCCACTCCTCGGGCAGGAACTGGCCCTGCAGCACCGTTGCCGCTTCGATGTGGGGGACATCGAGCTGCGCCAGGCTGTCCAGGATGGTCCAGCCGATCTTGCCGCGGCCGCCCACTTCGCCCTGTGGGCGCGTCAGCAGCAGCACCCGGCCGTCGGGCAGCTCATGCAGGCGTATATCCTTCATGCGGTCCGGCCCGCAGGCGAACCGCTGCAGGCTGTGCAGCGACGCGCCGCGCAAAAACACCGTGCGGTAGTTCAGCTGGCCGGGGCGCTCGGTATCGTCAAAGACCTCGACGCCGCCCGCCACCAACTCGCCGCCGATGCGGCAGACGAAGGGATCCTGCAGCGCCAGGCGCGGCACGCTGGCGTCGGCCGCCCAGGCCCCGCCGTCCTGCCGGAAAAACACGACCTCGGAATGCTCGCTGTCGCGCCGCTCCACCCGGCCGGCGATGTACAGCGTGCCGCCGTCGGCAAACGGGGCGGTGATGTTGTACACGTCCTTGCCCGGCTCAAGCCCGGTGAACTGCAATTTGCTTGAATTATCTTTATAATGGATGCGCGGGAACGCTTCCGCCAGCTGGCGGCAGCTGCGCACGGTCTCTGCTTGCGGCATATCCGTCCCTCCTTTGGGGTTTGGAACGCAGGTTTGGCAGGGCGGGGCGCCGCCGCGCGGGGGCTGTCCGCTGCCTTTTGCTGATTTCAGCTTACACGCACCGCAAAGCAAAGTCAAGCTTTCACTTGAATATTCATCGTTATGCAACATGAACTGAACTTGAATTTGTAGATAATGCCGTCAAAAACGCGCAAAATTCAAGTAATCAACCGGTAAAGCTGTTGCACGTCCTGGATTTTTTTGACATTGCCGCCCCCTCCGGCAAGAGGTTCCGCACCCATTCGCATCCCGCACGCAGCGAAATTCAAGTTAAATTTGCATAAAATTCAATCTATGTTCTTGGGCGTCCTGCCAATAGCTATTTTGCGCGCAAACCACTACACTGAGAAGCAAACAAAGGCCGGCCTGTGCGCCGGCCCAAAAAGAAACCAAAAGGAGTGTTGAACAAACCATGAAAAGCGCTGTATGGTATGGCAAGCACGACCTGCGCGTTGAGCAGCGCCCGGTGCCGGAGCCCGGCCCCGGCGAGGTGCTGATCCAGGTCAAGGCCTGCGGCGTCTGCGGGACCGACGTGCATATTTACGAGGGCGGCAAAGGCGCAGCGGCCGTGACGCCGCCCACCATTTTGGGGCATGAGTTTTCCGGCGTGGTGGTCAAGGCGGGCGCGGCGGTGCGCAGCTGCCAGCCCGGGGACCGCGTGTGCATCGACCCCAACTGTTACTGCGGCACGTGCGCGGCCTGCCGCAGCGGCCTGGCGCATTTCTGCACGCAGATGGTGGGCTACGGCACCACGGTGGACGGCGGCTTTGCCGAGTATTGCGCCGTCGACGCGCGCCAGGTCTACCGCCTGGGCGCACACACCAGCTTTGCGCAGGGCGCCATGGCGGAGCCCGCCGCCTGCTGCCTGCACGGCATCGATCTGTGCGGCATCCGCCCGGGGCACCAGGTGGTGGTCATCGGCGGCGGCATGATCGGCCTGTTGATGGTGCAGCTGGCGCGGCTGGCCGGCGCGGCGCGCGTAGCGCTGGTGGAGCCGGTCGCCGCCAAGCGCGAGACCGGCCGCAAGCTGGGGGCCGATGTCTGCATCGACCCGCAGCAGCAGGACACTGCCGCTGCGCTGCGGCAGGGCGGCCTGACGTGGGTCAATACCGTCATTGAGTGCGTGGGCCGGCCCGAGACCATCGCCCAGGCCATCGACCTGGCGGGCAGCAAGGCGGTGGTGATGATGTTCGGCCTGACGAAGCCCGACGAGACGGTGCCCCTGAAACCGTTTACGATCTTTGAAAAAGAGCTGGAGCTCAAAGCCTCCTACATCAACCCCTACACCCAGGCGCGCGCGCTGGAACTCATCGACACCGGGCGGCTGGACGTCACCAGCATGGTCTGCCCGCCCTGCAGCCTGGAAGCCCTGCCCGGCATCCTGGCGCGCCCCAGCCTGCGCGCCAAAGGTAAGTATATCATCGACCCCTCCCTTTGACGCCGCCGCCCGAACAGCCCCGAACAACAAGGAACCCCCGCCGGTCCTGCGGACCGACGGGGGTTCCTTGTACAGCCGGGGAGTCCTGGCCGGCCACCTGCAAACTTTGCCGCAGCGGCCGTCCACAGGGCGGCACAGAGCCTGCGGTATGGCAGCGCGGGGGCCGCGTCCGGCTTATTCCAGCGCGCGGTAGGCCGCGTCATCCACCGGCTCGCACCACTCGTTGGATGTCTCCTCGCCGGGCACCTCCACTGCGATATGGGAAAACCAGCTGTCTTTTTTGGCTCCGTGCCAGTGCTTGACCTCTGCCGGGATGGTGACGACGGTGCCGGGCGTCAGGCTGACGGCTTTTTTGCCGTCCTCCTGGTACCAGCCCTCGCCGGCGGTGCAGATCAAAATCTGGCCGCCGCCGCTTTTGGCGTGGTGGATGTGCCAGTTGTTGCGGCAGCCCGGTTCAAAGGTGACATTGGCCAGAAATACCGGGCACCTGCCTGCTTCCGTCAGCGGGTTCAGGTAAGAATGGCCGGTGAAATACTGCGCGTAGGCGGTGTTCGGCTGCCCTAAGCCGAACACGTTTTCTTTGTCGAATTGCGCTTTGTCTTGGATACGCATAGGGTTTGTCCTCCTTTACACGGTCGTTTCCAGCAGTTCCCTGCAGGCATTCAGCGCGTTGAACAGCCGCGGGATGCCCATATAGCCGCTGGCGTGGACGAGCGCGCAGACCACTTCCTCGCGCGTGTTGCCCGCTTTCAGCGCGCCCTGTACATGGCTTTTCAGCTGCACTTCCGCGCCGCCCAGGGCCGCCAGCAGCACCACGGTCAGCAGCTCGCGGGTCTTGCCGGCAAGGCCGGTGCGGGTGGCAAAGTCCCCAAAGCACAGTTCGGTCAAAAAGCGGGGCACGGCTTTATCAAAGGGCTCCGGCAGCCAGGTGTAGCGGGCGGCGATCTCATCCCCGTACAGGGGCGCCTGGATCGCCA
>DXEI01000115.1 GCA_019115045.1 Candidatus Gemmiger excrementipullorum | reverse complement strand
CGGGCTTCCTTGTGGATGCGCGCCGCAAAAGCGGGCACATCGCCGGGTTTGGCCATGCCGCTCTCGATGAGCTCGGCGTAGCCGGAGATGCTCGTCAGCGGGGTCTTGAGCTCGTGGCTGACGTTGGCCGTGAACTCGCGGCGCATCGTCTCGTTGTCCTCGCGCAGTTTGCGGTCGGTCTGCACGGTGCGCGCCAGGGGGATCAGTTCCTCATACGGGACGTCGGCCTCGATGGTATCGAGGTGTTCGGCCAGGCGGTCGATGGGCCGCACCAGCCGCCGCGTCAGCCAGGCCGAGAGCAGCGCCGCCCCGGCCAAGATCAGCACCGCCGCGCCCAGCAGCAGCGGCAGCGTGTCGGCGCTCAACCCCCAGATGCTGTCGACGTCCTGCGCGACGCGCAGCACCTGCGCGCCGGCGGGGGTGTCCACCCGCAGGGCGGCGTAGTGGGTCTCGCGGTCCATCGTCTCGCTCTCGCGCGTGGCGGCGCCGCTGCCGTTTTGCAGCGCGGCGGCCACCTCGGGGCGGTCGGCGTGGTTGGGCAGCGCGCCGCCGGCCTGGTTGTCGTACAGCACGTCGCCGTCGGCGTCGATCAGCGTGCAGCGCAGCTGCGCGTCGGGCAGCAGGGCGGCCAGGCCGGCGGGGTCGTCGGCGCCCTGGGCCTGGTACCCGGCGGCCAGCGCCGCGCACATCCGCTGCAGGGTATCGTCCACGCGCTCGGCATAGCCGCGCTGGAACAGCGCGGTGGCGGCGGCCAGCGTGGCCGCCACGCACAGCGCCCCCACCAGGATCAGCGCCTGGCGGTACAGCCGCGCCATGCTCTGGGGGCGTGCGGCGCGGCGTTCGTCGTCACTCATCGGCGCCCTCCGTGCTGAGCTTGTAGCCCACTTTGCGCACCGTGCGGATCGCCTCGCCCGCCGCGCCCAGTTTCTGGCGCAGCGTGCGCACGTGCATGTCGATGGTGCGGGACTCCAGCAGATCGTCGGTGTCCCACACCTCTTTCATGATGCGTTCGCGCGCCAGCACCTGCTCGGGGTGTTCCAAAAACAGGTGCAGCAGCGCGTACTCTTTAAAGGTCAGTTCCACCGGCGCGCCGTCGACGCGCACGGTGCGCGCCACGTCGTCCAGCACGATGCCGCCGAACGCCAGCGTCTGCGGCGCGGGGGCCTGCGCAGCCGAAGCTGTGCGGCGCAGCACCGCTTTCACGCGGGAGATAAACTCCATGATGCCAAAGGGCTTGCACAGGTAGTCGTCGGCGCCGTGGTCCAGGCCCTTGACGACGTCGATCTCGCTGGTTTTGGCCGTGACCATAATGACCGGCACGGCGCGGGTCTCGGGGTCGGCGCGCAGTTTGGCCAAAATCTGGTAGCCGTCCTCATCGGGCAGCATGACGTCCAAAATGACCAGCTCCGGCATACCGGCGCGCAGCGCCGCCCAAAAACTGGCGCCGTCCTCGCAGCCGGCGGCCTGGTAGCCGTTGGTCTGCAGGGCGTACTGTTCCAGTTCGCGGATGCTGGCGTCGTCCTCGACGATATAAATCATGGTGCAAACTCCTTTGTGGGGAGGGGCCGGCCGGCAGCCGGGTTTACTGCGGGGCGGCGGGGGCCGCGGCGGGCTGCGCGACGGGTTCCTCGGGGAAAGTGTAGCGGCCGCGGTATTTCTCGTACCGCTCCTCAAATTTCAGGCTGCCGCTCTTGACGTTGTTGAGGTACTCGTGGGTGTCGAATTTATCCTCGGCCACCTCGATCATCGCCACCGCAATGTTGGAGCAGTGGTCGGCGATGCGCTCGTAGGCGGTCAGCAGGTCGTCGAGCACGAAACCGTACTCGATGGTGCAGATGCCGGCCTGCAGGCGGGCGATGTGGCGGGTCTTGACCTCGCGCACGAGGCTGTCAACAACCTCCTCCATCGGCTCGATCTTGCCGGCGGCATAGCAGTCATGGTTCTGGAAGGCGTCCACCGTGCGGTTGACGATGTCCTGCACGGCGGACTCCAGCACGCCCAGGTCGCCCAGGGCGGCGTCGCTGAAGCGGATGTTTTTGTCGCGGATCTCCTCGGCGGCTTCCAGCAGATTGATGGAATGGTCCGAGATACGCTCAAAATCATTGATGGTGTGCAGCAGCGTGTTGATGGTGCGGTTGTCCTCGGTGCTCAACGGCCGGCCGGACAGCTGCACCAGGTAGGTGCCCAGCACGTCCTCGTAGTGGTCGACGGCGTCCTCTTTGCGGCGCACTTCGGCGGCAATGGCGTCGTCCCACTTGCGGGTGGTGGACATCGCCTGCAGCAGCGCCGTGCGGCAGACCTCGGCCATATCGCCGCCCACCAGCATCGCGCGGTTGACCGCGACCGCCGGGGTCGACAGCAGGCGCTGGTCCAGCAGGGTGGTCTGCTCGGGCTCTTTGGCGTCGGGCACCGTCAGGATGGCCAGCTTGACCAGCTGCTTGCTGAACGGCAGCAGGATCAGCGTCGTAACAAGGTTGAACACCGTATGCACGACGGCGATGTTGAAGGCGTTGGCCTGGTCATGGTAGAACGGGAAGTCGAACACCGCGTTGAGGGCGTAGAACCCGGTCAGGAACACGACGGTGCCGATGATGTTGAAATACAGATGGATGAACGCCGTGCGGCGGGCGTTCTTGTTGGCGCCGGCCGAAGCGATGAGCGCCGTGACCGTGGTGCCGATGTTCTGGCCCATGATGATGGGCATGGCCGCCGCCATCGAGACGGCGCCCGTGGAGATCGACAACGCCTGCAGGATGCCGACGGAAGCCGAGCTGGACTGGATGATGCCGGTGAGCACTGCGCCCACCAGCACGCCCAGCACGGGGTTGGTGAACGCCAGGAACAAATCGGCAAACCAGGGCGCGTCGGCCAGCGGGGCGGTGGCCTCGCTCATCAGGTTCATGCCGGTCATCAGGATGGCAAAGCCCAGGAAAATCTGGCCGACGTTCTTCTGCTTCTCTTTGCCGAACATGAACAGGGCGATGCCGGCAAAGCCCAGCAGCGGGGCCCAGGCGTTGGGGCTGAGCATCTGGATCACAAAGCTGTCGCCCTGCAGGCCGGTCAGGCTCAACAGCCAGGCGGTGACGGTGGTGCCGATGTTGGCGCCCATGATGACGCCGACCGTCTGGTACAGGTCCATCAGGCCGGAGTTGACGAAGCCCACCACCATGACGGTGGTGGCCGAGCTGGACTGGATGACGGCCGTGACCGCCAGGCCCAGCAGCAGCCCGCGCAGGGGGGAGGAGGTCATCTTGCTCAAAATGACCTGCAGGCGGCCGCCCGCCGTTTGCTCCAGGCTTTTGCCCATAACGTCCATGCCGTACAAAAACATGGCCAGGCCGCCCAGAAGGACAAAGATATTGAAGATACTCATACCAATGACCATCCATTCTCTCTTATTTTGATTTTCCAATCGCGCGGCCGTGCCGCGCCCTATACCGACCCTCATTATAAGGTATCGCCCCCGCGCCGCGCCAGCAGGGAACGGTAAAGGTTATGTAAAATTTATGTAAAACAGCCCCGATCTCCGGCGTCTGCCGCCCGGGCGGGCGGGGCGCGGCGCTTTTTATTTTTTTTGCGCAAGCCCGCTTGATTTTCGCCAAACGGCGTGTATAATAAGGTGTTGCGCGGCCGGCAGGCCGCGCGCATTCTTTGTGCATAGAGGGTTTTGGGTATGACGAAAGATCTGACTTGCGGCGCGCCGCTGCGTGTCATCGCGCTGTTTACGCTGCCGCTGGTGCTGGGCAACCTGTTCCAGCAGTTTTACGCCTTGGCCGACACCATCATCGTCGGGCGGTTCGTCGGCGTAAACGCGCTGGCCGCCGTCGGCGCGACGGGCGCGGTCAACTACCTCATCATCGGCTTCTGCACCGGCATCTGCAGCGGGTTTGCCATCCCCATCGCGCAGCAGTTCGGCGCGCGGGACCTGCCCGCCATGCGGCGCAGCATCGCCAACGCAGCCTGGCTGTGCCTGGGGTTTGGCGGCGTGCTGACGGCGGCCACCGTGGCGCTGACGCGGCCCATCATGCAGCTGATGCAGACCCCGGCCGATATTCTGGACGACGCCTGCCTGTACATCGGCTGGATCTTTGCGGGCATCCCGTTCGTGTTTTTGTACAACATGGCCAGCGCCATCATGCGCGCGCTGGGCGACAGCAAGACCCCGCTGTACTTTTTGGTGCTGACGAGCCTGCTCAACGTCGGGCTGGACCTGTACTTTATCATCCAGTTTGACATGGGCGTGCTGGGCGCGGCCGTCGCCACCGACCTTTCGCAGGCGGTGTCCGGCGTGGCGAGCTTTGTGTACATGCGCCGCCGGTTTACGATGCTGAAAATGCAGCCGGGCGAGACCCGCTTTGACCGCGCGATCTGCCGCCGCCTGTGCGCCATGGGCCTGCCCATGGGCTTACAGTGCAGCATCACGGCCATTGGCAGCGTTATCATGCAAAGCGCCGTCAACGTGCTGGGGTCCACGGCGGTGGCCGCTGTCACGGCCGCCAGCAAGACCCAGAACCTGCTGACCGTCCCGCTGGAGAGCATCGGCACCGCCATGGCGACCTATTCGGGCCAGAACCTCGGCGCGGCGCAGCTGGGGCGGGTGCGCCGCGGCGTGCGGTGCGCCAACGGCATCGCCATCGCCTACTCGCTGGCGGCGCTGGTGGCGCTGCACTACTTTGACATCTACGTCATCGCGCTGTTTTTGGACACCTCGGCCGAAGCCGCCATCGTCGAGATGGCGCGCGAGTATATGTTCTGGAACAGCCTGTTCTTCATCGCGCTGGGGCTGCTGATCGTATGGCGGTACAGCATCCAGGGGCTGGGGTATTCCAGCCTGGCGATGCTGGCCGGCGTGGCCGAGATGGTCGCCCGCATCGGCGTGGCGGTGGCGCTGGTGCCCATGCTGGGCTACTTTGGGGCCGAGCTTTCCAACCCGGCGGCCTGGGTGGCGGCCTGCCTGCTGCTGTACCCGGCTTACCGCTGGACGCTGCGCCAGCTGCAAAACGACCTGAGCGCCCGCCGCCTGGCCGCGCTGCACAAAATAGGCCTGCGCGCCGCGCCCGCGCCGCAAAAAAACGGCGACGCTTGTTTTGCGCCGTGGATGTGTGCTATACTGAAAAAAAGACCGCAGCCGACCCGCAAAAAAGGAGCGTAATATGGACGAACAATGGCTGGCGCAATACCGCCGTGAGATCGAACAGTTTACCGAGGCGACCAAAGCCTTTGACCGCGGCGAGCTGCCCCGCAAGGACTACAAGGGCATTTCGGGCGGGTTTGGCAGCTACGCCCAGCGCGACGCCGCGCGCCACATGCTGCGCCTGCGCCTGCCCGGCGGCCGCCTGACGCTGCCGCGCCTGCGCTTTTTGGCCGAGGTCACGCAGCGTTACGGCATCGATCCCGTCAAGCTGACGACCTGCGAGGCCATCCAGCTGCACGACCTGACGCCCGACCTGCTGCCGGTATTGATGGAACACGCCGTCGGGTGCAATATCATCACCCGCGGCGGCGGGGGCGACAACCCGCGCAACGTCATGGCCAGCCCGCTGACCGGCGTGCAGAAGGGCGAGGCGTTCGACGTCATGCCCTGGGCCGAGGCCGCCAGCGACTACCTGCTTTCGATCTGCCGCGACATCCACATGCCGCGCAAACTCAAAGTGGCTTTCTGCAACGGCACCGACGACTGCGTGCACGCCGCGTTCCGCGATATGGGCTTTATCGCGCAGCCGGACGGCACGTTCCGTCTGTATATCGCCGGCGGCCTGGGCAACGAGCACCGCATGGGCGTGCTGGCGGCCGAAGCGCTGCTGCCGCGCGACGTGCTGTACGCCATCCGCGCCATGGTGGATACCTTCTGCGCGCACGGCAACTACGAAAACCGCGCCAAGGCCCGCACCCGCTATATGCAGCAGACGCTGGGCCCCGACGGGCTGCGTTGCGCCTTTTTGCAGAACCTCGAGGCCGCCAAGCTGCGCGGCGGGCTGGACCTGGAACTGGAACCGGCGCGCATCACCAAGACCGGCACCGGCGTGCTGGACGATGCGTGCGCCATCCCGCAAAAGCAGCCGGGGCTGTACGCCGTGGCGTACCACCCCATCGGCGGCTGCCTGCCGGCGGGCAAGCCCGCCCAGCTGGCCGAGCTGCTGGAAGCCCTGCCGGGGGCCGAGTGCCGCGTCGGCCCCGACGAGACGCTGTATATCCTGAACCTGACGGCGGTGGAAGCCGCCCGCGCGCTGCAAGCCACCACCGACGGCGCCCAAACGCAGTTTGAGAGAAGCGTCGCCTGCATCGGCGCGTCGATCTGCCAGCAGGGCGTGCGCGACAGCCAGGCGGCGCTGCGCCGCTGTGTCGAGGCTGTGCGCGCGGCCAACCTGCCCGACGGCGCGCTGCCGCGCATCTGCATCTCGGGCTGCCCGTCCAGCTGCGCGGCGCACCAGGCGGCGGCGCTGGGCTTCCAGGGCTGCGTCAAGCCGGTGCCGGGCGGCAAGCCGGTGCCCGCGTTCCGGCTGTTTGTGGGCGGCTGTGACACCCTGGGGCAGGAGCGCTTTGGCGAACCGCTGGGCTTTGTGGCCGAGGAGCAGCTGCCCGACCTGCTGGTGGCGCTGGGCCGCGCCGCGGCCGACGCCGGCCTTGCCTGGGACGCCTGGCGCGCCGCACAGCCCGACGCGCTGGCCGAGATCGCCCACCCCTACCTGTGACCCCGTCCCCTCCATCCGGCCGCCCCGTGGCCCGGCGCTTGCCGCCTGCCGCCGCGGGGCGGTTTTTTGCACCCCCATACAAAAGGAGGCCCTATGCAAAAAGTGCTCATCGTCGGCAGCCCCGGCGCGGGCAAAAGCGTGCTGGCGCGCCGCCTGCACGCCGCGACCGGCCTGCCGCTGCACTACCTCGACTGCCTGTGGCACCGCCCCGACGGCGGCCATGTTACCGCTGCGGACTTTGACCGCGCGCTGGCGCAGGTGCTGGCGCAGCAGCGCTGGATCGTCGACGGCAACTACCTGCGCACGCTGCCCGTGCGGCTGGCGGCCTGCGACACCGTGCTGTGGCTGGACCCGCCGGTGGAAGTCTGCCTGGCGGGCGCGGCCGCGCGCATCGGCCGCCCGCGCCCCGACCTGCCCTGGGTCGAGCAGGCGCTGGACCCCGAATTTGCGCAGTACATCCGGGATTTCCCGGCGCAGCAGCGCCCGCAGCTGGCCGCGCTGCTGGCGCAGCGCCCGGCGCAGGTAACGCTGCACCACTTTGCCGCGCGCGCCGACGCCGACCGCTGGCTGGACGCCCTGCCCGCCGCACCGAAAGGACCTGCCTTATGAAACGACCGCTCTGCCTGCTGGCCGCCCTGCTGCTGGCCGCCCTGTGCGCCTGCGGGGGCGCGCCTTCCCCTGCCGAAAGCCCCGCCCCGGCCCCGGCGGCGGGCCGCCCCGCCGCCACGACGCTGACCTTTACCGACGACCTGGGGCGGGAGGTCACCGCCCCCGCGCCGCCGCAGCGCGTGGCCGCGCTGCTGGGCAGCTACGCCGACGTCTGGTGCCTGGCCGGCGGGCAGGATACGCTGGCGGCCGCCGCGCACGACGCCTGGACGGATTTTGCCCTCGATCTGGGCGGCGATGTGGCCGACCTGGGCGGTCTGCTTGAACCCAGCCTCGAAGCGCTGATCGCCGCCGAGCCGGACTTTGTGCTGGCCAGCAGCAACACGGCCGCCCACCTGGAACTGCAAAGCGCGCTGGAAGAACTGGGCATCCCCGTGGCGTATTTTGACGTAAACAGCTTTGCCGACTACCTGGCCATGCTGCAGACCTGCACGATGCTGACGGGCCGCGACGACCTGTACCAGCAAAACGGCCTGGACGTGCAGGCGCAGGTGGACGACGCCAAAGCCCGTGCCGACGGCAGCGCCCCCACCGTACTGGTGCTGCGCGCCGCCGGCAGCAGCTGCAAGGTCAAAAACAGCCAGGGCACCGTGCTGGGCGAGCTGCTGGCCGACCTGGGGGCCGTCAACATTGCCGACAGCGACACCCAACTGCTGGAGGATCTGAGCCTGGAGCGCATCCTGGCCGACGACCCCGACTGCATCTTTGTGGTGTACCAGGGCGACGACGAGGCCGCCGCCCGCCGCACGCTGGAAGCCGCGCTGACCGCCAACCCCGCCTGGAACACGCTGACCGCCGTGCAGCAGGGCCGCTTTTATGTGATGGACAAACAGCTGTTCCACTTAAAACCCAACGCCCGCTGGGGCGAAGCCTACCAGCAGGCGGCCGCCCTGCTGTACGGCGGCTGACCCCGTATACGCCAAAACGCCGCGCCCCGGCCGGGGCGCGGCGTTTTTTTGGTTGGGGTCAGGGGCGGGCGGCGACGGCATGCAGCGCGCGCCGCAGCGGGCGGTACGCCAGCAGCGTGATGACGAAATTGCCCAGACAGTGCACGATGTCGGTGGGCAGCCCGGCGATCCACCAGGCCAGCGCCCCGCCGGGGCCGGACGCGAACAGGTACACCGGCGCACACAGCGCGCCGAACGCCAGGCCGTACAGCCCTGCCGCCACGGCCCAGCCGGGGGCGCTGTCCATGCCGCGCAGGCGGTAGGCCAGCGCGCACAGCACAAACCAGATGTACAGGTACATCCAGCTCCACAGCCCAAAGCCGTAGAGTACGAACTGCAGCGCCACAAACACCGCAATGGCCCACGGCGCAGCGGCCGGCAGTTCCAGCGTGTACAGGATGATCAGCAGGGTGACCGGCTCGCCGGGCAGCGGGGCCAGCGTCTCTTTGCAGACCATCAGCAGCGCGCCCATCAGCCCGGCCTGTACCAGGCGCAGCGTGGCAGGGCGGCGCATCAATACCCCTCGGTCAGGGTGATCTCAAAGGTGTCGCCGTCGGCAATGGGCGTGCTGTCCACGCCGGTGGCCAGGCTCTCGCCGCCTTTGGTAAAGCACCACCACTGTTCCTGGCTGTCGTCGGCGGTCACGCCGTCCACCGTGGTCACAAACAGGCCGTAGTCGCTCTCCTCCCCGGCGATGATGCCCTCCTGTTCCAGCGCGCCGCGCAGGAACTCGGCCTCGGTGGTGATGGTGTGCACCGTCTCGGCGCCGTCCAGCTGCACGACGTCGACGGTGATGGTCTTTTGCCCGGCCGCGCCTTTGGGGCCAAAGGCAAAGTACAGGGCGGCCGCCACCGCGATGGCGGCGACGAGGGCCGCGACGGCCCACAGCATCTTGCGGGGTTGGGTCTGGTTTTGGTTTTGCATGGTGTTACGCTCCTTTTTTGGGCCGGGCGGGCGGCCCGGCCTTGTGTATCGTGCGCAAAAACGGCCGCCCCTTGCAGACAAACGGGCGGCCGGACCAGCCCTGCGGCCTACCGCCGCAAGGCGCATCGCTGCGTACCCTTCCCCATCGCTCGTGGGGATGTACTTCCAGGCTGCCCGGCGATCTGACTGTAACAGTAGCGGGACTGTGAGGGACTTCCACCCTGCTTCCCCGGCGGGCGCCTGCGCGCCCGTGCGGCCTGGAACAAAAGAGCGTATGTTTTTGCACCGCCGATTATACCACACCCCCTGCGCCGCCGCAAGGCGGTTTTTGCCGCGCGCCGCCCAAACGCAAAAAGGCGCGGGGCCCTGGGGGCCCCGCGCCTGCTGTGCGGTATCGCCGCCCGCCTTACAGGATCTCGATCTCGGTGGGCTTTTTTTCAGGCAGCTGCTTTGCCTCGGCCTTGGGCAGGCTCAGCGTCAGGATGCCGTTTTCAAACCGGGCCTTGACGTCCTCCGGCTTGAGTTCCTCGCCCACATAGAAGCTGCGCGCGCAGCTGCCGGTGTAACGCTCCTGCCGGATATAGCGGCCGTTCCGGTCCTGCTCGTCATGGCTGCCGTCACGGTTGGCCGTAATGGTCAGGTAGCCGTTGTGCAGGTCCAGCTTGACGTCCTCTTTCTTGAAGCCGGGCAGGTCGATGAACACATCATAGCCGGCGTCGGTCTCGCGCACATCGGTTTTCATCACGTTGGCGCTGCGCTTGCCAAATACCTGGCGCGGGCTCATATCGCGGAACGCACGGTCAAACGCGCGGTCCCAGTCGTCGTGGAACCAATCGTCCAGCAAAGCATCATGGAAATAAGGCACCATCATCATAAGTCATTCCTCCAATTCTCATCAGCGCCGGGGCGCGCCCGGCAGTCGACTTTTGATCTTGCCTTTGCCGCCGGGGGCGGGCCCGTGGGGCCTTTCCCTGGAAGCATCTTTAGTATAGCACCGGAAATTAGCACTGTCAACGCGAGAGTGCTAATGTTTACATTTTATGCGATGTTTGTTCACAATTTATCCGGTTTTTGCCGCGCGCCGTCCCCGCCGCCGCGCAGCGCCTTAACACGGCGCGCCAAACGTGGTATAATGGGGCCAGTTTTTACGGGAAAGGGGCCGGAACATTATGGCGCAGGGGCCGCACACGCACGGCAGGCAGGTGGATTTTTCCCGCGGGGATGTGCGCCGCAGCGTGCTGGGCGTGGCCGCGCCGATGCTGGTGGCGCAGGTGCTCAACCTGCTGTACAACATCGTCGACCGCATCTACATCGGCAAAATGCCCGGCGAGGGCACGGCCGCGCTGGCCGGGCTGGGGGTGTGTTTCCCGCTCATCACGCTGGTCACGGCGTTCGCCAACCTGTTCGGCGTCGGCGGCGCGCCGCTGTGCGCCATCGCCCGCGGCCGGCAGGACCGCGCGGGCGCGGCCCGCATCATGACCAACGCCGCGTTCATGCTGGCGGCGTGCGGCGTGGCGCTGACGGTGCTGGGGCTTGTTTTGCAGCGCCCGCTGCTGTACCTGTTCGGCGCCAGCGACGCCACCTACGGCTATGCGTCGGACTACCTGACCATCTACCTGCTGGGCACCGTGTTCGTCATGGTGTCGCTGGGGCTCAACCCCTATATCAACAGCCAGGGGTTTGCGCGCACCGGTATGCTGACGGTGCTGCTGGGCGCGGTGGCCAACATCGTGCTGGACCCCATTTTTATCTACGCCCTGGGCATGGGCGTGCGCGGCGCGGCGCTGGCCACCATTCTTTCGCAGGGGCTTTCGGCGTTGTGGGTGCTGCGGTTCCTCACCGGGGCAGAGGCCGAGTTCCGCCTGCAGCTGCACGGATTCCGGCCGGACGCCTCCTGCATCGGGCGCATCATCGCGCTGGGGGCGTCCAGCTTTGTGATGTCCTTTACCGACAGCCTCGTGCAGGCCGCCTGCAACGCCACGCTGCGCACCTTTGGGGGCGATTTGTACATCAGCGTCATGACGGTCATCAACTCGGTGCGGCAGATCGCCCAGACACCGGTCATGGCATTGTCCGACGGCGCGTCGCCGGCCATCAGCTACAACTACGGCGCGCGCAATGTGCCCCGCGTGCGGCAGGCCATCCGCTTTATGACGCAGCTGGGCTTTGGGTACACGGCGCTGATCTGGGCGGCGGTATCGCTGTTCCCGGCGGCGTTCATCGGCATCTTCAACCACGACCCCGCGCTGCTGGCGGCGGCCGTACCGTCGCTGCACATCTACTTTTTCGGCTTTGTGATGATGGCATTCCAGTTCAGCGGGCAAAGCGTCTTTAAATCGCTGGGCAAGGCGCGGCAGGCGATCTTTTTCTCGCTGCTGCGCAAGGCGTTCATCGTCGTGCCGCTCACGCTGGCGCTGCCGCATGTGGCGGGGCTGGGCGTCAACGGCGTCTTTCTGGCCGAGCCGATCTCCAACTGTGTGGGCGGGCTGGCCTGCTACCTGACGATGCGCCGCACCGTCGGGCCGGAGCTGGCCCGCATGGAGGCCGACGCCGCCGCGCAGGGGGTGCGCAGATGACGCCGCTGGCCATCCGCCCGGCCGTGCCGGGCGACCTTGACGCGCTGGCCGGCATCTACCGCGCCGCCCGGGCGTTCATGGCGGCGTCCGGCAACCCGCGCCAGTGGGGCGCCAGCCACCCGCCGCTTTCGCAGCTGGCCGGGGACATCGCGCGCGGGCAGCTGTATGTGCTGTGCGACGGCACGCGCCCCTGCGCAGCCTTTGCGCTGGTGCCCGGGCCCGACCCGGCCTATGCGCGCATCGAGGGCGGGGCCTGGCGCAGCGACGCGCCCTACGCCGTCGTGCACCGGCTGGCGTCCGACGGCAGCCGCCGCGGCGTGTTTGCCGCCGCGCTGGCCTTTTGCGCCGCGCAATGCCCCCACCTGCGCATCGACACCCACGCCGACAACCGCGTCATGCAGCATCTGGTCGCCCGCGCGGGGTTCCAATACTGCGGCGTCATCTATGTGCGGGACGCCGGCGCCCCCAGCCCGCGCCTGGCCTATGAGCGGCTGCCCGGCGAGGGCGCGCAACAGAAATAATTTTTCCGTTTTGCAGCGCCAGCCTTGGCGCTTTTGCCAAAAACAGCCCCAAAAATGTAGTGAACACGCCACTTGCCACGGCGTGTTTTCTTTTTTATACTTATAGTACACAGAAATTTTTTTTCGGCCGCGGCACGCCGCCGAAGGGGAGGCGCACGCGATGGCGACCGGCGATTTTTGGGAACTGCTGCGTTCCCGCTACAACGAACTGACGCGCTCGGGCCGGCGGGTGGCCGACTACCTGGCCCAACACAGTGAGGAAGCGCAGTACCTTTCGATCTCGGCGCTGGGGGCGGCCTGCGGCGTGGCCGAGGCCACGATCTTCCGCTTTTGCCGGGCGCTGGGCTTTGCCGGGTACAATGAGATGAAGATCGCTCTGGCGCGCGCCAACGCGGCCCCCGGCGCGGCGTTCCGCTATGAGCTGGAACCCGGCACCGACACCGCCACGCTGTGCACCCACGCCAGCGCCGTGGCGCTGGAGGCGATCCACGGCACGCGCGCCGCGCTGGACCCCGCCGCCGTGGACGCCGCCGCCGCGCTGCTGCAAAACGCGCGGCAGGTCTACTGTTTTGGCCAGGGCGGCAGCCAGCTGCTGGCCAACGACATCTGGGCGCGGTTTGCCTCGGTATGCAACAAGTTCCACACCGCGGGCGACAGCCACATGCAGACGATCTGCGCCAGCCTGATGGGCCCGGGGGATGTGGTATTGTATGTGTCCTACTCCGGCTCAACGCGCGATATGATGGAGACGCTGCACGTCGCCAAAAGCAACGGCGCGGCGGTGCTGTTGTTCACGCACAACGCCGCGTCGCCCGGCGCGGCGCTGGCCGACGTGGTGCTTTTGTGCGGCGCGCCCGAAAGCCCGGTGGACAGCGCCAGCATCGCGGCCAAGATCGCCGTATTGTTTGCCGCCGAAGTGCTCGAGATGCGCTTCACCCTCGACAACCGCGACGAGACCGCCCGCGCGCGCGAACGCACGCGCCGCGCGCTGGACGGCAAGCGCCTGTGACCCCCTGCGCCGCAAACGACACCGCCCCCGCCGCCCGCACCCGGGCGGCGGGGGCGGTTGCCGTACAGCCGTTTACCCCAAAAAGCGGCCGGTGACGCTTTGGGGCGCGGCGGCAACTTCCTCCGGCGTGCCGGCGGCCACGATGCGCCCGCCCGCCGCGCCGCCGCCGGGGCCCATATCGAGGATCCAGTCGGCGCTGCGGATGACGTCAAGGTCATGCTCGATGACGACGACGGTGGCCCCGGCGTCCAGCAGCGTCTGGAACACGCCCAGCAGCACACGCACGTCCAGCGGGTGCAGGCCGATGGTCGGCTCGTCAAACACAAAGACGGTGTCGCTTTGGCCGCGGCCCATCTCGCTGGCAAGTTTCAGGCGCTGCGCCTCCCCGCCCGAAAGGCTGGGCGTCGCCTCGCCCAGCGTCAGGTAGCCAAGGCCCAGGCGGTCCAGCACTTCCAGGCGCTGGCGCACCAGCTTCATATCGCGGCAGGCGTCCAGCGCGCGGTGGACGTCCATGGCCATCAGCGCGGGCAGCGGCCACGCCGGCCCGCCCTTGGGCCCGGCGCAGACCTGCGCGGCTTCCCGCGCATAGCGCGCGCCGCGGCAGTCCGGGCAGGGGATGTCGACGTCGGGCAGAAACTGCACGTCGAGGCTGATGACGCCGGTGCCGTCGCAGGTGGGGCAGCGCAGCCGCCCCGTGTTGTAAGAGAAATCCCCCGCTTTGTAGCCGAGTTCCCTGGCGCGGGGCTGGCGGGCATAAATTTTGCGCAGCTCGTCGTGCACGCCGGCGTAGGTGGCCACGGTGGAGCGCACGTTGATGCCGATGGGCGTGGCGTCGATGAGCTTGACGCGCGCGATGCCCGGCGCGTCGACGCTGTGCACGTGCGCGGGCAGCGACTGCCCGGCCGCGGCGGCCTGCAAAGCGGGCACGAGGCTTTCCAGGATCAGCGTCGTCTTGCCGGAACCCGACACCCCCGTGACGACGGTCAGCCGCCCTTTGGGCAGCGCGGCGTCCAGCGGCTGCACGGTGTGGATGGCCCCGGTCGCGAGGCGGATCGCCCCCTGCGCGAACACATCCTGCCGCGGGCAGCGCCCGCGCAGCGGCGCGGGCGTGCCCGGCAGCAGGAACGGCCCGATGCGCGACGCCGGGTTTTGGGCCAGCGCCGCCGGGGGGCCTTGGGCGATGACGGTGCCGCCGTCCGCGCCCGCGCCGGGGCCCAGCTCGACGATATGGCCGGCGTGGGCCAGCACCTGGGTGTCGTGGTCCACCAGCAGCACGGTGTTGCCGTCGGCCACCAGGTCGTCCATAACGGCGGTCAGCCCCTTGAGGTTGGCCGGGTGCAGGCCGATGGACGGCTCGTCCAACACGTACAGCACGCCGGTGGTGCGGTTGCGCACGGCGCGGGCCAGCTGCATGCGCTGGCGCTCGCCGGTGGAAAGCGTCGACGCCGCGCGGTCCAGCGCCAGGTAGCCCAGCCCCAGGTCCAACAGGCGCGCGGCCGCCCCGGCAAACGCCGCGCAGATGCTTTGCGCCATGGGGCGCATCTCGGCCGGCAGGGTGTCCGGCACGCCGACGACCCAGGCGTTCAGTTCTTCCAGCGTCATGCGGCAGGCTTCGTCCAGGCCGATGCCCCGCACCAGCGGCGCGCGGGCCGCGGCGCACAGCCGGGTGCCGCCGCAGTCGGGGCAGGGGTCCTCGCGCAGAAACTTCTCCACCCGTTTCATGCCTTTTTCGTCCTTGACTTTGGCCAGGGCGTTTTCCACCGTGTGCACGGCGCTGTAGTAGGTAAAGTCCAGCTCGGCAAAATCTTCGGAGTTTTTGGCGCGGTACAAAATGTGTTTTTTGACGGCCGGGCCGTCGTAGACGATCTCCTTTTCGGCGTCGGTCAGCTCGCAAAACGGCACGTCGGTGCGCACGCCCATGGCGCGGCAGACGTCCACCATCAGCGACCACATCAGCGTGTTCCACGGCGCGACGGCCCCCTGCTCAATGGTCAGGCTTTCGTCCGGCACCAGCGTGGCGCGGTCCACCGTGCGCACGATGCCGGTGCCGCCGCAGCTGCGGCAGGCGCCCTGGCTGTTGAAAGCCAGTTCCTCGGCGCCGGGGGCGTAAAAGTGCGCGCCGCAGGTGGGGCAGACGAGTTCCTGCCCGGCGGCCACGGCCAGCGTGGGGGCCAGGTAATGCCCGTTGGGGCAGCGGTGGCTGGCGACGCGGCTGTACAGCAGCCGCAGGCTGTTCAGCAGCTCGGTCCCGGTGCCAAAGGTGCTGCGGATGCCCGGTACGCCGGGGCGCTGGTGCAGCGCCAGCGCGGCCGGCACATAGCGCACGGCGTCGACGTCGGCGCGCGCTGCCTGCGTCATGCGCCGCCGCGTGTAGGTGGACAGCGATTCCAGGTACCGGCGCGAGCCCTCGGCATACAATACGCCGAGCGCCAGCGACGACTTGCCCGACCCCGACACCCCGGCTACGCCGACGATGCCGTGCAGCGGGATGTCGACGTCGATGTTTTTTAAGTTGTGTACGCGCGCGCCGCGTACCTCGATGGCGTCCGCCATGGGGCGTTCCCCCTTTTGTTTGGTTTTGGTTTTATTATACCATAAAGTCAAAAATTAAAAATGAAAAATGAAAAATGAAAAATTATGGTGTTCCGCGGCCTGCGGCCGCTCAAAAAAGGAAACGCAGGGCGGGGTCTTGATCTCCGGCCTAAGAGCCGCCGCTGCGCGGCGGTTGGCCATCTCCGCGCTAAGAGCCGGGCCTTGCGGCCCGGTTGCGCTCCGAAACGGCGCTGCGGAGCCAGTACGAAACGCGCCTGCGGGCGCAGACCC
>DXEI01000114.1 GCA_019115045.1 Candidatus Gemmiger excrementipullorum | reverse complement strand
GGTGCTGCGCGCCGCCGAACGCGGCGTCAACGCCGCCGGCGGGTTTGAGATGCTGGTGGCCCAGGCCGTGTACGCCGCGCAGTATTTTACCGGGCAGTTTTTTGCCTCTGACAGCGTCATCCCCGCAGCCTGCCGCCGGCTGCAGCGCCAGCTGGCGAACGTATCGCTCATCGGCATGCCGGGGTGCGGCAAAAGCACCGTCGGCGCGGCGCTGGCGCAGACGCTGAACAAGACCTTCGTCGACCTGGACGAGGAGATCGAGCGGCGCACCGGCCAGAACATCCCCGATATCTTTGCCCGCGAGGGCGAGGAAGCCTTCCGCCGCTATGAGGCCGCGGCGCTGGCCGACATTGCCAAACAGACCGGGCAGGTCATCGCCTGCGGCGGCGGCATCGTCAAGACGCAGGCCAACGTGCACGCGCTGCGCCAAAACGGCTGCGTGCTGTGGGTGCAGCGGCCGCTGGGCAAGCTGGCCACCGGCGGGCGGCCGCTTTCCCGCGGGGGGGCGGCGCTGAAGCAGCTGCAGGAAGAACGCACGCCGCTGTACCGGGCGGCGGCCGACGCCGTGCTGGACAACGCCGGCACGCTGCAGGCGGCCGTGGAGGCGGCCGTGCAGCTGTTTGAACGCGAACCGCTGCTGTGACCCCCGGATGATCCCCCTGCAAAAAACATAGAGAGGTGCTTTTTTCCCATGATCATTTCCACCAAAAAAGGTACGCCCCAAGTCGAACTGGACCGCATCATTGAAAATTTTGAGAAGCAGGGCCTTTCGGTCACGCTGATCCGCGGTACCGACTACAACGTCTTTGGCCTGGTGGGCGACACGACCAAAATCGCCGAAAAAGACGTGCTGGCCAACCCCTGGGTCGAAAACGTGACCCGCGTTTCGGCCCCCTACAAGCGCGCCAACCGCCTGTTCCACCCCGAGGATACCGTCGTCGACGTCGGCGGCGTCAAGGTCGGCGGGCGCGCGCCCATCGCCGTCATGGCCGGGCCCTGCAGCGTCGAGGGCGAGGACCACATCGTCAAGATGGCGAAACTCGTCAAGCAGGGCGGCGCGAACTTTTTGCGCGGCGGCGCGTACAAGCCGCGCACCAGCCCGTATTCTTTCCAGGGGCTGGGGACCGAGGGCATCCTGGACCTGGTCAAAGCGCGCGAAGCCACCGGCCTGCCCATCGTCAGCGAACTGATGGACGAGGCGCACATCGACGAGTTTGAGGAATATGTCGACGTCGTGCAGATCGGCGCACGCAACATGCAGAACTTCCAGCTGCTCAAGGCCGTGGGCAAGATGCACAAGCCGGTGCTGCTCAAGCGCGGGCTGGCCAACACCATTGAGGAATGGATCATGTCGGCGGAATACATCATGGCCGGCGGCAACGAGAACGTCATCCTGTGCGAGCGCGGCATCCGCACGTTCGAGCGCGCGACCCGCAACACGCTGGATCTTTCGGCGGTGCCCGTCATCAAAGAAAAGACCCACCTGCCCGTCGTCGTGGACCCCAGCCACGCTACCGGCGACTACAAATACATCCAGAGCATGGCGCTGGCGGCCGTGGCGGCCGGCGCCGACGGGCTGGAGATCGAAGTGCACGACAACCCGCAGTGCGCCTGGAGCGACGGCGCCCAGTGCCTGAAACCCGATAAATTTGCCGAGACCATCGCCCTGTGCCGCAAAGTCGCGGCGGCCATCGGGCGGGAGATGTAAGCCATGGTCGCACGCCTGCATGCCAGCCGCCTGGGCGGTACGGCTGCCGTGCCCCCCAGCAAAAGCATGGCCCACCGCGCCGTGCTGTGCGCCGCGCTGGCCGACGGGGTGAGCCGGCTTTCCAACATCGAGTACAGCGAGGATATCCGCGCCACGCTGGGCGCCGTGGCCCAGCTGGGCGCCAAGGTGGCCGAAGGCCCCGACAGCGTGACCATCACCGGACGCGGGGCGGCCAGCGGCTTTGCCACCGTGACGCGGCCGGTCTTTTGCAACGAGAGCGGCTCGACGCTGCGGTTCATGATCCCGCTGTTCAGCTTGACGGCCCAGAAAGTGCGCTTTACCGGCGCAGGGCGGCTGTTTGACCGCCCCCAGGCCATCTACCAGATGCTGTTTGACCGCCAGGGGCTGCGGTTCACCCAGGCCCCCGACGGCATCACGGTGTTTGGGCGGCTGCGCCCGGGCGGCTTTACGCTGCCGGGCGATGTGTCCAGCCAGTTTATCAGCGGGCTGCTGTTTGCCGCGCCGCTGATGGAGTCCGAGAGCACCATCGAGGTGCTGCCGCCGTATGAGAGCCGCTCCTACGTTGAGCTGACGGTGGCAGCGATGCAGCGCTTTGGCGTAAAGGTGACGGCGCGCGCGCGCAAAAACGGCAGCGTGCTGTACCGCGTCCCCGCGCCGCAGAGCTATACCGCCTGCGACCTGACGATGGAGGGCGATTACAGCCAGGCTGCGTTTTTGGCCGTGCTGGGCTGCGTGGCGGGCGGCATCACCGTGACGGGGCTGGACCCCGCCAGCCGCCAGGGCGACAAAGTCATTTTGGATATTTTGCAGCGCTGCGGCGCCAAGATCAAACCGCTGGAAAACGGTTACCAGTTTGCCCGCAGCCTGCTGCGCGCGACTGAGATCGACCTGGCCGACTGCCCCGACCTGGGGCCCATCTTGTTTACGCTGGGCTGCTTTTGCAGCGGCGAGACCGTGCTGCGCAACGCCGGGCGGCTGCGGCTGAAAGAGTCCGACCGCATCGACGCCATGCAGGCCGAGCTGCAAAAAATGGGTGCGCGCATCCTGGTGGACGGCGACGACGTGCATATTTTGGGCACGGCGCTGCACGCGCCGGATGCGCCGCTTTCCGGCCACAACGACCACCGCGTCGTCATGGCGCTGGCCGTGGCCGCGGCGGCCGCCGGGCTGCCGGCGCTGCTGCTGGGGGCCGAGGCCGTCAACAAGAGCTGGCCGGCCTTCTGGCAGGTGCTGCAGGGCCTGGGCGCCCGGGTGGAACTGGACTGAGAGGAGCGCGCCTATGTTGGACAAAAGCAAGACCTACCTGATCGTCGGCCTGGGGCTGCTGGGCGGCAAATACGCCCAGGTGCTGAGCCAGAAAGGCTACCGTGTGACCGGCATCACCCACAGCCGGGCCACGCTGGACTACGCGCTGGCGCACGGCTACATCACGGCCGGCAAGACCGAGGATTTTGCCGACCTGGTATCCGGGTGCGACCGGCTGATCTTTGGGCTGTACCCCACGGTGCTGCTGGACTGGGTGCGCCAGTACGGCGCGCTGCTGCGCCCCGGCACGCTGGTGACCGATGTGTCCGGCGTCAAGCGCGGCGTGGTGGAACCGGTGCAGGCGCTGCTGCCCGAGGGCGTCGAGTTCATTGCCAGCCACCCCATGGCCGGGCGCGAGACCAGCGGCATCGCCCACAGCGCCGAGGTGGACTTTGCCCCCGCCAACTTTATCATCACGCCGACGGCGCGCAACACGCCCGCCGGCATCGCCTGGTGCCGCGACCTGGCCGAGACGCTGGGCTTCCGGCGCATCAGCGAGCTGAGCCCCGCCGAGCATGACCACATGATCGGCTATGTCAGCCAGCTGTGCCACGCCATCGCCGTCAGCCTGATGTGCGCGTCGGACAATACCGAGCTTGCCTGCTACACCGGCGATTCTTTCCGCGATCTGACCCGCATTGCGCGCATCAACGACAAAATGTGGGCCGAGCTGTTTTTGTGGAACAAGGACAACCTGATCTCGGAGATCGACATGTTTACGAACGCTTTGCAGACTATGCGCCAGCGCCTCGTCGACGACGACCGCGCCGGGCTGGAGGAGATGTTCCGCCTTTCGACCCGCCGCCGCGAAGCCTTTGACAAGCGCTGAACGTTCTAAAAGCAAACCGCCCGCCCCGTGCCAAAAACGCACGAAGGCGGGCTTTTTTGTATTGCGCCGCCTGCGCGGCAGGCGCAAGCGCGCCCCGGCGGTCACGACCGGTTTGCCTGGCGGTACGCTTTGGGCGTCATGCCGAAATGGGCTGAAAACTGCCGCACAAAATAGCTGATGTTCTCAAACCCGCAGGCGATGGCGATGGCCGTGACCGTATCGTCGGTATGCAGCAGCAGGTCGCGCGCACGGCCCAGGCGGTAGTGCAGCAAAAACTGCACCGGCGTCGTTTGCAGCGTCTTGTGGAAACACCGCAGCGCCTCGCTTTTGCTGATGCCGGCCGCCGCCGCGATGCCGGCCAGCGTCACCTTTTGCGCAAAATGCGCCGTGATATACTGCATCATGGCCATCACGCGCGCCTGCGCCAGCGCGTCCCGCCCGGCGGGGGCCGCCGCAAAGGCCGCGCCCTGCGCGCGCACGAACGCGCGCCAGAGCGCCAGCACCGCCAGCTGGATGTCCAGCGCGTCGCCGCCGCGCGCAGCGTCCAGCGCCGCCTGCAGGGCCGCCAGCACCGGGGCGTCGGCGGGGTCAGCGGCGCGCAGCACGGCCAGCCCCCGGCCGGAGGCCAAAACGGGCGCCACATACGCCTGGTAGACCGCGCTTTGGCGCGGGGCCAGCAGTTCCGGCAAAAACAGCAGGTTGGGGATGTGCGCGCCCTGCGGCGATTCCAGCCGGTGCAGCACGCGCGCATTGCAAAACAAACCGTCGCCCGCCTGCAGCCGCACGGCGGTATCGGCTGCCACCCGGCAATCCAGCGTGCCCTGCGCCACCAGCACCCATTCCAGCTCGCTGTGCCAGTGCCAGTCGATGTACCCCTTGCGGAACTGCTGCACCGTCTCGTCATAAAACGCAAACGGGAACTCCGGCGTGCCGTGGTCTTGCAGTTCCCGCAATGTGTCGTCGGTGCGAATCTCTGTCAGCTGCACAGCCGTCCCCCTCCTTTCGCCTGGTTTGGCGATATTGTATCATAAAATGGGCAGATAACGCAAGATTTTCCCCGTATGCCGCGATATACTGCTACCCAGACAAGCCTGCGAGGGGGAACCGCGTTATGAAACAGCCCAACTACCAAAGCACGATGTACGCCTGCTTTGCGGCCTACGTCGTGCAGGCCGTCGTCAACTGCTTTGCGCCGCTTTTGTTCGTCACGTTCCAGGCGCAGTACGGCGTCCCGCTGGCGCAGATCACTGCGCTGATCACCGTCAACTTTCTGGTCCAGCTGGCCGTGGACCTGATCTCGGCCGGGTTCATAGACCGCATCGGCTACCGCGCGGCCACGCTGCTGGCCCACGCCTGCGCGGCGGCCGGGCTGGTGGCGCTGACGGTGCTGCCCGATGCCCTGCCCGAGCCGTTCTGGGGGCTGCTGGCGGCCGTATGCCTGTATGCCACCGGCGGCGGGTTGATCGAGGTGCTCATCAGCCCCATCATCGAAGCCTGCCCCACGCCCAACAAGGAAGCCGCCATGAGCCTGCTGCACTCCTTCTACTGCTGGGGGCATATGGGCGTGGTTCTGGTGTCCACGCTGTTTTTTGCGGTGGCGGGCACCGCGCAGTGGAAGTGGCTGGCCCTGGCCTGGGCCGTGCTGCCGGTGGCAAACGGCCTGGCGTTTGCGCGGGTGCCGCTGTGCACGCTGCCGGCCGACGGCCAGCCGGGCGGCGCGCTGCCGGCGCTGCTGCGGCGCAAGGTGTTCTGGGTATTTTTGCTGATGATGCTGTGCGCCGGCGCCAGCGAACAGGCCGTGAGCCAGTGGGCTTCGACGTTTGCCGAGCAGGCGCTGGGCGTGAGCAAGACGGTGGGCGACCTGGCCGGGCCGATGGCCTTTGCGCTGCTGATGGGCACGGCCCGCCTGATCTACGGTAAATACGGCGGCAAACTGGACCTGGACCGCTTTATGAAAGGCAGCTGCCTGCTGTGCGTGGCGGCCTACCTGTGCATTGCGCTGGCGCCGCTGCCGGCGCTGGGCCTGGCAGGCTGCGCGGTGTGCGGGTTCTCGGTAGGCATTTTGTGGCCGGGCACCTACAGCAAGGCATCGGCCGAGCTGCGCGGCGGCACGGCGATGTTCGCGCTGCTGGCCCTGGCCGGGGACCTGGGCTGTTCCACCGGGCCGACGCTGGCGGGGCTGGTGTCCAGCCGGTTCGGCAACGACCTGCACGCCGGCATTTTGGCGGCGATCTTCTTCCCCCTGGCGCTGCTGGCCGGGGTGGTGGCGCTGGGCCGCCGCCGCGCTTTGCGCCGCGCCGGGTAACGGACACTTTTATACAGCAAAGCCCCGCCGCGTATGCGGCGGGGCTTTGGTTTCCTCATTTTTACATGTGCAGGCGTTTTTCCAGCTCGCTGCGCAGCGCGCGCCCCTGGAAGATGATGAGCCCCAGGCAGGTGACGGCGCTGATGATCAGGCAGATGACCCAGGGGATGCTGTGGGTGTCCAGCCGGCCGGTGCCGATGCGGAAGAACAGCAGCAGATACGGCAGCACGCCGACGCCGATGTTGAGCAGCATATACACCAGCGCATTTTGGGTAAAGTGGCTGCGCCAGAACGCAAACACAAAGTTGCACACCAGCGTGACGCTGCATAAGATCGGGATCACAAGGTCGATGCTGTAGCCGCGGTAGCCGTGGAACCAGTCGGTAAATACCAGCAGGCCGGAGATGAGCAGCAGCAGCGTGAACACCTGCCGCGGCCCGTTGAACCGGCGGCGCAGCACGGCGCGCAGCTCCAAAAGCGCCGCGAGCACCCAGGCCAGGACGACGAGGCTTTCGTGGCGGTGGGGCGTCTCGATGAGCAGGAAATCCACCGCCGCGCCCGCAACGACGCCGGCCAGCAGCACAAAGGCAATGATCTTATACAGCAGGGCAAACCGGCGCACCGGCGGCGTGATCTTGGGCCACCAGGGCCCCTCGTCCGGGCCGGAGATGCGGTTTTGGCACAGCGGGCAGTAGGCGGCCGCACCGCCGATGTGGATGTTGCAGTGGGGGCAGGTCTTCATGCTTCCACCTCCGTCGCGTAGAGCGTCACGTCCAGCCCGTCGGCCGTCAGCGCGCGGTAGAACCGCCGCAACACGTTGGTGCTGCGCAGCGCCGACGCCGTGCCCAGCACCAGGTCGTCGCCGTAGGAGCAGACGCAGGTGAACAGGCTGTCAGTGCTGGAAAACGCCGCGAACTGCCGGATGTAGGGGCGCAGCGCCTCGCTGACCTGGATGCGCCCCATGTTGGAGAGCACCGCCGTGACGTGCTGTTTTTCCAGGTGGGTGAAAAACCGCACGGCCGCGTTTTTGATGGGCAGCGGCACCGGGCGGATGGCGGGGTTTTGCTCGAGCTGTTCGTACTCATCCATCTGCGCCTGGATGGCCTCGGGGCGCAGCTTTTCTTTGAGGGCGGCGTCAAACGCCGGGGCCACCGTGGCCAGCGTGTCGCCGGGGGCGACCGGCCGGGAGACATAGACCGAGTTGAAAAAGTTGCGCGCCGTGCCGCTGGGGTAGAAATTGCGCAGGTTGACCGGCAGGCTGATGGAGATGGGTTTACGGCGGTCGAGGGCCGGCATCTCGCCATAGATGGCCAGCATCAGCGCCGCGCCGAGGTAGCTTGTCAGCGATACGTCCAGCGCACGGGCGCGTTCCAGCACGGCGGCGGCACTGAGGTGCCCCTCAAAAAACTGCAGCTGGTCGTAGGGCAGGCGCGCGCCGCGCAGGTGGTAGGCCTTGGGCAGGCGCGCACGGCGGGTGCGGCGCGCGCCGGTGTAAAAGTTCTGGAAACTGTCCTGCGCAAGGTCGGCCTCCGACGCGCTGTTGGGGGTGGGCACGTCGTACAGTGCGCCGGGGTGGCGCAGCGCCAGGTAGTTGCAGACGATGGACTGCAAATACAACAGCCCGCCGTTGCCGTCGGTCAGGGCGTGGAACATCTCGAGGTTGATGCGCGCGCCAAAGCAGCTGACGCGGTAGATCAGCCGGTTGCGGCGCGACGGCACATACAGCGGCGCGCAGGGGCTTTTGTCCTCCTGCCGGGCGGCGGGGATCTGGTCCGTCGCCTCAAAATAATGCCAGAACAGCCCGCGGTGCAGCGTCACCTGGAACTGCGGCCACTCTTTGGCGGTATGGCGCAGCGCCTTGTTCAGCAGGTCCAGGTCGACCTCCTCGGTCAGGGTGCAGCTTACGCGGAACACCCGCGGGTCGCGGCGGGTCGTCGTTGCCAAAAACACCTTGGCGACATTATCCACTTTATACCAGGTCTGCGCCACAGGTGTTCCCTCCTCTCTTGCGTGCGCTTACAGCAGCTGCTGCACAAAGCGCCCGGCGGCTTCCATCGCTTCTTCGGCGCGGCGGATCGGCATCTGCTGGAAGACATGCCAGCATTCCTCATACACTTCCAGCCGGGCGTAGCCGCCGGCTTTTTGCAGGGCTTCGGCCAGGCGCTCGCTGTCGGCGCGCAGGATCTCATTGGTGCCCACCTGCACCAGCGTGGGCGGCAGGCCGCGCAAATCGGCAAACAGCGGGCTGTAACAGGGGTCCGCCCAGTCGGCGCCGGGGCCGGTGTAGGCCATGCGCACGGCCTCGATGTATTCCATCGTCAGCATGGGGTCCAGCGCGCGGCAGCTGCGGTAGCTTTTGCCGCTGGCCGTCATATCGGTCCAGGGGCTGAACAGCAGCAGCCCGCGCGGCTGGGCGCGCCCCTGCGCTTTGAGCTTGAGGCAGAGTTCCAGCGCCAGGTTGCCGCCGGCGGAGTCGCCCGCGACGATGACATCCCGCGCGCCGTAGCCCATATACATCAAATAATCCCACATAGCCAGGGCGTCCTGCAGCGCCGCGGGGTAGCGGTGCTCGGGGGCAAGGCGGTACTCAAACGAGAGCACGTCGAACCCCGTGCACAGCGCCAGCTTGCTGGCCAGGATGCGCGCGTAGCCCAGCTGGCCGCAGGTGTAGCCGCCGCCGTGGCAGTACAATACGGCGTGGCGGCGGTCATGCCCGTGTTCGAGGCTGACCCACTCGGCCGGGATATCGTTGACGGCCAGCGCGTCGCTGCGGATGCCCAGCGACGGCGTCACCAGGCGGCCGAACAGCTCCTGCGCGGCGCGCTGGCGGTCGAGGTCCTCCGGCAGCATCGAGGTCGGGTCGGTGACGCTGTGCACGGCCTTGATGGCGCGCATCATGGGGCCGAGCTGGTCGGCGTCCTGCCCGCGCTGGGGGATCAGCGTCTTGATGACGGTCTCCAGCCGTTTGGTCAGCTTTTTGTCGTGGGCTTTGGGGGTCTTGGGCATCGGTCGTCTCCTTGAACAGCAGTGGTCGGCGAGGGCTCAGCCCGGCAGTTTGGCCAGCAGCCGCACCCACAGGGTGCGCAACAGCGGCGGGCGGGCGGCGGGCAGGCCGCACAGGCGGTGCACCCTGCCCGCCGGCGGGAAGCGCCCGTTTTTTGTATAGGCGCGGTACAGCAGCTTGAGCTGGCGGTCCTTGGCGGCGCCGGGCAGGTGCAGGATGCACACGGGGTCCAGCACATAGTTGGTGGACACAAAATAGAACCGCCCGCCCAGCCAGTAGCGGAAAATATAAGCGTTGGCGGCGCGCACCGGCTGCCCGGCCTGCGCGCTGCGGTAGGCGGCGCCGCACCAGACGGCTTCGTCCCCCTCTTTGGGGGTGACGCCGGCGGCCTGCAGCTCGCCAAAATAGGCGCGGCACAGCGCCATGAACGCCTGCAGCCGCGGTTGGCTGCCGGCCACCAGCTCACCGCCGAAATGCGTCAGCACATGGGGCGCGCCGCCGGGGCAGACCGTATCATACACGCGGGAGATCGCCTGCGCCATGCCCTGCCCCGCCGCGTGCGGCACCTGGTACAGCAGCACGGCCTCGGGCGTTTCGCGCCAAAGGTCGTCGAGCGGGTACTGGGTGTAGGTGTCCAGGTCGATCATGGCCGCATTGGCAAATTCCCGGTGGGCCAGCACCCAGTCCATGGCGCAGAGCTTGTAGTAGGCCAGCGCCCAGTTGGTGTCGGCCGGCACGCGGTAGGCATCGAACGGGCAGGCCCAGATCTCCACCCCCGCTGCTTGCAGCTGGCCTGCGAATGGTTCCGGCGGCGGCGCGTTGGTGACCAGCGCCACCGTGCAGCCGGGGTTTTGCGCTTTGGCGCTGCACAGCGCCACCACCGTGCAGCGGTCATAGACGGCGCGGCCCAGGTTGGCGGCGTCGCCCTCGCGGTAGCCTTCCAGCGCGGCGAACGCGCCAAAGATCAGGTTTTGCATCGCGGGTCCTCCCAACGGCTTTGTGTCCTTTTATTATAGCCTTTTTGGGGTCGGTTGTCTACGGGCGCGGGGCGCGCGGGCGGCGGGCGAAAAAATTGTCGTGTTTTGGTGTTTCCGGGCTTGCCGAAGCGGCCGCGACACCGTATAATGAAATAAATGTAAATTTTTTGGAAACATGCGGGGCGAGGTATGGCTTTTTCATCGGTACAATTTTTGTTCATCTTTCTGCCGCTGGCACTGGCCGTCTACTATGTGCTGCCCAAAGCCGCGCGCAACGCCGTGCTGTGCCTGTTCAGCCTGATCCTGTTCGGGTGGAGCGGCCTGCGCGGTGCGGCGCTGCTGCTGGGCGTGGCGGCGCTGAACTGGCTGGGCGGCCTGGCGCTGGCGCGCACCGCGCGCAAGCGGGGGCTGCTGGCGCTGCTCGTCGCCGCCGACCTGGGCGTGCTGTGCCTGTTCAAATACGCAGGCTTTGCGGCCGAAAGCGTCAACCGGCTGTTCCCCGGGCTGCTGCCGGTGCTGGCGCCGGCGCTGCCGCTGGGCATCAGCTTTTACCTGTTTGCCGCCATCGGCTACTGTGCCGACGTGGCCGCCGGCCGGGTGCAGGCGTGCCGCAGCCCGGTGCGCTTTTTTGTGTTCCTGGCGTTTTTTGGCCACGGGCCGTCGGGCCCCATCGTGCGGTACGGCCAGCAGGCCCCCCAGCTGGACCCCCGGGCCGAGAGCCGCCGCGTCACGGCCGAGCGGTTTTGCTACGGCATCAAACGGTTTTTGTTCGGCCTTTCCAAAAAGGTGCTGCTGGCCGACCAGCTGGCGCTGATCTACCAGCGCGCGACATCGGTGCCGGCGCAGACGCTGCCCGCGCCCATTCTGGTGCTGGGGTACACAGCGTTTATGCTGCAGCTGTATTTTGATTTTTCCGGCTACAGCGACATGGCCATTGGCATCGGCTGCTTTTTTGGCCTGGACCTGCCGGAGAACTTCGACTACCCCTACCTGGCGCAGAGCATCGGCGAATATTGGCGCCGGTGGCATATCTCGCTGTCCAGCTGGTTCCGCGACTACCTGTACATCCCGCTGGGCGGCAGCCGCTGCGGCACGGCGCGCACCTGCCGCAACCTCGTCATCGTCTTTGTGCTGACCGGCCTGTGGCACGGCGCGGCGTGGCAGTATGTGGTGTTTGGCCTGCTGCACGGGCTGATCTTGTGTGTGGAGCGTTTGGGCCTGCGCGATCTGCTGGCCAAGCTGCCGGCGCTGGTGCGCCACCTGTATATGCTGGTGGTGCTGTGGGCCACGCTGGTGATCTTTGGCGCGCCGGGCCTTGGGCAGGGGCTGGCGGCGCTGGGGGGCATCCTGCGCTGGCAGAACGGCGAGCCCGGCTACACGCTGGCGGCTTTTGCCGACGCCAAGCTGCTGTGGCTGCTGGCGGCGGGCGTGCTGCTGTGCGGGCCTGTGCAGGCGCTGTTCCCGCGGCTGAAAGAGGCGCTGAACGCCCGCAAGGCCCCCGGCCCCGCCATGACGGCCGGCCTGCTGGTGCTGTTCTTCTTCTCGCTGATGCGGGTGACGGCCGGCACCTACAACGCTTTCATCTACTTCCAGTTCTAAAAGGAGGGCCCGCATGAAAAAATTTGCGCAACGGCTGCTGCTCCTGCTGTTTTGCGGGGTGCTGGGGCTTTCTTTTGTGGTCTTTAACGTGTTTTCCAAGCAGCTTTCGATGGACAGCCACGAAAACCGCCTGATGACCGGCCTGCCGCAGGTGCTGCAAAGCCCCTTGCGGGAGCTCAGCCGCAATCTCGACAACTTTTTTGTGGACAATTCCCCTTTCCGCTACCAGTTCGTGCTGCTGAACGCCAGCATCGACTACAAGCTGTTCGGCACCAGCCAAAGCGACCAGGTGCTGCCCGGCAAGGACGGCTGGCTGTTTTATAAGGACGGCCCCACCGCCGCCCAGCCGGTGGCCAACTACCAGGGCCTGCCCGGCATCAACGACAGCGAGGAGACGCTGGCCCGCGCCAGCGCCGCGCTGCAAAACCTGAGCAACGACCTGGCCGAGCACGGCTGTACGCTGGTGGTGGACTTTACGCCCAGCAAGGACCGCATCTACCGCGAATACATGCCCGACGGCTACCCCATTGTGGAGGAAGAAAACCGCACCGACCGCATGGCCGCCTACCTGCAAAGCCATACGACGGTGCCGGTGGTGTGGCGGTATGAAACGCTGCGCAGCCAGGCCCGCCTGGACCCCGAGCGCCTGCTGTACTACAAGACCGACACCCACTGGAACGCGCTGGGCGCGCTGATCGGCCTGGACGGCATCTTTGAAGCGCTGGGCCTGCCGACACTGCCGCCCGAGCAGTACCCCGTGCAACAGACCGGCACCACGACCGGCGACATGGCCAACGTGGCCGCGCTGTACGCCGTGCTGCCGCCGGAGCCTACCTACGCGGTGCCCGGCTACGCCCTGCTGTTTGAAAAAGACGACCGCGTGGTGCGGGTGATCGGGGATTCCTTCAGCGAATATTACATGCCCTACCTGGAAGCGCGCTTTGCCGCCTGCTGGAACGAACACATCGACACCTTTGACCCCGCTCTGGTCAACGACCCCAGCTGCGATATTTTGATCTTGGAGTTTAACGAGCGCAGCCTGGACACGATGCTGCGCATATTGGAAAACTTTGCGGCGGGCTGACCGCGCAAATGCAAAAAGCTCCCCCAAAGGGGGAGCTTTTTTGTGTCCGGGCCGCGCTTATTTCGTCTTTTTCAGGCTGCGTGCCATCAACCCCAGCGCCAGGCCCAATGCCGCCACGAACGCGCCGAAGAGAAAGTCCTGCAGCAGCGGCGGGGTGAAGGTGCCCGCCAGCAGCGCGTTGGCGGCGTTGAGCGTAAAGAACCACAGCAGGCTGTACCCCGCCCCGAACAGCAGCACCAGCGCCCAGCGCTGGGCGGCTTTGCCGGGCTTGCGCCCCGCCAAAAACGAGAGCACGGCCGTCAGCGCCGGCGCGGCGAGGAACTGCGCAAAAAACGTGTAGGTCGTCATGACCTCCTGCCCGGCGCTGACCGTCAGCCAGAACAGGCCGATGTCAAAAAAGCAGAAGATGCCGTAGGCCGACAAAATCGGCTGCTTGCGGAGGGCTTGGTACAGTGGCTGCATACAGAATTTCCCTTTCCTGCGGCCGGCAAAACCGGCCGTTCTTTTTTTGTACGGCGCTTCAGCCGCGCCGGGCCAGGCCCAGGTCGGCCAGGATGTCGGTGCGGGCGTCCAGCGCCATGGCGGCGATGCGCCGGATGCGCTGCGCCGTCATGTAGGGCGTCTGCCCGCTGATGGAAAACGCGCTGTCGGCACGGCCGTCCGCACCGGGGATGGCCACCGCCACGCAGCGCACGCCGAGCTCGTTCTCCTCATCGTCGATGGCGTAGCCGTTGGCGCGCACCTCGTCGAGCTGGGCGCGCAGCTGGGCCAGGTCGGTGATGGTGCGGCCCGTCAGTTTCTGCGGGCGGCTGCGGGCCCAGACCTCCTCCACCTCCTGCGGCGGCAGCGTCGCCAGGATCGCTTTGCCGACGCCGGTGCAGTACAGCGGGCTGCGCAGCCCCACCCGGCTGGACATGCGCATGGGGCCGTTTTCGGCCTTGTAAAGGTAGACGATATCCTGCCCGTCGCGGATGACCAGGTGCACGGCCTCGCCGGTGCGCTGGGCCAGCCGCTCCAGGTGGGCTTTGGCGACGCCCATGATGTCCATGCGGTTGACGATGCCGCTGGAAAGCTCAAACATCTTCAGCGTCAGGCGGTAGCGGTCCCCCGCTTCGTCCTGCGCCACATACCCCAGCGCCGCCAGGCTGGCCAGCAGCCGGTGCACCGTGCTTTTGGCCAGGCCGGTGCCCTGCGCCAGGCGCTGCAGCGTGGCGCCCTGCGGGTGGGCCGCCAGCTGTTCGATCAGGGCAAAGGTGCGCTCTACGCTTTGCACGCCGCCTTTTTCTGCCACAGGACCACCTCCGCCAAAAATTAACAAATTATTCATACTTTTGCGCATCCCAGCGCCCGCGCGCCGTGTTCCGCATCATGGAACGATTATAGCAGGGTTTTCGCATTTTGGCAACCCCTATGCCGGATGGCGGAACCCCCGGCATTTACCACAAAAAATGTGCGCCTTACGCTGTATATTTTGCCCGATTGACGCATAGCACACCGCCGGGTATAATTATAGTAACGAAGTGCGCAGATACGCCGTGACCGCGGCGCCGCCGCGCACACTAAGAGTGAAGGAGAATTGCTATGAATCCTGTTGTACAGCGCGTATACGAGATCGGCATCATCCCGGTCATTGCCTTCAACAGCGTGGACGAGGCGCTGCCCCTGTGCAAAGCCCTGATGGACGGCGGCCTGCCGGCGGCGGAGGTCACCTTCCGCACGGCCTGCGCCGAGGAGTGCATCAAGAAGATCCACGACGAGCTGCCCGACATGCTGCTGGGCGCCGGCACCGTGCTGACCATCGACCAGGCCGACCGCGCGATGGCCGCGGGCGCTTCGTTCATCGTCGCGCCCGGCTTTGACCCGGCGGTCTGCCAGTACGTCATCGACAAAGGCGGCATCATGATGCCCGGCACTGCCACTGCCGGCGAGATGCAGCAGGCCATGAACATGGGTTGCGAAGTGGTCAAGTTCTTCCCGGCCGAGGCCAACGGCGGCGTGGACATGCTCAAGAACATCGGCGCGGCGCTCAAGACCTGCAAATGGATGTGCACCGGCGGCGTCAACGCCAAGAACGTGAACAACTACCTGGGCTACAACCAGATCGTGGCCGTGGGCGGCACCTGGATGTGCAAGAGCGACAAGATCAAGGCCGGCGCGTGGGATGAGATCACCGCCATGAGCCGCGAGGCCGTCGACACGATGCTGGGCCTGGAGCTGGGGCATATCGGCATCAACTGCGCCGACGAGGGCGAGGCCGCCAAGACCGCCGAGGTGCTGGGCAGCCTGCTGAGCATGGCTGTCAAGCCCGGCAACAGCAGCATCTTTGTGGGCAAGAAGGAATTTGAGATCATGAAGAAGCCCGGCCGCGGCACCCATGG
>DXEI01000113.1 GCA_019115045.1 Candidatus Gemmiger excrementipullorum | reverse complement strand
CCGTGACCGACGACGGGCGCTTTCTGCTGCCGCTGCGCGAGAAAGAGCCCTATGTCGCCGACTATGACTACGGCCTCATCGCCATCGACGCCTTTTTGCAGGGCAGCACCGGCTACACGCCGGTGCAGATGCTGCCGTGAACTTTCTTAAATACTGTAAAATTGCACAAACTGTCCATGGCATGGGGACACCTGCCGCTGAAATACGCACAAACTTTATGAAAGTTACTGCAAAAATCTTGAAAAACTACGCATCACGTGGTAGGATAAAGGCGGTGTTCGAAATTTATATAAAGGAGAGTGTCCCACATGTCGATCAAAAATGCGTATCTGCAGGGCGTGTACGAGGGTCTGACCCAGCGCTACCCCGAGCAGAAGGAGTTCCTGCAGGCGGCTGAGGAAGTCCTCGAAAGCCTGGAGCCGGTCGTCGCCGCCCACCCCGAGTATGAGGCCGCCGGCCTGATCGAGCGCATGGTCGAGCCCGAGCGCGTCGTGATGTTCCGCGTGCCCTGGGTCGACGATGCCGGCAAGGTGCAGGTCAACCGCGGCTACCGTGTCGAGTTCAACTCCGCCATTGGCCCCTACAAGGGCGGCCTGCGCTTCCACCCCAGCGTCAATTTGTCCATCATCAAGTTCCTGGGCTTTGAGCAGTGCTTCAAAAACAGCCTCACCGGCCTGCCCATGGGCGGCGGCAAGGGCGGTTCCGACTTTGACCCCCACGGCAAGTCCGACGCCGAGGTCATGCGTTTCTGCCAGAGCTTTATGACCGAGCTGTACCGCCACATCGGCCCCAACACCGACGTGCCGGCCGGCGACATCGGCGTCGGCGGGCGTGAGATCGGCTATATGTTCGGCCAGTACAAGCGCATCTGCAACGAGTTTACCGGCGTGCTCACCGGCAAGGGCATCCCCTACGGCGGTTCCCTCGCCCGTACCGAGGCCACCGGCTACGGCCTGTGCTACTTCACCGACGAGATGCTCAAGGCCAACGGCAAGAGCTTCCAGGGCGCCAAGGTCGTCATCTCCGGTTCCGGCAACGTGGCCATCTACGCCAACCAGAAAGCCACCCAGCTGGGCGCCAAGGTCATCGCCATGAGCGATTCCAACGGCTATATCGTCGATGAGAACGGCATCGACTACAAGGTCATGAAGGAGATCAAGGAGGTCAAGCGCGCGCGCATCAAGACCTACCTCGACTATGTGCCTTCTGCCAAGTATGTCGAGGGCAGCCAGGGCATCTGGAACGTCGCGTGCGACATTGCGCTGCCCTGCGCTACCCAGAACGAGCTCCCGCTCGAGGGCGCCAAGGCGCTGGTCGCCAACGGCTGCTACGCGGTAGCCGAGGGCGCCAACATGCCCACCACCCCCGACGCCACCGCCTACCTGCAGGAAAACGGCGTCCTGTTTGGACCTGCCAAGGCGTCCAACGCCGGCGGCGTGGCGACCTCCGGCCTTGAGATGAGCCAGAACTCGCTGCGCCTGGCCTGGACGTTTGAGGAAGTCGACGCCCGCCTGCACGACATCATGGTCAACATCTACAAGAATACCGCCGCCGCGGCCGAGGAGTACGGCATGAAGGGCAACCTCGTCGCCGGCGCGAACATCGCGGGCTTCCAGAAGATCGCCAGCGCGATGATGAGCCAGGGCGTTGTCTGAGCGCTTTCGCACAGACCCCGGCACGACAAAAAACGGGCGGCTGCCCGCGGGATTTCCGCGGGCAGCCGCCTTTTGCGTTGTGTGGTGTAGTTAAGGGGGCGGGGAAAAACCGACCGTTACCGCCGGTTTGTAGGGCGGGGTCTTGACCCCGCCGCACCGACGGTTTTTCAAAAAATAATTTTTATAATGTGCGGCGGGCGAAATCGCCCGCCCTACCATGCGAAATAAACACCTTACAAACCGTGAACATCCAACGCCGCACGGGTCACGGGCCCTTACCCCCGCCGCCTCACCCCTGCAAAAACGCGCGGATCTCGGCTTCGACGGCGGCCACTTCCTCGGCAAAGGCGCGGGCCGAGACCCGCAGCGCGCCGTGCCCCAGCACGATGATCTGCTCGGCCCCGTCGCTGCTGACGACGCGGGTGCGCCGCTCTTTGGCAAGCTCGTGGGTCGCGCGCTCAATGTACATGTCGGCGGTCTCGGCTTCCTGCGTGTAGACGACGTAGAGGTTGTGGTACCGCTCGACCTCGCGCACGCCGCCGCGCACCTTGTAGGCGTCAAATACCAAAATCGGCACGCAGCGGCGGTACCCGGCGTAGTTGCACAAAATATCCATCAGGCGGCGGCGCGCGGCGTCCAGGTTGTCGTTGGCCAGGCGGCGCAGTTCCTCCCAGGCGTAAATGACGTTGTAGCCGTCCACCAGCAGATACTCCGGCCCGGCGGGCGGCGTTTGGGTCGCGGGGGCTGCAGGGGCGGCCGGGGCGGTGTGCAGCGCGGCGCGCGCGGCCTTTTTGGCGTCGGTGGGGGCTTCGCCCCGGCGCTTGACGGCGCCGTAGGTGCGCTCAAAGATCGCCAGCAGCTCTTTGTCCTGCTCCAGCGTGCCGCGGTAGGCGTCGGCGCGCCGGCGCGCAGCGCCCTGCCCGCTGTCGTCCGCATCCGCCCCGGCGGGGGCCAGCCGCCGCGCCAGGCCGCTGGCCACATGGGCGCGGGCGGGCACCTCGTCCCAGTGTACGGTGTACCCGGCCCCGTGCGCGCAAAAGACCGAGTCCGCCGGGTTCTCGGTGTCGGCGTCAGGGTCGTAGCCGCAGGCGGCCACGACGGCTTCGGCGTCGTGGCAGGCGTCGTACCCGGCGGGCAGCACGCTCCAGCGGCCCAGGCCGTGGGTGTAGGCCGCGACTTCGCGCGCGTAGCCGCGTGCTGTGGCCACCGGCAGGCGGCCGGTCAGGCGGGCGATGTCGCCCAGCGTTTCGGGCGCGTCAAAACTGCCGCACAGGCGCTGGATGTCGGCCATCGCGCGGCCCACGGCGTCGGCGGGCAGTTCCAGCGTAAAGGCGTACCACGGTTCCAGCAGCTGCACGGCGTTTTGCGCGGCCGCTGTGCGCAGGCCCTGGCGCACCGCGCGGTAGGTGGCCTGGCGGAAATCCCCGCCCTCGGTATGCTTTAGGTGCGCGCGCCCGGCCGCCAGCGTGATCTTGACGTCGGTCAGCGGCGCGCCGGTCAGCACGCCGGGGTGGGTGCGCTCGGCCAGGTGGGTCAGCACCAGGCGCTGCCAGTTTTCGGCCAGGCTGTCGGGCGGGCAGTCGGCAGCCAGCTGCACGCCGCTGCCGCGGGCCCCCGGTTCCAGCAGCAGGTGGACCTCGGCATAATGGCGCAGCGGCTCATAGTGGCCGACGCCCTCCACTGCCCGGGTGATCGTCTCTTTGTACAGGATGCCACCCTCGCTGAAGGTGACCGCCAGCCCAAAGCGGCTTTGCAGCAGCCCCTGCAAAATTTCCAGCTGCACTTCGCCCATCAGCTGTACATGCACCTCGGCCAGGTCGTCGCGCCAGGCCACATGCAGCTGCGGGTCCTCGTCCTCCAGCGTGCGCAGCGCGCGCAGCAGCGTGTGCGGGTCGGCGGCGGGGCAGCTGGCGCGGTAGTTCAGCACCGGTTCCAGCAGCGGGGCTTCGGCGTCAGCCTCGGCCCCCAGGCCCTGGCCGGGGCGCGTGCGGGCCGGGCCGGCCACCGCCACCACCATGCCGGGCTCTGCGGCGCTCACCAGCCGGAACTTGCTGCCGTTGTACAGCCGCAGCGCGTCGGCTTTCTCGCCGCCGGACAGCACGGCCTTGACCGGCAGCGTGCCGCCGGTCACCTTCAGCCAGGTCAGCCGTGCGCCGGCGTCGTCCTGGCTGATCTTGAACACCCGCGCGCCAAACTCCGGCCAGGTGGGCGGCATGCGCGTCAGCGTCTGCAGCGCGCGCAGCAGCTCGTCCAGGCCCTGCAGGCGCAGCGCCGCGCCAAAAAAGCAGGGGAACACCTGCCGCCGCGCAATGGCCTGCACCAGTGTGGCGGGGCGCGGCGCGCCGGTGGCCAGCACTTCCTCCATCAGCGGTTCGCTGCACAGCGCCAGCGCTTCGGCGTCGGGCGCGGCGGTAAAGTCTATGCAGCCGTCGCCAAAACGGCCGCGCAGCTCCCGCAGGCGCACGGCGGCGTCGGCCCCCGGCAGGTCCATCTTGTTCACAAACACAAACGTCGGCACGCGGTAGCGCGCCAGCAGCTTCCACAGCGTCTCGGTGTGGGCCTGCACGCCGTCGGTGCCGCTGACCACCAGCACCGCGTAGTCCAGCACCTGCAGGGCGCGCTCGGCCTCGGCCGAAAAATCCACATGCCCAGGCGTGTCCAGCAGCGTCAGCTCGGTCTCCTCGGCTTCGCCGGCCGCCGGCAGCGCCAGCACGGCCTGCTTGGCAAAGATCGTGATGCCCCGCGCGCGCTCCTGCGCGTCGGTGTCCAAAAAGGCGTCGCGGTGGTCCACCCGGCCCAGCTTGCGCAGCGCGCCCGCGCGGTACAACAGCCCTTCGGCCAGCGTGGTCTTGCCGCTGTCCACATGGGCCAGCAGGCCCACGACCAAACGTTTCATAGCGTTCCCCTTTGTTGTGTACAGTCTGCCCTTATTGTACGCTTTTTGCGCCCCGGCGTCCAGCAGGGCGCAATTTCCAGAAAAAAGTAATAATAAATCCTAAAAATACTCTTTACAAACACAAAAACTGTGCTATACTATAAGCAAGAAACGAACCGGCAGCAAGCCGGCTGCCGGATAGATCAAGAAAAATTCCTATAATTTCACCAAACCCAAACAAGGAGGCGCACTATGGAGCTCAAATTTTTCCGCTGCGAACACTGCGGCAACATCGTCACGATGGTCAAGGACAGCGGCGTACCGGTTTTCTGCTGCGGGCAAAAGATGACGCAGCTCATCCCCGGCACGGTGGAGGCCGCGCACGAAAAGCACATCCCGGTCTACACCGTCGACGGCGACACCGTGCAGGTGACGGTGGGCAGCGTCGAACACCCGATGCTGGACGTGCATTATATCGAGTGGATCGCCCTGCAAACGAAACACGGCAGCCAGATCCGGTATCTTGCCCCCGGCGAAGCCCCGTCCGCGGCCTTTGCGCTGGCCCCCGGCGACACGGTCGAAGCCGTCTACGCCTATTGCAACCTGCACGGGCTGTGGAAAGCCTGAAAAAACAAGGAGGACCCTACAATGGAAAAGTATATCTGCCCCTGCGGCTATGTCTATGACCCCGCCCTGGGCGACCCCGACAACGGCATCGCGCCCGGCACCCCGTGGGCGGATGTCCCCGCCGACTGGCTGTGCCCGGTCTGCGGCTTGGGCAAGGACGCCTTTGCCGCCGAAGCGTAAAGGCGCGGCCCCGTAAGCATTTCCCTGACATTCAGATACCCCAAAGCAAAGCCCGGGGCGCTCACAAGAGCGCCCCGGGCGTGTTGTTGCTGGTTCAGGTCCGCAGCAGCTCCGGCGGGATCAGCGCGGGGTCGTACATCACGCGGGAGTGGTTGTCAAACAGCGGCTCCTTGCGCAGCAGCGCGCCGCTGTGCGCGTCGTAGACGTTGCGCCCAATGCGGGAGATATGGTAGTACCGCCCGTCGCCCTCGCGGCAAAAGTGGCGGTCCTCCTCAACGATCTCATACCGGCAAGGGAAGGGGCGCTCGCTGCGCAGCTCGGCATGCATCTCCTCGCCCTCACACCAGACGCGCAGCTGCACGGTCTGGCCGGTGGTGTTGCAAAACCGGAAATCGACGTAGTTGTAGCAGATCGAGGTCCCGGCGCTGAACGGCACGTGCGGGCCTTCGTCGGGGGCCAGCGCGTCGGAATGGTGGTGGAACTCAGTCACCTGCAGCGGGCTGTGCAGCACCAACTGGTGCAGCGTGTGCGAAAGGTTGCACAACCCGCCGCCGATGTCGGCCGTCAGGCGGCCGTGTGCGATGACGCGCCCCTCTTTATAGCCGTTGCGGCGGGTGACTTTGCCCACCGCCTGCCAAAAGGAGAATACCTCCCCCGGGCGGATCAGCAGCCCGTCGATCTTACCGGCCGCCAGGCCGATGTTGACCGCCTTGTTTTGCTGGTGTTCCAGGTTGACGCCCGGCGCGCGGCGGATCATGTGGATAGTGCGCGCATACACCAGGTTGGGCAGCGGCGCGCTTTGGCGGGCGCGTGCAAAGGGCTGCGGGTGCAGCCGGTCGGCCAGGTGGCGGCGCAAGATCTCTTTTTGTACCGAGATCGCGTAGAACAGCGGGTTCATCTCGCAAAACAGTTTACGGCGTTTTTGCGGCATGGGGGCCTCCTCTCCCGGCAGGGTGACGGCGCCGATGCGGCGGCGCCGGCGGCTGTGGCGCCAGCAGCGCAGCAGCAGGGCTTCCACCGCGCGGCGCTTGCCAAAATGGCGCTCGCCGGCATGGTGCAAAAACTGCACCAGGATGCTGTCCAGCCCGGCGCGGTTGGCGCCGTAGATATCGGTAAAGAGCTGGTCGCCCACCACCACGGTCTGCTCGGGGCGCAGGCCCAGCATCTGCACGGCGCGACGGTAGGCGGCGGGGTCCGGCTTGTTGGCCAGGGCGATGTAGGGCGTATCGTCGATGTGGGCCAAAAACCGCAGGATGCGTTCCTCGCTGTTGTTGGAGAGCAGCAGCGTTTTCAGCCCGGCGCGGTGGATGCGCGCAAACAGCGCGTCCACCGCCGGGGTCGAGCCGTTGCCGTGCGGCACCAGCGTGTTGTCGATGTCAAACAGCACGCCGCGGTAGCCCAGGCGGTACAGCGCGTCATAGTCGATGGCAAATACGCTGGCGGCGTATTCACAGGGGTAAAACATCCGCAGCATCGGCGCCCTCCTGTGTGGGTTGCAGGTACCGGGCCACGCGGAGGATCTGCGCGGCAAACCCGGGCCCGAATTTCTCGTCAAAAAAGGCGCTGCCGATGGTGAACGCCCAGGGCGCGATGTCGCGCAGCTCGTCCAGTTTGGGCAGGCTGTCCACGCTGCCGGCCACGCAGACCGGGGCGGGCACGGCGGCAACGAACCGGCGGATCAGCGCCCCGGCGTCGCCGCGGTAGCGGTAGCCCAGCAAATCAAAGCCGAACACGCCCTTTTGCAGGCAGGCCTGCGCCTGGCGGATCATCTGTTCCGCCGTGCCCTCCAGTGCCGAGGGGCGGCCCCGCACCTGCCCCACAAAGGGCATGTAGCGCATACCGTGCGCCTGGCACAGCGCCAGGATCGCGTCGGAGTACACGGTCCCCAGCAGCAGGTCGCAGCCGCAGTCGGCGGCCATCTGCGCGCCGCGCAGGCCCTCGGCCTCGGTGTAGGCCACCACCTCCAGCGCGGTCTTTTTGCCGCAGGCTTTCATGGCGGCAAACAGCGCTTGCAGCTGCGGCAGCGGCAGGCCTTCCTCCTTGCAGCCCCAGTATTCGGCCGGGGCGTGGCGGCACTGGGCAAACACCTCGGCAGCCTGGGGCACCGTGCGGTCCCGGTAGGTCAGCATCACGATCAGATGCGGGGCGGGGTTGGGCAAAGCGGACGCCTCCTTTGGGGGGCAGCGGGGGGCGTCAATGCCGCCAGGCCCACCACAAAAATTTCAGGTTGGTCACAAAATACCGGCCAAACAGGCGTTTGGGGTCCTGCAGCAGGCGGTACAGCCATTCCAGGCTGCAGCGCTGCATCCACTGCGGCGCGCGGCGGATGTTGCCGGCTTCGTAGTCGAACGCGGCCCCCACGCCCAGCATCACGGCCTGCACGGCGCCCTTGTGGGCGGCCATCCAGCGTTCCTGTTTGGGCGCGCCCAGGCCCACCCACACAAAGTCCGGCCGGGCGGCGTTGATGCGCGCCACGGCGGCGGCGTCTTCCTCCTGCGTCAGCGGGCGGAACGGCGGCGACTCCATGCCGGCGATGACGGCCCCGGGGTAGGCGGTCTCGATCTTTTGGCGCAAAAGGTCCAGCGTCTGCGGGGTGGACCCGTAAAAGTAATGCCGCCAGCCGTGCCCGGCGCTCTCGCGCAGCATCTGCTGCATAAGGTCGGGGCCGGTGACGCGCTGCGCCTGGGGGAACCCGTGCCGCCGGCTGTACTGCGAAAGCGGCCCGCCGTCGGGCAGGGCCAGCACGGCGCCGTTTTGCACGGCGCGGTAGCTTTCGTCGCCGTAGGCGGTCACGGTGGTGTGTACGTTGGCCACGCAGATGTACTGCCCGCGCCAGGCGTCTTTGTTTTGGCGCAGGCAGCGCACGGTCTGCGCCATGTCGGTCACGGCGATGCGCACGCCCATGATCTCGCACACGGGCAGCGGTCCGCGGTCCATAGGGCGGCCCCCTTCGCAAAAAAAGTGTGCCTTTATCATACCACCGGGCGGGGGCGGATGCAAGCAACACGCAGCAAAAACTGGGCCGCCCGCGGGCGGCGCGGTTTTTGTGGTGCAAAGGTTCAGCTCTCGTCGTCCCGCGCCCAGCCGTAGGCGCAGCGCACGGCTTTGTTCCAGCCGTGCACGCGGCGGCGGCGCGCCTCGTCGTCGATCTGCGGCGTGAACACGCGGTCGACGGCGCGGTTTTGCAGCACGTCCTGCGGCGTCTGCCAGTAGCCCACGGCCAGCCCGGCCAGGTAGGCCGCGCCCAGGGCCGTCGTCTCGACGCAGCACGGGCGCTCCACCGGCGCGCCGCTGATGTCGGCCTGCGCCTGCAGCAGGTAGTTGTTGGCGGCCGCACCGCCGTCTACTTTCAGCATCGAAAGCCGGATGCCGGCATCGGCCTCCATCGCTTTGAGCACGTCGTTGACCTGGTAGCACATGCTGTCCAGCGTGGCGCGGATGATGTGGTTTTTGCTGCACCCGCGCGTCAGCCCCACAATGACGCCGCGGGCGTACTGGTCCCAGTGGGGCGCGCCCAGGCCGGTAAAGGCCGGCACCACATAGCAGCCGTTGGTGTCGGGCACTTTGCAGGCCATGTACTCGCTGTCGCGCGATTCCTCCAAAATTTTCAGCTCGTCGCGCAGCCACTGGATGGCGGCCCCCGCCACGAAAATGGACCCCTCCAGCGCGTAGTAGACCTTGCCGCCCAGGCCCCAGGCCACCGTCGTCACCAGGCCGTTCTGGCTTTCCACCGGGTGCTCGCCGGTGTTCATCAGCAAAAAGCCGCCGGTGCCGTAGGTGTTTTTGGCGTCGCCCGCCGCAAAGCAGGTCTGGCCAAACAGCGCGGCCTGCTGGTCGCCGGCCGCGCCGGCGATCTTGATCTCGCCGCCAAAGTGCATGGGGTCGGCGTACTCATAAAACTCGCTGTTGGGCACGGGGCGGGGCAGCATGCTGCGCGGGATGCCCAGCAGCTGCAGGATCTCGTCGTCCCAGTCCAGCGTATGGATGTTGAACAGCATCGTGCGGCTGGCGTTGGAGTAGTCGGTCACATGGACTTTGCCGCAGGTCAGTTTCCAGATCAGCCAGGTCTCGACGGTGCCGAACATGAGCTCGCCCGCCTCGGCGCGGGCACGCGCGCCCTCGACATTGTCCAAGATCCATTTGAGCTTGGTGGCCGAAAAATACGCGTCGATGACAAGGCCGGTCTTTTGGCGGAACCAGTCGGTCAGGCCGCGGGCTTTCAGCTCGTCGCAGTACGCGCTGGTGCGGCGGCACTGCCACACGATGGCGCGGTAGACCGGCTCGCCGGTATTGCGGTCCCATACGATGGTCGTCTCGCGCTGGTTGGCGATGCCGATGGCCGCAATGTCGGCCGCCGACGCGCCGATGGCGTTCATGGCCGAGAGCGCCACCCCCAGCTGGGTGGTCCAGATCTCGTTGGCGTCATGTTCCACCCAGCCCGGCTTGGGGAAATACTGGGTGAACTCTTTTTGGGCAACGCTGCACATGCGCCCCTGCTTATCGAACAGGATGCAGCGGTTGGAGGTCGTGCCGGCGTCCAGCGCCATGATATAGTCTGCCATAGCGGTGCTCCTTTTGTAAGGGTGCGGCGGGGTGCAAACGGGCCGCCTGCTTTGCTGTTATTGTAGCATACGGCCCAAAAACTGCAACAAAACCGCCGGGCCCGCTTTGCAAAATCTGCGAAAGCGACAAAGAACACACGGCGGCTTTGGGTATTTTGCGCGCAAAAACGGCAGGGAGGATCCCCCCTGCCGCAAAGATCTGTTCGCGCTTATTTGTCGACGACCGGCACCGGGTCCTCGCAGCGTTTGTCCAGGTCGTGGATGTAGGTCTCGGTCTCGCGCGCGATCACGCCCGAGAGCAGCAGCACCGCGATCAGGTTGGGCAGCGCCATCAGCGCGTTGAGGGTGTCGGCCACCGTCCACACCAGGTTCAGCGCCACCACCGGCGCAATGGCCGCCACCGCCACATACACAACGCGGTAGGCCGTGCGGCCTTTTTCGCCCACGAGGTATTCCAGGCACCGCTCGCCGTAATAGGACCAGCCCAGCACGGTGGAAAACGCAAACGAGATGATGCCCACCACCAAGATCACCGGCCCCAGCACGGGGATCTGGTCAAAGGCCAGCGTCGTCAAAATGCCGCCGTCCTCAATGGCGCCCATGTCGATGGCGGGGTTTTTCAAGATGCTGGAAACCAGCACCAGGCCGGTCATCAGGCAGACGACGACGGTATCCCAGAACGTCCCGCTCGAGGACACCAGCGCCTGGCGCACCGGGTTGCGCGTCTGGGCGGCCGCCGCCACGATGGGCGCCGAGCCCATGCCCGATTCGTTCGAGAACAACCCCCGCGCAATGCCGTAGCGCATCGCCAGCATGATGCCGCCGCCCGTCAGGCCGCCGGCCGCCGCGCCGGGCGTGAACGCCAGGCGGCAGATCGTCGTCACGGTCAGCCACAGGCAGTCGCGGTTGTACACCAGAATGGCCGCGCAGCCCAAAATGTAAAAAGCCGCCATAAAGGGCACCAGTTTTTCGCACACGCGGGAGATGGTCTGGATGCCGCCAAAGATGACCAGCGCCGTCAGCGCGGCCACCACCAGCCCCGTGACCCAGTTGGGGATGCCCAGGTTGGCGCTGCACACGGTGGCGATGGCATTGACCTGCGTGGCGCAGCCGATGCCAAAGGACGCCAGCGCGCCGAACAGCGCAAACGCCACGCCCAGCCATTTCATGTGCAGGCCGCGCTCCAGCGCGTACATCGCGCCGCCCTGCATGCGGCCGTCTTTGGTCTTGACGCGGTACTTGACGGCGATGAGAGACTCGGCATATTTGGTGGCGATGCCCAAAATGCCGGCGATCCAGCACCAGAACACCGCGCCCGGCCCGCCCAGTGCGATGGCCGTGCCGACGCCGATGATGTTGCCGGTGCCGATGGTGGAAGCCAGCGCCGTCGTCAGCGTGGCAAACTGCGAGACCTCGCCCTCGGCGTCGGGGTCTTTGGTGACCGAAAGGCGGATCGCCGTGGGCAGCATGCGCTGGATGCCGCGCGTGCGCACCGTCATGAACAGGTGGGTGCCCAGCATCAGCACGATGGTGGGCCAGGCCCACACCCACTCGTTGGTCACGTTGATGATGTGTACGATGGTATCCAGCATAAGACCCCTCCTGCGCCGCGCGCAAAGGCAGCGAAAGCGCGCGCATGCGTTCTTTTCTTTTGTAACGTATGATACACCCCCCGCGCGCATACCGTCAAGGGCGGCTTTTGCGTACCGGCGCGCTTTGTGGTACAATGGCGGAAAAACTTGCACCAAGGGGGCTTTGCCATGCCTGCCCGTTATATCCTTACCGGCCGCCCGCTGTGCGGCAAAACCTCGCTGGCCGCCTGGCTGTGCCGCCGCCTGCCGCAGCCCGTGCTGGGCGTGCGCACGGTGTGTACCGGGCGCTGCGCGGCGGGGCCGCTGTTCTCTTTGCAAAACCTTGCCACCGGCGCGCTGGCACCCATCAGCTGCGAAGCGGACGGCGCGGTGCGCGCCGTGCCCGAAACGTTTGCTGCGTTCGGCGTGCAGGCGCTGCGCGCCGCGCGCGAAAGCGGCGCGCCGACGGTGCTGGTCGATGAGATCGGCCGGTTTGAGCGGGACTGCGCGCCCTACCTGGCTGAACTACAGGCGCTGCTGGACGGCCCCGCCGCCGTGGTGGCCGTCGTCAAAAAAGAGGACCTGCCCCACTTAAACGCGCTGCGCGCCCGCAGCGGGGCGGTGCAGCTGGACCTTGACGCCGAACCGCCCGAGGCGATCCGCGCCCGGCTAGCCCCCGCGCTGCCCGCGCCGCTGCACGCCAGCGCGCCGGTGCGCCTGTACCGCGCGGGCAAATGCTTTGGCCCCGGCCCGCTGCAGCTGCTGGAACTGGTGGCGCGCACCGGCAGCCTGCGCACGGCGGCTGCCGCGATGGGCATGGCCTACTCCAAGGCGTGGGGCATGCTCAACGAGCTGGAAAGCCAGTGGGGCTTTGCGATGGTCGCGCGCCGCCCCGGCGGGGCAGGCGGGGGCGGCTCACTGCTGACGGAGCCGGCGTGGGACCTGATCCGCCGCTACCGCGCGCTGCAATGGGCCTGCGACCGCGCCGCGCAGGACGCCTTTGCGCAGCAGTTCGGCGGTATGCAGTAAGCGCGCCGGGGCGGGGGAGACTTCGCTTTGACAGTGCGTTATTCTTGTGTTAGAATAACGGTACCGGGCGTACGCCCGCGCTGCAAAAGTGAGGAGGGACCCCCTATGCAACACCGTTTTGTACAAAAATTGACCGCTTTGGTTTTGGCGCTGGCGCTGGCCGTCAGCCTGGCCGCCTGCGGCGCACCCGCATCGTCTGCCGGCACAGCCGAAGCCGCCAGTGAAACCGCCAGCGAACCGACGGCCGAACCTGCCGCCGAAAGTGCAGCGGAAAGCACGGCTGAGACCGCCGCGCCGGACGCCGCCCTGACGCTGACCGACCAGGCCGGGCGCACCGTCACGCTGGACGCCCCGGCCGAAAGCGTCGTCAGCTGCTATTACATCACGACCTACGCCGTCCTTGCGCTGGGGCAGAAAGACAAGATCGTCGGGCTTGAGAACAAGGCCGACACCCGCGCGCTCTACGCGCTGGCCGCGCCCGAACTGCCCGGCCTGCCGCAGGTCGGCACGCTCAAGGAGCTCAACGTCGAGGCCGTCGCCGCGCTGGCGCCTGACCTTGTCGTCATGCCCAAAAAGCTGCTGGACAACGCCCAGACGCTGGAGGACCTCGGCATCCCGGTGCTCGTCGTCGACCCCGAGACGCAGCAGGGGCTCGAGACGATGCTGACGCTGCTGGGCCAGGCCCTGGGGGCCGGGGAACAGGCCGACGCGTTGCTGGCCTATACGCGGGAGCAACTGGCCCGCGCCGCTGCGCTGACGCAGGACCTTGCCAGGCCCGAAGTCTGCCTGCTGGGCAATGGCAGCTACCTGACGGTGGCCCCCGCCGGCATGTACCAGAACGATTTGATCGAGCAGGCGGGCGGCGTCAACGCGGCCGCCGGCATCGACGACGATTACTGGGCCGAAGTCTCCTACGAGACGCTGCTGGCGCTGGACCCCGACGTGCTGGTCATCCCTTCGGGCGCAAGCTACACGGCCGACGACATCCGGGCCGACGCCCAGCTGGCGGCGCTGACTGCTGTGCAAAACGGTGCGGTCTACACGATGCCGCAGGGGTTGGATGAGTGGGACTCGCCCACGCCGTCGGGCGTGCTGGGCGTGCTGTGGCTTACCAGCGTACTGCACCCCGACGCCTACCCGTTCGAGACCTTCACCGCCGACGCGCAGGCATTTTACCAGGAATTTTACGGTTTTGTGCCGGACGCTTCGCTCATCACGCAGTAACCAGTAAACACAAAACGGGGCGGCCAACTGCGCGGTTCCATAAGAAAACAAAGCCGCAAAACTCTGCCTGCAAAGCGGCATCTGCTGCGTTATCGGGTCTTGCATTCCACCAAGGAGTGCTGCGACCCTCTGCCTTGCAGCTGTCGCTTTGCAGCGATTT
>DXEI01000112.1 GCA_019115045.1 Candidatus Gemmiger excrementipullorum | reverse complement strand
AAAAGGCGGCGCTGCTGGAAGCACTGGAACAGGCAAAGGAGCCGACCATCCCCGAACTGCTTTCCCGGTATCTGGATATGCGGAGCGAGGAACGCACCGGCTGGACTTCCAAGGGGAAGCTGAAAGGAACTGTCGGCGATTTCAACAAGGTCATGGAAGCCCTTGACTTTCTGCGGCAGAAAGAGATCTCCACCGTGGAGAGCCTTGACGCCTATCTGGATAAAGTCAGCGGGGAGATACTTTCCGCCAAGACCGACATCCGAAAATCGGAACGCCGGATAAAGGCCATCGACACCACCCTTTCCCATATCGCCAACCACGGAGCCTACAAAGAGGTTTACAAAAAGTACGCTTCCATCGGCTGAAAAACCCGGAAGGAGAAGTTTGCCGCCGAACACCGGGAAGAACTGGACGCCTATCTTGCTGCCAAGCGTTTTTTCAAAGCCCATCAGGAGGAACTGCCCTTCGATAGCCCCCCTGCCTGGGGGCCGATGCTCTTATACGCCCCTCACACGCCCTTTGCCTCGCCGGGCACGCCGGTCAGCAGGCGGGCCATGGCGGGGATGTCCATGGTGCGCAGCGTCAGGTCGGCCCGGGGCCAGGGTTCTTGCGGGGAAAGGTTCGAGCGCACATACAGCGTGGCCAGCCCGGCGCGGCGCGCGCCGTCGATGTCGCACCGGCCGTCGTTGCCGACCATGATGCTGCGCGCGGGGTCGAGGTGCTGCCCGGTGAGCAGCCGCGCGAAAAAGCGCGGGTCCGGCTTTTTGCAGCCGCAGGCGGAGGAAAGGTAGACGGCGTCAAAATACGGTGTCAGGCCCAGGGCGCGCAGTTCATATGCCGTAAAGATCTGCTGCGCGTTGGACAGCAGGTACACCCGCCCACCCTTTTGCCGCAGCGTTTGCAGCAAGTCCGGCACGCCGTCGTACAGGCGCAGGCGCTCGGTCGTCATGGCGCGGAAAAACTGCCCCGCGTGCACGGCCAGCTCCCGGCCCGCCGCGGCCCCCTTTTGCCGGAACAGCTGCCGGAACACCGTTTCCAGCTCGATCTCGGGCCAGGCCTCGTAATTCTGCCGCCGGGGGTCCGGCGTTTCTTCGGCGGTCAGCTGCGCAAACGCCGTGCGCAGTTCGGCGGGGGTGTAGGCCGCGCCGTAATACCCGTAAAAGCGCGCCAGCGCCGCCCAGGCCGCGGGTTTATCCTCCCGCGTGCGGATGTCCACCAGCGTCCCGTACAGATCAAAGATGTAGTTTTCATACGGCAGTTCGCCCATATCCCCCAACCTCCTTGTTTGGCCCGCGCCGTGCGCGGCTGAGCAGCAACACCCCCGGACGTATATCCGGGGGCGTTGCGTTTTTATGCTTTTTGGGGCGCCGGCCCGGTGGAGCCGCGCAGCACCAGCGTAGCGTGCAGCAGCAAACTGCTGATGGGCACGCCGTTCATCAGGCTGGACAGCGCATAGTACCCGCTTTTGCCGATCTGCAGCCGGTCCTGCCGGATGGTGGAAAGCGGCGGCGCGGTGTGCGCGCAAAACGGCAGGTCGTCAAAGCCGACGATGCTGATGTCCCGCGGCACGTGCAGCCCCAGCTCCTGGCAGCGGATCATAACGGTGTGCGCCAGCAGGTCGCTGCTGCACAAAATGGCCGTGACCCCCTGTTCCAGCAGGCGCGGCAGGTGGTCGTCCAGCGTTTCGGAGGAAAAGTAGCTCGTGCCCGCTAAACTGGCGTCGTCCGGCAGCGAATGGTCGCGCAGCGCGTTGAAAAAGCTGCGGTACCGCACCTGGTAGATGTGCGAACCCAGCGCGCTGCTGAGGTAGCCGACTTTGCGGTGCCCCATGCCCTGCAGCGCCGCCACCGCCTGGCCGATGGCCTCGTTGTTGTCCATGCCCAGCGTGGCCACCGTCGGGTTTTGCCGCACCAGGTTATCGTACAAAACGGCCGGGGTGCGGCTGGTGCGGAAGTCCCGCAGCCAGGGGTCGCTCAGGCTCAGGCCCAAAAACAGCGCGCCCAGCAGCCCCTCGCGCAGCATGTATTCGTCGTAGCGGACACTGCGCTCGAGTTCAGGGCTCAAGTCGATGACGCGCACGTCGTAGCCCGCGGGCTCGGCCATCTGGCGGAAGCCGGTGATGATATCGGCGCCGAAATCCTCAGCGCGGGCATAGTCCATATTCTCAATAAACACGGCCAGCGTGCGCACCGCGCCGCGCCGCGCCCGCGTATAGCCCAGCGCCACAGCGGTCTCGACAATGGTTTTGCGCAATGTTTCGCTGATGTCCGGCGCGCCGTTCAGCGCCTTGGACACCGTCCCCTTGGATACGCCCAGCTGCTTGGCGATCTGCTCCATCGTCGCCATCGCGGTCCCTCCCTTCGCCCGGGCGGCGGGCAGTCGTTTCCGGTTGTTTCTGTTACCGCCTATTATACGCGATTTTGCGCCAAAATGCAAACAGCGGACACGGCGAAACGCCCTGTAAAAAGTTTCGTTCGTTGTTTCGGAGCTGCCCCCGTCAAACCGACCAACTTTTGGCCGTGCGCCTTGTGCAGAGTTCACGAAAAGCACGTTTGGGGGCGTTTTTTGCTTGACAAACACTGGCCCGGGGTCTATAGTTTGTATTAACGAAACAATACGAAACGCTTCTGGACGCCCGGAAGCACAAAAGGACGGAGGAATGCCTGATGCGTAAAACAAAAGCGGCGGCGCTGGCCCTGGCGGGGGCTATGCTGGCCGCGCTGGGCCTGACCGGCTGCGGGGGCAGTGAGAGCGGCGCCGAAAGCGTCCGCCTGATGGTCTGGAGCCCGTCGGAAGACCAGTCCAAAGACGCCGGCGAATGGCTGCAGACCTGCTGTGAGCGCTTTGCCGAACTGCACCCCGAGTGGGACATCACCTTTGTGTACGGCGTGGCGGACGAAGCCGGCGCGGCCGGCACCGTGAGCCAGGACGCCGAGGCCAGCGCCGACGTGTTCATGTTTGCCAACGACACGCTGACGACGCTGACCGACGCCGGGGCGCTGGCCAAGTTCGGCGGCAAGTACGCCGACGAGATCAAGGCCACCAACAGCGAGGCGCTGGTGGACAGCCTGACGCTGGACGGCTATGTCTACGGCGTGCCGTTTACCACCAACACCTGGTTCATGTACTACGACAAGAGCGTTTTCAGCGAGGAGGACGTCAAGAGCCTGGACGCCATGCTGGAAAAAGGCGTCGTCAGCTTCCCGTTCACCAACTCCTGGTATCTGCCGGCGTTCTATTTCGGCAACGGCTGCACGCTGTTCGGCGACGGCACGCAGGAGGAACTGGGCGCCGATTTCGGCGGCGAAAACGCGGCCGCCGTCACCGACTACCTGATCGATCTGTACAATGACCCCCACTTTGTGGTGGACGCCGACGGCTCCGGCATTGCGGGCCTGCGCGACGGCAGCATCAACGCGATGTTCACAGGTTCCTGGGACGCCGCTTCCATCAAAGAAATTCTGGGCGACGACATGGGCGTGGCCGCGCTGCCCGCCTTTACGCTGAACGGCGAGCAAAAGCAGATGTACGCCTACGCCGGCAGCAAAGCCATCGGCGTCAACACCAACACCAAGTACCCGGTGCAGGCCGTCGAGCTGGCGCTCTACCTCGGCTCGGCCGAAGCGCAGCAGCTGCACTACGAACTGCGCAACGTCATCCCCTGCAACACCGAGCTGCTGGCCGACCCGGCCGTTGCCAACGACGCGCTGGTAGCCGCGCAGAACGACACGTTCGACCGCACCTCGGTGCTGCAGCCGTTCGTGGCCGCCATGAGCAACTGCTGGACGCCGGTGGAAAACATGGGCAAGGGCATCCGCAACGGGTCCATCACCCATGACAACGCCGCCGAGCAGACCGAGGCGATGAACGACGCGATGAACAGCGACGGTATTTCGTAAAGGGAAAGGGAGGTTCTACGGATGAATGCGATCATGGCGGCCAAGATGCGCCGCAACCTGGAATTTGACACCCCCTACACCGTGCGGGACGCCCTGACGAAAGGCGGCATGGAGACCAAACTTTCCGCCGTCGTTATGGGGCTGGGCAACATCATGCACGGGCAGATCGCCAAAGGGCTTTTGTTCCTGGCGCTGGAAGTTGCGTACTTTGTGTTTATGGCCACAAACGGGCTGCACAACCTGGCGATGCTCGTCACGCTGGGCAGCGTCGAGCGCCAGGAAGTCTGGAACGAGGAACTGCAGGTGTTTGAGTACACGGCCGGCGACCAGTCCATCCTGCTGCTGCTCTACGGCCTGGCGACCATCCTTTTGACCGGCGTGATGGTCTGGGTCTGGCGCGGCACACTGAAAAGCGCCTACCGGGCCGAGTGCCGCCACAAAGCCGGCAAGCATGTCAACACCTTTATCGAGGATCTCAAGAGCCTGCTGGACAAAAACATCTACCGCCTGCTGATGACCCCGCCGATGCTCTTCATCACGGCGCTGACCATCCTGCCGCTGATCTTTATGATCTGCATGGCGTTCACCAACTACTCCAAGATCGGCAACCACCTGGTACTGTTCGACTGGGTCGGGCTGGAAAACTTCGCCGCGCTGTTTGATTCGGGCTCCATCCTCGGCTCGACGTTCTGGCGCGTGCTGGCCTGGACGCTGGTGTGGGCGTTCTTTGCCACCTTCTCGAACTACATTGCCGGCATGATCCTGGCCATCGTCATCAACCGCAACGATACCAAAGCCAAGGGCTTCTGGCGGTTCTGCTTCGTTTTGCCCTGCGCGGTGCCGATGTTCGTTTCGCTGCTGATCATGCGCACGATGCTGCAGCCCGACGGCGCGGTCAACGTGCTGCTGCGCCAGCTGGGCTTTTTGGCCGACGGCGCCAGCCTGCCGTTTTTCACCGACCCCACCTGGGCGCGGGTGACGGTCATCGTCATCAACATCTGGGTCGGCGTGCCGTATACGCTGCTGCAGCTGACCGGCGTGCTGCAGAACATCCCCACCGAACTGTACGAGGCCGCCAAGGTGGACGGCGCCAACGCCGTACAGACGTTTTTCCGCATCACGCTGCCCTACATGCTGTATGTCACGACACCCTACCTGATCGCGACCTTTACCGGCAACGTCAACAACTTCAACGTCATCTACCTGCTCTCGGGCGGCGACCCGGTCACCGACCTGGCCTCCACCGCCGGCAGCACCGACCTGCTGGTCACCTGGCTGTACAAGCTGACCATCGACAAGCAGTACTATAA
>DXEI01000111.1 GCA_019115045.1 Candidatus Gemmiger excrementipullorum | reverse complement strand
CATTTGAAAAGGAAAAACCCCGGAAACCGCGTAGTTCCGGGGTTTTTGACCACTTTTGATAAAGTTTAGCGCTTGCTGAACTGCGGAGCGCGACGGGCAGCCTTGAGGCCGTATTTCTTACGCTCTTTCATGCGAGGATCGCGGGTGAGGAACCCGGCCTTTTTGAGGGCGGGGCGCAGCTCGGGGTTGAACTGCAGCAGGGCGCGGGACAGGCCGTGGCGGATGGCGCCCGCCTGGCCGGCGCAGCCGCCGCCGACAACGTTGACGACGATGTCGAACTTGCCCTCGGTCTCGGTGAGGACCAGCGGGCTGTTGACCAGCAGCTTGAGGGTCTCGAGGCCGAAGTAGTCGTTGATATCGCGGCCATTGATGGTCATTTTGCCGGTGCCGTTGTAGACACGCACGCGGGCAACAGAATGTTTACGACGGCCGGTGCCGTAGAAATAAGGTTTGGTTTCGTACATCTTCGATTGCCTCCTTCAACTTAGATCTCAACGGCTTCGGGCTTCTGCGCCGCATGGGCGTGGTCGGCCGTCTTGTAGCAGTGCAGGCGGGTCATCGCCTTGGCGCCCAGCGTGTTGGAGGGCACCATGCCCTTGACCGCGTAGGTCATGGCCTTGTCGCTGGCCTCGGCCATCAGGGTCTTGTACTGGGTCTCTTTCAGGCCGCCGATCCAGCCGGAATGGGTGCGGTGGAACTTCTTCTCCAGCTTTTTGCCGGTCAGGACCGCCTCGTCACAGTTGATGATGATGACGTGGTCGCCGCAGTCGACGTTGGGGGTGAAAACGGGTTTGTTTTTGCCGCGCAGGATGACGGCCGCCTTGGCGGCGACGCGGCCCAGCGGTTTGCCGGCGGCGTCGATCACATACCACTTGCGGTCAGCCATTTCAGCGGGCTTGGCGAGAGTCGTGCTCATAGTAGGAACCTCCATTATAAAATAACACGTCCGTTCAAAAAAACGGTATCAACCAGCGCCGGGCACCCTGTGCGCGGCGCCTTTTTCGCGCAAGTGTGATTATAGCAGAACCCCCGGCGCAAGTCAACGCTTTTGGGCAAGAATTTTTATATATTCCCGCCTTGCTTTCAAATGCTCTTGTTTTCTTTTATTTCCTCTTGTTTTCTCACTTTGTATTTTCGGTTTTGCGCTGGGGCGGGCAGGGCGCAAAAAGCCCGGCCCGCCGGGCAAAACTGCACAGCGGGCCGGGCTTTCGGTTTGCGGTTTCCGTTTACTGTTTGATCGCGTTGACGACGCGGCGCAGATCGCCCTCGTCCTCGCACACGATCTTCACGGGGTGGCTGTAATCCAGGCTCATCATGCCCAGGATGCTCTTGGCATCGGCGATGCTGCCCTTCATGTCGTGCACACCGACAGCGTTATAGCACTTGGCGGCAGCAGACACGATCCCCTTGACTTCCGTGAAGTTGGAAACCTTGACTTGTTTCACCATAGTAATGACCTCCAGATAATTCCCACGGCAAGCCAACCTCTGGGGCGGCGCAACGTCTGCGCCGCGCGGCCTGCCGTGCAGGGCACCGCCGGGCCACCATGCCCGGGCTTTCCCGTCCCTGCATTGGCATTATAGCACAATTATTTCCGCATTCTTTGTGTATCATGCACAAAACCGATTTTTTCCATTTCCTGCACAAAAGACCCAAATCTTCATTTTGGCGATTTGGTGAGTTTGCGCACATTTTGGGCAGTTGTTGGCAATGTGTTCATTTACTTTATGTTTTCTGGAAGCATATTTTATGTTTTTAGCTTGTTTTTGGCAGTTTTTGCTGGTTTTGATGGTGTTTTTGCCTTTTGGCTCGTCCGGTATTTATAACTAACTGCAACAAAAAGCCATAATTCCCCTGCTTTGCAGGCACGGGGGCCTGTTTACACACCTTTCATGGACAGCGCGATGCGTTTTTTGCCCACATCGACGCTGAGGACCTTGACCTTGACGATGTCGCCGACTTTGAGCACCTCGCGCGGGTGTTTGATAAAGCGGTCGCTGATCTGCGAGATGTGCACCAGGCCGTCCTGGTGGACGCCGAGGTCGACGAAGGCGCCGAAGTCGATGACGTTGCGCACGGTGCCTTGCAGCACCATGCCGGGCTTGAGGTCCTGCAGCTGCATGATGTCGCTGCGCAGCAGCGGCGGGGGCAGCGTGTCGCGCACGTCGCGCCCCGGCTTGCACAGCTCGCTGACGATGTCGTGCAGCGTGGGCGCGCCGATGCCCAGGGCTTCGCACAGGGGTTTCTCCCCTTTCGCTTGGACGGCGGCGGGCAGGCCGGCCAGCGCCGGGGTGCCGATGTCGGCCGCCGTAAAGCCGCAGGCGTCCAGCAGGCCCTTGGCGGCGGCGTAGCTTTCGGGGTGGACGGCGGTGGCGTCCAGGCGGTTTTTGGCCTCCGGCAGGCGCAGGAAGCCGGCGCACTGTTCATACGCTTTGGGGCCCAGGCCCTTGACTTTTTTGAGCTGCGCGCGGGAGGTGAACGCCCCCTCGGCCTCGCGCCGGGCGACGATGTTTTTGGCTGTGGCGGCGGTCAGGCCGGCCACGCGGCGCAGCAGCGGCGCGCTGGCGGTGTTGAGGTCGACGCCGACGCTGTTGACGCAGTCCTCGACGACGCCGTCCAGCGTCTCATCCAGGCGTTTTTGCGGCATATCGTGCTGGTACTGCCCGACGCCGACGGCCTTGGGGTCGATCTTGACGAGTTCGGCCAGGGGGTCCTGCAAACGCCGTGCGATGGACACCGCGCTGCGCAGGTTGACGTCGAACTGGGGGAACTCCTCGGCCGCCAGCTTGCTGGCGGAGTAGACCGAGGCCCCGGCCTCGCTGACGACCATGTATTGCAGGCACAGGCCGTTTTCGGCCGCCAGCTCATGGATGACGGCGGCGGCGAACTCCTCGGTCTCATGGCCGGCGGTGCCGTTGCCGATGGCCAGCACCTCGACGCCGTGCGCCAAGATCATCTGCTTGACGGTGCGCTTGGCCTGGTCGACGCGCTTGAACTCCGGCACGGGGTAGACGACGCCGGTGTCCAGCACCTTGCCGGTGGGGTCGACGACGGCGACCTTGCAGCCCATGCGGTAGCCGGGGTCCAGCCCCATGACCGTTTTGCCGCGGATGGGCGGTTGCAGCAGCAGCTGGCGCAGGTTGTCGCCAAAGACGCGGATGGCCCCCTCGGCCGCAGCGTCGGTCAGCTCGCCGCGCAGCTCGTTTTCGAGGCTGGGGTGGATCAGGCGGCGGTAGGCATCCAGCGCGGCGGCTTCCACCAGGGCGGCGCTGGCCCCGCCGGTCTTTTTGCGGGCAAACATCCAGGCGACGATGGCGCCCGCGCGCTCGGCGTCGACCTGGATGCCGACTTTGAGGTACCCCTCTCGCTCGCCGCGGTCCAGCGCCAGCACGCGGTGGCCGGGGATCTTGGCCAGCGGCTCGGCATAGTCGTAGTACTGGGCGTAGACGCTGTCCTCGTCCTTAGCTTTGGCGCTGGCGATGCGCCCGAACGCGCGGTAGTAGCGGCGCAGCTCGGCGCGGCAGGCCGCGTCGTCGGAGATCTGCTCGGCCAGGATGTCCTGCGCGCCGGCCAACGCGGCGTCCGCGTCGGGCACTTCGTCGTTCAGGTACGCCGCGGCGGCCGCCTGCGGGTCCAGGGCCGGGTCCTGCCGGAAGATCGCATCGGCCAGGCCCTGCAGCCCACGGGCGCGGGCGATGCCGGCGCGGGTCTTGCGCTTGGGTTTGTAAGGGCGGTAGAGGTCCTCGACCTCGGCCAGGGTGGCGGCTTTTTGCAGCGCGGCGGTCAGCTCCGGCGTCATGGCGCCCTGGCCGTCGATGGCGGCGGCGACTTCCTCTTTGCGCTTGTCCAGCCCGCGCAGGTAGGCCAGGCGGTCGCCCAGGTCGCGCAGAACCTGGTCGTCCATCGAGCCGGTAGCCTCCTTGCGGTAGCGCGCGATGAAGGGGATGGTGTTGCCCGCGTCGATGAGGTCGATGGCCCCCTGCACGTTTTGGGCGGTGAGGTGCAGCTCGGCAGCGAGCTGTTCAGCGTAGTTCGGCATGCAGTCCTCTCTTTCTAAAGTAGACAAACAGGTACGCGGCATAGACGGCCCAGGCAGCCAGGCAGATACCGGCCGCGGGCGCCAGGCCCGGCGTGTGGTAGGTAAAGGTGATGTCGGCGTCGCCGGCCAGCACCTCGACGGCCATCAGGCCCCAGTCGACGCGCTCGATGGCGGCGGGCTGCCCGTTGACAGTGGCGGTAAAGCCGTCGTCATACGGCACGCTGAAAAATACAAGCTGCGGCGCGTCATAACAGCTGTGGGCCGTAAAGCCGGTGCGGGTGGCCGTAAACTGCGGCAGGGCCGCAGCGCGGCGGGCTGCGCAGTCGGCGGCGTAGGTTTCGGCGCTGCGGTCGGCGAGTTCCTCGTCGGGCAGCGGGTCCAGCAGGGCGCCATAGCGGGCGATCTGGCCGTCGTCCAGCAGCAGCGCGCGCAGCAAAATTTGCGCGCGCTCCTCCTCGGGCACGGTGTCCAGCTGCTCCTGCGTGACATAGTGGTCGTAGGCAAAGCCCATCGGCACCCAGTTGTCGTTTTGGTACAGCGCAAACGCGCCGGCTTGCCCGGCGGGCGTCCAGCCGGTCAGGTTTTCCTCCTCCCAGGCGGTTTCCTGGTCGTGGGGCACCAGCAGGTACCGCACACTGAGCAGCCCGCGCAGGGCATAGTTTTCGGCCTCCGGCTTGGAGTTGACGTCCCGCTTGACGCCGACCTCCGGGTAGAAGGCCATGATGCTGGGCGCGACGGTGGAGTTGAAAAACTGCAGGCAGCTGCGGTCAAACCAGAGGCCCAGGTTGCTGTGCGCGCCGTAGGCGTCCAGGCGGTAGAAGGCGTCGTTTGGCAGCGCGGCGGCGATCTCGTCCGCCGAACCCTGCGTCTCGGCGATCAGGTCGCTGTCAGTCTCCCACTGGGGGTATTTGGTCAGCGAGAGGTGCACGGTGCCGTACACAAAGGTGAACGCCAGCACAGCGGCCAGCAGGCGGCGCGGCCAGTCCGGCCGGGCGTGCCAGAGCCGCCACAGCCCCCAAAACAGCAGCACGCCCAGCATGCTGACGCCGAAGATGCCCCAAAAGCGCGGCGGGAAGTCGACGACGCCGAGGCGGAAGCTGCCGTCGTCGTCGGTGTTGGGCACCAGCGCGAATGCCGCCGCGCTGAGCGTGACGAGCGCCACCGTCCGCCAGGCGCGGGGGACTTCGCGCTCGGCCAGGTCACCGCGGGAGAGCAGCGCCCCCGTGGCCCCGCACAATACCAGCACCGGCATGTAGTACCACCGCGCATAGTAGCTGGAGTTGAGCGCATAGAACGCGCTGTTGAGCACCGGCACGAACGCGCACACCACGCACAGTTTGAGCAGGCGGCTGAACGGGTGGCGGCGGCGCGCGCGGCAGAACGCCAGCCCGCCCACAATACCGACGAGCGGCAGGTAGGCCGTCATGCTGGTGTGCTTGAAGACGCCGCCCTCGAACATATCTTTAAAGTACGGCGCGTCGGGCATCAAAAAGGCGCTGTACAAGATCGCGCCGTACTGCTGCGAATTGCCGTACAATAAGTAGCCGTAGCCGTTGAACGGGTCGATGGTGCGGGGGTTCTGCAAAAGCGAGAGCCCGGCCGGCACCAGCAGAATGCAGCCCATGGCGCAGCCCAGCAGCGAAAAGGAGGCCAGCGCAGCAAAGCGCCGCGGCCCCACCTTGTACGCGCGCCCGGCCAGCATGCACAGGAAATACAAAACCAGGAACACCGCCTGCCCGGCGAAGAAGAAGTAGTTGTTGACGAGGTTGAGCGCCACCCAGAACGGGAACGGCGCGTATTTTCCGTCGAGCACGGCGTCGTCCAGCGACGCCAGTAAGTACGGGAACAGCGCCACGACGTCGAGAAAGTGGTTGAAAAAGATGTTGTACACCGTAAAACCGGAGCAGGCGTACAGACAGGCGGCCAGCAGCTGCCAGTCGGCCCCGCGCACCCAGCGGCGCGCCCACAGGTAAGCCCCGCCGCCGGCCAGCGCAAATTTCAGGCACAGCAGCGGCACCATGGCCCAGGGCATCCACTGCGAGGGCACCCACAGCGTCAGCCAGAAAAACGGGCTGCCCAGCAGGTAGAAGGAATAGGCGTTGACGAACCCGCTGCCGAGGTCGGTGGCCCAGCTGAAACTGCCGCCCTGTTTGATGAAGGCGTTGGCGTACTGATAAAAGTTGATCTGCTGGTCGTTGAAATCCCCCGCATAGTGGAACCAGCCGCCGCCCCACACCGCGTCGGCGATGCAGTGCGGCAGAAACAGCGCCGCCGCCAGCAAAAAGCACAGCACGAACGCCCGCCTGTATTGCGATTTTGGCCGGATAGTTGGTACCTGCATAGCGAAAACCTCGCAGTGATCCGCATAAACGTACTGCCAGAACGGCAGAACTGTGGTATACTGTAAACAGTTTTTAGTATAGCACAAACCGCTGGAGGAAAAAAGATGAAAACCTACCCGCTGAGCGCCCTGCTGGGCCGCATGAAATACATCACGCGGTGGAGCCTGATGCGCAACGGCCGCCCCGAAACGTTGAGCGAGCACACCGCCGACACCGCGCTGCTGGCGCACACGCTGTGTTTGATCGCCAAACATTGCACCGGCACCGGGGCCGCGCTGCGGCCCGAGGTGGTGGCGACGGCCGCGTTATACCACGACGCGCCGGAAATTTTGACCGGCGACATGCCGACGCCGGTCAAGTACAAAAACGATGCGCTGCGCAGCGCCTACAAAGCCGTCGAGCGCGAGAGCGCCCGCGTGATGGCCAGCCTGCAGCCCGAGGAACTGCGCGCCGAGACTGAGGCCTACTTAACGGGCAGTGTGCTCAACGACGCCGAGCGCAGGGTGCTGAAAGCGGCGGACCGGCTTTCGGCCATCATCAAGTGCATTGAGGAGGGCCAGGGCGGCAACCGCGAGTTTGAGGCCGCGCGCGAGCAGCAGCTGGCCGCCCTGCACGCGCTGGGCTGCCCCGAGGCCGAATATTTCATCGAGCATATGCTGCCGTGCTACGCGCAGAACCTCGACGAGCTGACCCGCGGCCGGTTCTGAGTGTGCAAAAGCGGCGGCCGCACCGGTCCCTGTGGGGGCGGCGGCAAAACGCCGTTCCTGCTTATTCCTGCAGGCGGTAGACCGCGTCAATGAGGGTGTCGACGTCGGTAAAATGCTCAAGCATCGAGCAGTAGCGCCGCAGCGACGCCGCGCCGCGCAGGCCTTTCATATAGTGCATGGCCTGGCTGCGCGCCTGGGGCATGGCCAGGTACTCGCCTTTTTCCTCACACATTTCGTAAATTTGCGCGCGCAGCGCGTCCATACGCTGGCGCAGCGTGGGGGCGGCGGGCGGCTGCTCGCCCAGCAGCGCCGCGCGCACGCGCTCAAACAGCCAGGGGTCGCCCAGCGCGGCGCGGCCGATCATGACGCCGTCGCAGCCGGTCTCTTGCAGCAGCGTCAGCGCACCCGCGGCGCTGGTCACGTCGCCGTTGGCCAATACCGGGATGTCCACCGCCTGCTTGATGGCGGCGATGGCCCCGGCGTCGATGGGCGGGATGTACATCTGCTCCCGCGTGCGGCCGTGCACGGCCAGCAGGTCGGCCCCGTTGCCGGCGCACTGTTTGGCGACCTCGACGCCGGTGCGGTGTTCGTCGTCCCAGCCGATGCGCATCTTGACGGTCAGCGGGGTATCGCCGCCCAGGGCTTTGCGCGCGGCGGCCACCATCGCCCCGCACAGCGGCGGGTCCAGCAGCAGGCGGCTGCCCGCGCCGCTGGAGGTGATCTTGGGCGCGGGACAGCCCATGTTGATGTCCAACATATCAAAGCGGATGCCTTTTTCGCGCACCAGCAAGATGGCCTTGGCCAGCGTTTCCGGCTCGGCCCCGAACAGTTGGATGGCGTACAGCCCGTGGGGCGCGGGGTCCTTGAGCAGCGCGAAGGATTTGCGGTCGCCAAAGCAGAGCGCCTTGGCGCTGGCCATCTCGCTGACGGTCCACGCCGCGCCGTGGTCGGCCATCAGGTGGCGGCAGGCGGCGTCGGTCAGCCCGGCCATGGGGGCGAACACCGCCCCGGTGGGGATTTGCAGGGTCTTGAGTTGCATGGGGTACCTCTTTTGTGTGATCTCGGCTTCCATTCTACCACATTTGCGGCGTTTGTGGTATACTATACTTGCTGCAAAAAAGGGCGGCGCCCGCGCGGCCGTAAGCCGCGCGCCCCTGCCCTGCCTTTTTTAAAGGAGTTTTGTTATGAAATTGATGGTACTGGACGGCAACAGCCTGGTGAACCGGGCGTTTTTTGGCATCAAGCTGCTGACGACGAAGGACGGCCGCTACACAAACGCCATCTACGGGTTCCAGAATATCCTGCTCAACCTGCTGGCGGCCCACGCGCCCGACGCCGTGGCCATCGCCTGGGATGAGCGCGCGCCGACGTTCCGCCACGAAGCCTACGACGGCTACAAGGCCACCCGCCACGGCATGCCCGAGGAACTGGCCCAGCAGATGCCGGTGCTGAAAGCGCTGCTGGACGAGCTGGGCTTTGTGCAGGTGAGTAAACCCGGCTGGGAGGCCGACGATATTTTGGGCACGCTGGCCGCCGCCTGCGAGGCGCAGGGCGGCACGACGCTGCTGGCGACCGGCGACCGCGACAGCTTGCAGCTGGTGGACGCCGCCACCACCGTGCTGCTGGCCACCAACCGCGAGACGCTGACGATGGACCCGGCCGCCATCCGCGAAAAATACGGCCTGGAACCGGCGCAGCTCATCGACGTCAAGAGCCTGATGGGCGACAGTTCCGACAACATCCCCGGCGTGCCGGGCATTGGCGAAAAGACCGCGCTGGCGCTGATCCAGAAATTCGGCAGCCTGCAAAGCGTCTACGACCACCTCGACGACCCCGCCGTCAAGCCGGGGCAGCGCGCCAAGCTGGGCGCCAACCGCGACAAGGCCGAGCTTTCCTACATGCTGGGCACCATCCGCAAGGATGCGCCCGTCGAGACCGACCCCGCCGCCTACGCCCGCCGCCCCGGCGACCCGGCGGCCGCCGCCCACCGCCTGGCCGGGCTGGAGATGCACAAGCTCATCGACCGCTGGCAGCTGCAAAGCGGCGGCGCGCCCGCCGCAGAAGCCGCTGCGCTGGACGCCGTGGCCCCCTGCCCGCTGCCCGCCGCGCTGGCTGGCCGCGCCTGCCTGGCACAGAACGAGGACGGCGCATGGTACGCCGTGCAAGGCAGCCAGGTGTTTTTGCCCGACGAAACGCAGCTGGCCGCCCTGCTGGAAAGCGACGCCGAGCTGTGGGCCTTTGACGCCAAGCCGCTGTACCGCCTGGCGCTGGACCACGGCGGGCTGGGCCGCGCGCTGCGCTTTGACGGCAAGCTGGCCGCCTACCTGCTGAACCCTTCGGCCAGCCAGTACACCGTCAAGACGCTGGCAGCCGAGTATGACGTGCCCGCCGCCTTTGCCTGCGAGGCCGCGCCCGACGCCGGCGTGCTGGCGGCGCTGCTGGACCGCCTGGCCGCCGCGCTGGACGAGAGCGGCCAGCGCGCCCTGCACGACGGGATGGAACTGCCGCTGGCCCGCGTGCTGGCGGATATGGAGCGCACCGGCTTTGCCGTCGACGCCGCGGGCATCCGCGCGTTTGGCGACAGCCTGCGCGGCGAGCTGGACGGCATTCTGGCCCGCATTTATGAGGAAGTGGGCTACGAGTTCAACGTCAACAGCCCCAAACAGCTGGGCGAAGCGCTGTTTGACAAGCTGGGCCTGCCGCCGCGCAAAAAGACGGCGCGCGGCTACTCCACCGACGCCGAAACGCTGGAGAGCCTGCGCCCCTACAGCCCGGTCATCGACCTGATTTTGCAGTACCGCACCTACGCCAAGCTGCTTTCGACCTATGTGGACGGCATTCTGCACGCGCTGGCCCCCGACGGGCGCATCCACTCGACCTTTTTGCAGACCGAGGCGCGCACGGGGCGGCTCTCCTCGACCGAGCCGAACTTACAGAACATCCCCATCCGCACCGAGCTGGGCAGCCGCCTGCGCGGCTACTTTGTGGCCGGGGACGGCAACGTGCTGGTGGACGCCGACTACTCGCAGATCGAACTGCGCATCCTGGCGCACATCACCGGCGACGAGGCGATGCAGCAGGCGTTTTGCCACGGGGCGGACATCCACCGTTCCACCGCCGCCAAAATTTACCACATCCCCGAAAGCGAAGTCACGCCGCAGCTGCGCTCGGCCAGCAAGGCCATCAACTTCGGCATCATGTACGGCAAGGGGGCGTTCTCGCTCAGCAAAGACCTCGGCGTGTCGGTCAAGGAGGCCGAGACCTTCCTGAAGACCTACCTGGCCGCCTTCCCCAAAGTGGACGGCTATATGCAGAGCTGCATCGCCCGCGCCAAAGAGAACGGCTATGTCGAAACGCTGTTCGGCCGCCGCCGCGCCCTGCCGGAACTGGCGAGCTCCAACTTCCAGGTGCGCGCCAGCGGCGAGCGCATGGCCCGCAACACGCCGATCCAGGGCACGGCGGCCGACATCATCAAGCTGGCGATGGTGCATGTGTGGCAGCGCCTGCGCGACGAAAAGCTGCAGGCCAAACTGCTGCTGCAGGTGCACGACGAGCTGATCGTGGAAGCGCCGGAAGCCGAAGCCGAGGAAGTGCAGCGCGTATTGCGCGAGGAGATGGAGGGCGTGGTGCGCTACAGCGTGCCGCTGACCACCGACGTCGGCACCGGCAAGACCTGGCTGCAAGCCCACTGAACCGATAAGAAGGAACACCGTATGTATGTTTTAGGGATCGAATCCACCTGCGACGAGACCGCCGCCGCCATTGTGGAGAATGGGCGCGCCGTGCGCGCCAATATGATCGCCACCAGCGTGAAGGAACAGGCGCTGTACGGCGGCGTCGTGCCTGAGATCGCCAGCCGCCGCCATGCCGAGTGCATCAGCGCCGTGGCGGACAAAGCCCTGGCCGATGCCGGGCTGACGATGGACGATATAGGCGCGGTGGCCGTGACCTTTGCGCCGGGGCTGATCGGCGCGGTATTGGTGGGGGTCAACTTTGCCAAGGGGCTGGCCTACGCGGCCGGCAAGCCGCTGGTGCCGGTGCACCACCTGCGCGGGCACATTGCGGCCAACTACCTGACGCACCCGGCGCTGAAACCGCCGTTTTTGTGCCTGGTGGCCAGCGGCGGGCACAGCCACATCGTGCTGGTGGAGGACTGGTGCCGCTACAAGGTGCTGGGCCGCACCGTCGACGACGCCGCCGGCGAAGCCTACGACAAGGTAGCCCGCACGCTGGGGCTGGCCTACCCGGGCGGGCCCAGCATCGCGGCGGCCGCCAAGCACGGCGACCCGCACGCCTACAAGCTGCCGGTGCCGCATGTCGAGGGGAAATACAACGTCAGTTTCAGCGGGCTCAAGACCGCCGTCATCAACGAGGTGCACAACGCCGCCCAGCGCGGCGAGCCGGTGGACGTGGCCGGCATGGCCGCCAGTTTCCAGGAGCGCATCGACCAGATCCTGGCGCGTAAGCTGCTGGCGGCGGCTGCCGACACCGGCGCGCGCACCGTCTGCCTGGCGGGCGGCGTGGCGGCCAACGGCCGGCTGCGCCAGCTGGTGAACGACGGCACGCAGAAGCTGGGCGCGCAGGTCTTTTTGCCGGAGCTGAAATACTGCGGCGACAACGGCGCCATGATCGCCGCGCAAGGCTACTATGAGTACCTGGACGGCAACCTGGCGGACTGGACGCTCAACGGCCTGCCGACGCTGCCGATCGACTACCGCTGATCGACAAAACGACAAACGCGCCCCCTGCCGGCTGGCAGGGGGCGCGTTTTGCGGTTTTGGGGCGGGTTTACTCGCGCGGGCGGCGCGGCAGCCACGGCATGCGGCGCTGCAGATAGCGCGATACCCGCATCATAAAGTGGTTCCAGGCTTCCAGCCGGGGGGAAAGCTGCGTCTTGGGCGGGTCTTTTTTGAAGGTCTCGACATCGAAATACCACTCTTTGGGGCGGATCAGGATGTAGCAGGGCTTGCGGGTCTTCCACCCTTCAAAAAAGCAGAAACTCGCGTCCAGCAGGCGGTATTTGGGGTGGGTGAACGCATACCAGTTGATGTGCGATTCGTCATGCCACAGGGCGATGATGCCCTTTGCCAGGTCCTGGTTGATGCGTTTGTCCAGCAGGTGGCAGAATTTCAGGTAGGCCTTGGCCTCGCCGCCGTTGATGCCGCCGCACACATAGTCCCGCCCGAGGCCCATGGGGATGAAGGCCTTGCAGCGCGGGTTGCGGTCGTAGGTATACTCATAATTGGGGCGCCAATAGAACGCCGGATGCAGCACAAAGACCATGTGCTCGTGCTTTTCCGGGCGCGGCAGGAACATTTCTTCGGTAATGGGCTGCTTGAATTCGCAGTTTGCGTTGAAGAAATAGATATAGTCAAAGGCCTTGAGCTGTTCTTCGCACTGTAAAAAGATCTCAAAGCGCTTGAGCGTCGTATACGGCCAGGGCTGCGGCGCCTGATAGATCCGGTGGATATGGGGATCCTCTTCCTCCCCTTCCAGGTGGTCTGCGTCGGTAAACACGAAATAGTGCACTTCGCACTGTTTGAGCAGGTACTTTTTGGCGCTGGCGATAAACTCCGGCCAAAGCCGGACATACTGCCCGGTGCAGATATAAAGCGCCGCCACGGTTTTCATTGCACATTCTCCTGTGGGACCAGGCGGGCTTTCGGCAGTTCGATCGCGCCCCAGTCCTTTGTATTCCACTGCAGTTCCTGGCCGGACAGCGTATCCACAATGGTAAACTGGATGCCCGGCACCCAGTCCTCCACCGTCTGCACGCCGCCCTCGCCCTGCGTAAAGAAGGTAAAGTAGTTGCTGTACTGCCCCGGCGCCAGCACCTGCAGGTCATACTCGGCCGTAAAATGGTTCAGCCCCGGCTGCAGGTCCAGCCCGTACAGGCAGCAGGTCGCCAGCGGGGTGCCGACTTCGTCGCGCACCTCAAAGCGCAGGCCGGCGGCATGCACAGGCTCCCGCGCCTGGACGGTATACGCGGCCCGCAGCGGGCGGGTGCGCTCGACAGCTTCCACCGACGGCACCTGGAACCGCACGCTCTGCAGCCGCAAGGTGTCGCGCTTGAACCAGTTGTCGCGCGCATACCGGCTGTAATCCACAAATTCAGCGCTCTGCGCTTTTTGCGCCAGGTAGACGGCGATGCCCTCGTCCACGGCGCCGTCAAAGACGACCTTGCCCTGGTCCAGCACGAGGCAGCGGTCGCACAGGTCGCGGATGGTGGCCATGTTGTGGCTGACGTACAAAACGGTTTTGCCGTCGCGCGTGGCGGCCTGGCGCATCTTGGTCAGGCACTTTTTCTGGAACTTCATATCGCCGACGGCCAGCACCTCGTCCATGATCATGATCTCGCTGTCGAGGTGGGCGGCCACGCTGAACGCCAGCTTGACGTACATGCCGCTGGAGTAGCGCTTGACCGGCGTGTCGATGAAATCGCCGACTTCGGAAAACTCGATGATCTCGGCCATTTTGGCGTCGATCTCAGCCCGGGTCATGCCCAGGATGGCGCCGTTGAGGTAGACGTTCTCGCGCCCGGTCATCTCGGGGTGGAAACCGGTGCCGACCTCCAGCATGGAGGCCACGCGGCCGTAGAGGTCGATGTCGCCCTCCGTCGGGGCGGTGACATGTGTCAGCAGCTTGAGCAGCGTGCTCTTGCCTGCGCCGTTGGAGCCGATGATGCCCACGGCCTCGCCTTTTTTGACGGTAAAGCTGACGCCGTTGAGCGCCATGAACGTGGTGCCCACCAGGCGCTGGTCGGTGCCGATGATGGTGTTGGGGTCCTCTTTGCCGCGCTTGCGCGCCCACCAGCTTTGCAGGTCGCCGCGCAGCGTGCCGCCGCCGATCTGCCCCAGGCGGTACTGCTTTTTGACGCCGCGCACGCGGATCATGGTATCGTTTTGCTGCATGATGCGCCCCCCTTACACGGTGTCGACAAAGGTTTTTTCGACCTTGCTGAACAGCGAAAGCCCCAGCGCCAGCAGCGCGGCGGTCCATACCAGAGAGATCGCCCACATCCCAGGCGTGACCTGGCCGGAGCCGAAAAAGATCAGGCGGAAGGTCTCCATCGGCGCGGTCATGGGGTTGGCCAGCATGACCCAGTACAGCGGGCGGCTCATCCCCTCGATCATCGACAGCGTGTAGACCACCGGCGTGCCGTACATCCACAGCTGCACGCCGAAGGTGACGACGACCATCAGGTCGCGGTAGCGCGTCGTCAGGCTGGAGACGATGATGCCGCACCCCAGCCCCAGCAGGCCCACCTGCGCCAGCAGCAGCACGGTCAGCGGCATCAGCGCCCAGTTGGGCGAGACTTCGCCTTTGGCCACATAGAACAGCAGCATGACGAAAAACATGACGAACTGCAAAAGAAAGTTGATCAGCGCCGACAGCATGGTGGATACCGGCATAGCCAGCCGCGGAAAATACACCTTGCTGAAAATGGCCGAGTTGGCGGTAAATGTGGCCGAGATCTTGTTGATGCAGGCGGCAAAGTACCCCCACACCGCCGTGCCGGCCAGGTAGAACAGCGCCTGCGGCACGCCGCCCGTGGGCATGCCGGCAATGATGCCGAACATGACGGTGTACATGGCGGCCGACAGCAGCGGGTTGATGAGCACCCACGCCGGGCCCAGCACCGTCTGTTTGTACAGGATGGTAAAGTCGCGCTTGACGAACAGCCAGATCAGGTCTTTGTAGCGCCAAAGCTCGCCAAAATCCACCCGCGACCAGCCTTTGGCGGGGCCGTAGTGGACGTGGTATCGTTTTTGCATTTGTTCCATGGGTGGCTCCTTTTGCCCGGCGCGGCCGCCGGGGCGCAGGCGTTACTGCCTGCTGTGCAGAAATTTCAGGTAGACCGGCAGCCCCAGGCGCAGCAGCGCGGCGCGCAGCCGCATGCTGGCCTGGCCGGTGCGGCGCGCCAGGGCGGCGTAGGCCGCCGCGCAGCCGCGGCAGGCGGCGCGGTACCGCCTGCGCTGCGCCGGGGTGGAAAGGGTAAAGCGGTGTTTCTCGCTCAGATTGCAGATGGCGTCGTTGAGCAGCCCCTCGGCCCGCAGCACGTCGCCCTTGGCGGCAAAATAGCCGCACCATTCCAGCAAAAACTCGCTGCGGTCCAGGTAGTTGCGGCTGGACCCCTGCGCCATGATGCTGCCGCCGCGCTGTACGTAGCGGTAGCCGGGCCAGCCCAGGCAGGCCACGGTGCGGCACTGGGCCAGCAGCCCCGGCAGCAGGAACTGGTCCTCGTACCGTTTGCCGGAGCGGAAGCGCAGCGTGCGGAACAGCTCTGCCCTGTACAGCTTGTTCCACGCCACAACGTAGTAGATGCGCTGCTCTGCCAGCGAAAAATAGCGCTGCCACACCTCGTCCGGCGTCAGCACCTCGTCCCGGAACTGCGAAAAGTCCGGCGTGGGCAGCGGCGTATTGGTCTCGTCGACGTAGCGCAGGTTGAAGATGACCAGGTCGGCCCCGGTGACGGCCTGCGCCTCGTAAGCGCGGCGCAGCGTGTCGGGTTCCAGCAGGTCGTCGGCGTCCACAAAGGCCAGAAACCGGCCGGCCGCCGCCTCGATGCCGGTATTGCGCGCAGCCGAAAGCCCGCCGTTTTGCCGGTGGATGACCCGGATGCGCGGGTCTTTTTGCGCCCAGGCGTCGCACAGGGCGGGGCAGGCGTCGGGGCTGCCGTCGTCCACCAGCAGGATCTCGAGGTCGGCAAAGGTCTGCCCCGCAACGCTGGCAATGCAGGCGTCGAGGTAGCGCTCGACCTTATAGACCGGGATGATAACGCTGATGGCAGGCATGGCAGGCTCCTTCGGGGTCGGGGGTACGGGCGGTTCAGCGGCGGCGCAGCGCCAGCAGCCGCGTGTAGGCGTGAAAGACCGGCAGCCCGGCGCGCAGCGCCGCCGCGCGCAGCTTGAGCGACCGCGCGCCCTTTTGCGCGGCCAGCGCGCTGTAGGTCTGGCACAGCTGCGCCTTGACGGCCGCGAACTCGGCCCGGTGGCCGGGCTTGCGCAGGTCGTAGGCGGCTTTATTGCGGTACAAAAACGCGGCGGCGTCGGTCAGCGCGCCCTCGGCGCGGTCATACCAGCCGCGCTGCAAAAAGTAGGCGGCGCGGTGGATGTCGCCCCGCGTCATGGCCAGGCGGACTTCCTGCCGGGCGGTAGCGGTGATGCTGCCGGCGTGCTGCAGCACATAGTAGCCGGTGTAGGCCAGGCAGCGGATGGTTTGGCAGCGGGCGATGAGGTCGGGCAGGAGGTAATAATCCTCGTGCAGCATGCCCACCGGGTAGCGCACGCCGTCAAACAGGCTGGCGGCATACAGCCGGTGGGCCGTGCCGGTAAACTGGTTGACCCACGGCGTGTTGAACGCGTCCCAGAACTGCGTCTCGGTCAGGGTGGTATCGGCGGAAAAGCGCTGTTCGGGCGGCAGCGGGCGGCGCGCGCCGTCCGGCAGGGCCTGGCAGCTGTTGCAGATCACCAGCTCGGCCCCGGTCTGCTGCGCGTCCGCATACAATGCAGCCAGCAGATCGGGCGCTACGGTGTCGTCGCTGTCCACCATCGTGATCCAGGCGCCGCGGGCGGCGTCCAGCCCGGCGTTGCGCGCGCCGGAAGGCCCCGGCCCCGCCTTGGGCGGGTGCAGCGCGCGGATGCGCGGGTCTTTTTGCGCCCAGGCGTCGCACATGCCGGGGCAGGCGTCGGGGCTTTCGTCATCGATGAGCAGCAACTCAAAATCGGCAAAGGTCTGTGCCAGGATGCTCTGCACACAGGCGTCCAGCGTGGCTTCGGCCTTGTAGACCGGCACCAGGACGCTGATCTTGGGTGTCGTTGGCAGCATAGCGCGCCCCTTACGGTGTGCCCGCCGGCGCGTCGTCGACGCCCGGCAGATGGATCAGGCTGCCCATGTATTCGTTGGCGCTTTCGGGGTGCCAGGGGGCGATGCCTCCATACGTCGTGAACGTCATCTCGCCAAATTTGATGCTGCCGTCGTTGAGTGCATACAGGTCGACGCGCACCGCCGTGAAGCCCTGGCTGAGCGTGCGGGCGATCTCTACCATTTTTTCAAGGTTTTTGGGCCGGGGGATATCGTCCGGTTGTTCCAGCGGCGTAAAAAGATTGAATGGCAGCAGGTTCCAGTCTGTGTCAAAACAGATGATGCGCTCGTCACGCTCGGTATAGCGCTCCATAATATAGATAATGACTTTGGGTTCCCCGTCGAAGCAGCAGAACTTGTAGTCGTACAGGTCACCGCCGTCGTTCTCGATAAACTTTTCCACAAGGATGCGCGGCTTGATATGGATATACTGTACATCCAGCCCCCCCATCAGGTAGCAGTAGTTGAGCTTGAGCCAGGTCTCGATCTTGCGTTTGGCGTCGGCTTTGTCGAACTTGGCCTTATCCTGCACCGGGATGTTCCAGCCTGCGCCGTGGTTGGTCTTGAGCATGAACTTGTCGGGCAAAGCATCAAAGTCGATGTCGTCAAAATGGTCGTAGACGCCCAGCAGCGGGATCAGATATTCCTCGCCGATCTTTTCTTTGACCCAGCCTCGCACTGTGTATTTGTCCACCAGTGGGTAGACATCCTCAAACCCGCCGTAGAGTTTGAGCCACTGGGTCTTTTCGCTGAAGGTCTTGGGGTGGTCCAGATCCAGCGGCGTGTGGGTGTAGTTCGTCTCCAGAAACCACTGTTTCAACGCCTCGGGGTAGTCCTTTTTTTGCAGGCAGGCCCAGTAGGCGTAGTTTTTGTTGGCAATCTTGTGGTATTTGGCGTAGGTATAAATATACTTGGCGCTGATGACGGGCCCGTTGTGCAGCAGATAGCGCAGCCCGCGTTTGAGGCTGCGCGGCAGCCAGGTGATGGCCCGGCCGATCTTGTAGGACGAAGAACCGTACACAGCCTCCAACTCATGGCGCAGCAGCTGCGCCTGCTGTTCGGCAGTCAGTTCATGCATATCTTCCATGGCGGTTTTCCCCTTTCCGGCTCAGGCGGTCTGTTCCTGTTTTTGGCGCGCTTCCTCCAGCAGGGCGCGCACCTTGGGTTTCCAGATGAAGTGGCGGTAGACTTTGGTGATAAAGAACCACACAGGGTTTTCCACCTCGCACCAAAGGCGCGCCAGAACATTTTCGTTGTTATAGTTGACGATGCGGCGCAGCCGCCCCGCATGGTAGGTGCGGATGTTTTCCAGGTAGGTCTGCGCCTGCGCCGTCAGCTGGGGGTCTTTGCGCGCGGCGAACAGCTGGCTGTACTCAAACAGCGTGCGCACGAGCCCGCTGGCAAAAAAGCCCTTGCAGATGACCTTTTGCTGGTAGAGCATCAGCGCGTTGAGGATGTAGTTCTGGTAGACGCTGCGGCGGTGGTAGGTGCTGCCCTCGATCTGGCGGTAGTGGAACATGCAGTCCGGCAGGTAGTACACGCCGCCGTAGGGCAAAAACTGGAACGTGAGCATGTTGTCGATGATCTGCACGCCGCTGGCATACGGGTCGATGCCCTGCAGCCCGACGTTGCGGAACATCATGGCGTTGGTGTGCACGTACAAAAAGCTCCAGTATTCTTTCGCCGTCAGGCTGCAGGCGCGCAGCGGCTTTTCGATGGGCTGCGTTTTGCCGGTGCTCTGCCAGTAATAGCAGCCGTTGTGGCCGCAGGCCACATAGCGGTGCGCGGTGTCGGCGTCCAAGATCTCGGCCTGTTTTTGCAGTTTGCGGTCGTCGGTGTAAAAATCGTCGCCGTCGAGGTAACAGACATATTCGCCTTTGGCCTCATAAAACAGGCGGCCGCGGATGGCGTTCATGCGCCGGATGCGCTCGTTGGCCTCATAGTTCGCGCCGGGGGTGCGGTCCATCACAAAGACGCGCACGGTATCGGGGTATTTTTGTTCCCACGCGCGCAGGATCTCGATGGTGCCGTCGTCGGAACCGTCGTCGGCGCAGAGCACCTCCACCGGGAAATCGGTCTTTTGGGCCAGCACGCTCTGCATCGTCTGGTCGACGTAGGGCGCCAGGTTGTAAAAGGAGATCAAAACGCTGACTTTGGGCTGCTGTTTCATAGTGTGTTCCTTACCTTGCGGGTCATTCCGGCTCGATCTGCTCCAGGCCGTAATGGCGCTTTTGGGGCAGGTCCAGGGCATTGTACCAGGCGGTGAAATCGCTTTCGGCCCACGGCATGTAGGTTTTGAAATGGTGGCGCCACGGGTAGACCGGCTCGCCGGTAAACTTGTTTTTGATGCGGCGCACGTCGGAGCTGACGCGCCCCGGGCTGCCCACGACCACCGCATAGGCGGGCACCGGTTTGGTGACGACGGCCCCGGCGGCGACGAGCGCGTCCTGGCCGATCTCCAGCCCGGGCATGACGAGGGCCCCGGTGGCCACGATGGCAAAACTGTGCACATGCACGCCGGCAAACTGCTCCGACGGCGGGGTGGGGTCGTTGGTGAGCACCACATACGGGTAGATCCACACAAAGTCGTCGATGCGGGAAAGCTGGCCGACGTGCACGTTGCTGTGCAGGCGCACATAGTTGCCGATATGGCAGTTGCCCTGGATGTCGGACAGCGTGCCGATGCTGACGTGGTCACCGATGACCGTGCCTTCGCGGATGGTCACGCGGTGGCCGGTCTGCAGCCCTGCGCCGATGGTGGAACCGCCGTACAGGATGGTCCCGCTGCGCAGCAGCGCCCCGGGGCCGATGACCAGCGGGTGGTCGTGGCAGGCGTGGTCCTGGTAAAAATCCATCAGGTGCTCGCCCAGGATGCAGCCGGCCCCGACTTGGGAGCCCGCCCCCAGGGTGACGCCGCTGCGCACGATGGTATGGCTGTCGATAAAGACGCCGTCGCCCAAGGTGACGCCGTCCTCGATCACGCAGCCGTGGCCCAGCGTCACGTTTTTGCCAAACGTGACATCCCGGCCGATCACGCAATGGGCGCCCTGGCGCGCAGGCTGTTCATACGGCATACGGTCCTCCCCTTTCCTTACACGCGGTCCGCCGCTTCCCCGCGGGCCGCCTGCAAAAATACGTCGTAGTCGCGGATATAATCATCGGCGTCGTAGTAGGAATCCGCCGCCACGCACAGCACCGAATCGTTTTGCTGCCAAATCATCTCGCGCCACATAAAGTGCTCGACGACAAGGCCCTTGGCAGGGTCGTCCAGCAGAACCTCCGTCTTTTCGCGCCCGTCGTCCAGGCGGATCAAAATGCTGCCGTAGGGGCACCACAGCAGCTGGCGCAGCGCTTTGTGCGCGTGGCCGCCGCGCTGCACGCCCTGCGGCGCGCCGTAGATGTAGTAGATGCGCTTGACCTCAAACGGCACGTCGCGCCCGGCCTCAAAGACCGAAAGCGTGCCCATGCCCTCGGCCGTGACGCTTTTCATGTGGATGGTTTGGATGATCATGGTCGTTGCCTCACTTTTGCGGGCCGCAGGCCGCCTACGCCTGCAGGGTATCCCCGGCTGCTTCATAGATCGCGCGCAGGGCGGCTGCGTCGCCGTTTACGGGCGGCTGCCAGGCGCGCTGCGCTTTTTTGAACGGGTGGTTCTGCGGTACGATGCACCGGCCGATCAGCCCGCGCACCAGGCGGCTTTTGTGCCGGT
>DXEI01000110.1 GCA_019115045.1 Candidatus Gemmiger excrementipullorum | reverse complement strand
ATTTTACGGCAAACCGCGCACTCGGCCGCGAGGGCCTCGCACACAATTTGCCGCAAAATTTTCCTGGATGTGTCGCCGTCGTCGGCGCATGTCCGCCGACGGCGACGTTTTTTGACTTTTTCGACAGTCTGTGCCGCGCTTCCTGCGCGGCGGTTTTGCGGCGGGCGGGGCTGCGCCCCGGTCTTTACCCCTCGGCGCGGCGGAAGCGCAGGACGCCGGTGCGGTCCAGCGCGACCATGACGGCGGGGATCAGCGCCAGCTGCAGTACGATGCCCGGCACGGCGCTGAGCACCGCGCCCGACAAAAACGCCTGCAGCGTGAACGCGTTGCCGGCCATGCCCAGCAGCACGGCTTCGGCCACCGCCCACACCAGGCGGCCGCCGGCCATGGCGGCCAGCAGGCTGGCGTACAGCGCACCCCAGCCCTGCTTGGGCAGGCGGGCGTACACCAGCCCGATGATGAGCCCGTAGGCGGCCAGCTCAAACGCCATGGCCAGCGCGTTGGGGTACATGGGCGGCGCGCCGAACAGCAGCGAGCGCAGCAGCGGCGCGGCCAAGCCGACGCCCAGGCCGTACTGCCAGCCGCAGACAAGGCCGCAGAACAGCACGGGGATGTGCATGGGCAGCAGCATGTTGCCGATGGCCGGGATCCCGCCCGTCACAAAGGGCAGCACCAGGGCCAGCGCCAGAAACAGCGCCGCCAGCACAAGGGTATGGGTCTTTTTTTGGGTCGTCACAGGGGACACCCCTCCTTTTCAAAAAGTGGTTCCGGCGCAGCCCTTCCTGGGCCGTTGCTGCCTTCCTGGCTTTTTGCAAAGGGACCGGACGGACGCCGGGGCGCAGGTGCCCCCTGCGGCATGCCGCCGGGGCCGCCCGCCCGGGCGCCGTTTTTATTTTACACCGTCAGCGCGGTGGTGTCCAGCGCAAAATCACAGGCTGCTTCGGGGTGCGTTGCTGCAAGGTAGGCTTCCTCCAGCGGGATCCAGCGCGCGGCAAACGCGGCAAAATGCGCGCCCTCGCGCTGCTGCAGCCGCGCGCGCTGGCAGGCGGGCGCGCAGGTCAAAAACACGCGGCAGGCAAACGGCACGCCCAGCGCGGGGTGCAGCGCGTAGCTGCCCTCGACGATGGTCAGCGGCCGGGGCGGCAGCGTCCGGGGCGGTTGCAGCGCGCCGGTGCGGCAGACATACGCGCGGTAGGCGGCGCTTTGCCCGGCCAGCAGCGGGGCCAGCACCTCGGCGCGCAGGCGGGCAAAGTCCATATTCGCGCCGGGCTGGCGTTCCCACCCGGGGCGGCGCTGCGCGGGCGGCAGGTAGAAATCGTCCATATGCACAAGGTCACAGTCCAGCTGCGCGGCCAGCCAGGCCCCCAGCGCCGACTTGCCGCTGCCGCACCGCCCGTCGATGGCCAGCAGCGCGGGCTGCGGGCCGGCGGCCAGCGTACGGGCGGCCGCCAGCACCGGCGCGGCGGCCGCAAACAGCGTGCCGCTCATGCTTCGAGCGCCCGCAGCGCGAGCGCGGCGGCGCTTTGCAGGTAATCCTCCAGCCGGCAGTCCTGCGTGCCGGCGACCTGCACGCCGCAGTGCGACGAGGGGACGAGGATCTTCTCGGCCCCCGCGCCGGAGACCGCCGCCGCCATGCGGGGCGAGACCTCGCCCAGGATGCCGTTGGCCAGCACCATGCCGATGGGCCCCACGATGACGTCGGCCCGTGCGGCGTTGTAGACGACGGCGTTTTCGCCGGTAGCGCCGCGCGGCGCGCCGGCCTTGAGCATGGCGTTGGTGGCCAGCACGTTGGTGCCCACGGCCAGCAGGTCGCAGTCCGGCGGCAGGGCCGGGGCCAGCCGTTTGATCAGCTGCGCGCCCATGCCGCCGCCCTGGGCGTCCAGGACGAGCAGCAGGCGGCGGTTGGTGTGTTTCATAAAACCCTCCTGTGCAGAGACGGTGGAAAATGACGCGTAGCAAGGCCCCGCCGCGCAGAACGCAAAAAAGCGCCCGCGCCCCGGCCCCGCCGCGCGCCACAACAAAAAGCGCGGCCTTTGCAGGCCGCGCGGCGTTTGGCTTTTTGCTTATTCAGCCTGGATCGCGCCGGTGGGGCAGACACCCTCGCAGGCACCGCAGTCAACGCAAGCAGAGGCGTCGACCACAGCCTTGTCCTCCATGCTGATCGCACCAACGGGGCAGGTGTCAACACATGCACCGCAAGCAACGCACTCGCTGGAAACGGTATGAGCCATCGTGAACTCCTTATCTCCGTGCTGAATGTACTCCCCTGGCCGGCCCTGCACGGCTGCGCCCCGGCCCGGGTTCCACAGCGGTATCTAGCTGCCTGCTGCGTTACACCCAGTGTAACACATTGTATAAAAATGCGCAAGTGCCATATCTTGAAAAAATCCGGCAGGCGGGCGCTACGGCCTGCGGCGGGCATTATTTCTTTTCTTCGTCGGGGGTCTTGGGCACGCGCTTGCCGCCGCGCAGGTAGACGCACTCGCTGCGCTTGTAGACGCGCGGGGCCAGGCTCTCGACGTTGGAGCGGACTTTCAGCGTGCCGGCCACGACGTTGACCTCGACGACGGTGCCCTCGCCGTCCGGCGTGCGCACGACGCTGCCGGGCGTCGGCGTGATGGAGTTGAGGTACTCGTAGCTTTTTTGCTCATACGCCAGGCAGCACATCAGGCGGCCGCACGCGCCGCTGATCTTGGCGGGGTTCAGGCTCAGGCCCTGTTCCTTGGCCATCTTGATGGACACCGGCTGGAAGTTTTTCAAAAACCGGCTGCAGCAAAACGGCTGCCCGCACAGCCCCAGCCCGCCGAGCATCTTGCTTTCGTCGCGCACGCCGATCTGCCGCAGTTCGATGCGGGTGTGGAACTGCGCGGCCAGGTCCTTGACGAGGTCGCGGAAATCGACGCGGTTGTCGGCCGTGAAATAGAACACCAGCTTGCTGCGGTCCAGCGTATACTCGGCGTCGACGAGCTTCATCTTCAGCCCGTGGGCGGCGATGCGCTGCTCGCACAGCTGGTAGGCCTGCTGGACGTCGGCGCGGTTCTGGCGCATGCGGCGGATGTCGACGGCATCGGCGACGCGCAGCACCGGCTTGACCTCGCGCGAGAAGCCCGGCGCTTCGTGCGCGCCGCGCACGACCTCGCCGCACTCGGTGCCGCGGGCGGTGGTCACGACGACGTAGTCGCCGGCGCGCACCTCGAACCCGGCGGGGTCAAAGTAGTACGCGCGGCCGTTTTCTTTGAATTTTACAGAGATGACTTTCATAGTGTTTTCCCAATCTATCGTTCAGTTTCCTGCCATGCGGGGCGGCCAGCCCCCTTTTGACGCAACGCGTCAGGCGAGTTTTGCCGCCAGCACCGTCACGCCCAGGCGCAAATTGCCGTTGGCCTTGGCGGCGCGGCGCGCTTGGGCCGCGGCGCGCAGCACGGCGGCGGCGGCCGCGGGCGTCAGGCCGCCGCATTCGCTTTGGCCGTAGGCGGGGCGGCGCAGCACGGCGCTGCACAGCTGGTCCAGCTGCCACAGCAGCGCCAAAAAGCCGTCGCGGTCGCGCTCGTACTTGGTCAGCAGCGCCAGCGCGCGGTAGGTATCGTTTTGGGCGGCGTAGCCGCACAGGGCTTTGGCCTGCGCCAGCGCCGTGCGCTGGGCGGCGTCGGTGTGGGCGCGCAATGCGGTGCCGATGTGCCCCTCGTACAAAAAGGCCAGTTCCTCGGCCAGGGGGGCCGGCAGGCCGCGGCGGCGCAGCTCGGCCGCGCAGGCCGGGCCGGGCACCGGGGCCAGCGTGTAGGCCGCGCAGCGGCTGCGGATGGTGGGCAGCACGGTGGCGGCGCTGGCGGCCGTGAGCAGGAACAGCACCCCGGCGGGCGGTTCCTCGATGATCTTGAGCATGGCGTTGGCCGAAGCGCCGTTTAAATTCTGCGCATCATAGATGAACAGCACGCGGCCCGCCGCATCGGTGGACAGCGCCGAATGCTGGATCGCCTCGCGCGCTTCGCGCACGCGCTTGACGGGGATCTGGCCGGACGCGCCCTCGCCCCGCAGGGCCAGGCATTCGCTGTCGGCCCCGGCCAGCACGGCCTCGGCGTGGGGGCCGCCGCCCGGGTAGAGGTAGTCGGCCGCCAGGCAGCGCGCGGCAAAACCCGCGCCGCAGCCGGCCTCGCCCACCAGCAATACGGCATGCGGCAGCCGGCCGCTGCGCAGCGCGGCGGCCAGCGCCTGTTTGAGGTCGTCGTTACCGGCCAGACGGTCCAGCATCACAGCTTTTCAAAACGCTCGACGTTGGTGACGATGACGGTGGCCCCGCCGACGGTGACTTCCATCGGCATGGCGCTCTCGATGCCAAAGCCCATGGTGGCGGTGCCGGGCACGATCTCGGTGCGCTGCTTGCAGAACTGCGAGATGACGCCGATGCAGTCGTCGACGCGCTCATCCTCGGTGCAGATCAGCAGCGTCATGTTGCCGGCCATCAAAAAGCCGCCGGTGGTGGCCAGCCGCGTGACGTAGAACTTGTGCTTGACCAGCTCGTTACAGACCACGCGGGAATCCTCTTTGTTGACGATGGCAGTGATGAGTTTCATACAACAAACCTCCTTGAGAGATCATTTCCACTGGTTGTTCCAGTCGCGGCGGCGCTTGTAGCCGCTGATGGCGTCCTTGCACCACTGGAACACCTCGGGGCCGAGGAAGGCCAGGAAGCCCGCCAGCCCCAACACCAGGCTGAGCCGGGCGCGCATGCTGGCGGTGAGGAACTCCAACCCCCAGACGAACAGCTCGAACCAGCCGAGGTATTTCATTTTAAACGGGATGATGCCGAACAGCAGCACGCCCTGGTCGGGCCAGAGCCAGCAGTAGGCGAACAGCATGCTGAGGTAGATGGCCGACGGCGACGCCGCGCCGGTGAGCAGGCAGCCCGCCCATGCGCCCGCCATGCCCAGGGCGATGAACAGCGTCATGCGAAAATCGCCCCAAAAACGGGTCAGGGCGTTGCCGATCCAGAAATAGAACACAAGGTTCAGGATGCCCAGGAAGCCGCCCAGCCAGATCGGCTGAAACAAAAAGGTGACGAGCCGCCAGATCTGGCCGTGCAGCAGGCTGGCGCGGTCCAGCGAGATCAGGGCGGAAAACTTCCAGTTGATGAGGAGGATGATGAGCCCGGCGGCCAGCTGGCCGATCATAAGCCCGTTGACGAGGTTGGGGATGCCGTAACGCCCGTAGCGGCGCTGCAGCTTGTCGATCCAGTTCATGGGGTGGACCCTCCGTAAAATTACTATAAGGTATACGGGTCTATTGTACCATTTTTGGCGGGGGCGTGCAACCGTTCCCTGTCGAAACGCGGCTACGCCAGCACGCGCAGCGCGTCCGGCGCAGACCCGCCGCTGTGGCGCAGCGCGGTGCCGGCGTCGGCAAGCGCCGCGACGGCGGCGGCAAAGCCCGGCGTGACGGTCTCGCCGGGGGCCAGCAGCGGCACGCCGGGCGGGTAAGCCCAGACATACTCGGCCGCCGTATGCCCCACGGCCTGCGCCAGCGGCAGCGTGCGCGCCGGGCGCAGCAGCGCTTCGGCCAGGGTACACTGCGCCGCGCCGGGCGGCGGCAGCAGGGCCCCGGCCGCGGGGGGCGGCGGGGCGGCGGCATCGCGGGCGGCCAGAACGTCCGCCAGGCGGTCCAGCGTATCTTCGGCGTCGCAGGGGCTGGTCATGGCCAGCACGTTGGGGCCGCAGACCATCTCCGGCTCAAAGCCGGCGGCGCGCAGCGCCGCCGCACCCGCCGCACCGATGCGCAGCAGCAGTTTGCCGTCGTCATAGCCATAGCAGGCGGCTTTTTCGGGCGCGCAGCCCAGCACCGGCGTATTGTGCCAGCGCGCCGCGGCGGCGTAAAACCGGCCCAGCCGCGCGCGCCAGGCGGCGAACGCCGCCGCGCCGTCTTGCAAAAGCCACTCCGTACAGCCGTCCAGGCTGGCCAGCAGCGGGTAGCTGGGGGAGCTTGTCTCGAACACGTCGAGCTGGCGCTCGACCTCGGCGGGGTCGGCCCGATCGCCATTCAGGTGCAGCCAGGCGGTCTGGGTCAGGCTGGGCAGCGTCTTGTGCGCGCTTTGCACCACCAGGTCGGCCCCGGCCGCCACCGCGCCGCCGCGCCAGCCGTACGGCGCGGCCAGCGGCAGGTAGTGCGCGCCGTGGGCTTCGTCGACGAGCAGCGGCACGCCGCGCGCGTGGCAGATCTTGACGATGGCTGCCACGTCGCTGCACACGCCCTCATACGTCGGGCTGGTCAAAATGACGCAGCGCACGTCCGGGTGGGCGTCCAGCGCGGCGGCGACGGCGGCGGGCGGCACGCTGCCATAGACGCCGAACCCGGGCAGCACCGGCGGCGTAAGGTAGTGCGCCGTCAGGTGGCCGAGTTCCAGCGCATGGTAGACGGCCTTGTGGCAGTTGCGCGCCGCCAGCACCGCGCTGCCAAAGGGGGCCAGCGCGCGGATGCCCGCCAGCAGCCCCGCGGTGCTGCCGCCCACCAGGTACCAGCACCGGGCCGAGCCGTACAGCGCGGCGGTGCGCGCCATGGCGGCGGCCAGCATGCCGTGGGCGTCGTGCAAATCGTCGGCGCCGTCGATCTCAGTCAGGTCCCAGGCATAGCAAGAAAGGCCGGGCGCGGGCGGCACCCGGCGTTTGTGGCCGGGCATGTGCAGCGGGCAGCGCGCGGCGGCCAGACGTTCGCATTGTGTTTGCACAGAGTCCATAAAAATTAAAAATGAAAAAT
>DXEI01000109.1 GCA_019115045.1 Candidatus Gemmiger excrementipullorum | reverse complement strand
GAGATATCGGCAAAGCAGACGCCGGCCTGCCAGCGGCCGCGGCGACGGCGGCAGTAGACGCTGCACAGGTAGTTGTTTTTGTCGTCAGCGAGCATGCTGCTCTCGATGACGGTGCCCGGCGTGACGACGCGGATGATGTCGCGCTTGACAAGCCCCTTGGCCAGGGCCGGGTCCTCGACCTGCTCGCAGATGGCGACCTTGTACCCCTTGGCGATGAGCCGCGCGACGTACGTCTCGTAGGAGTGGTAGGGCACGCCGCACATGGGGGCGCGCTCCTCTTTGCCGCAGTTTTTGCCGGTCAGCGTCAGTTCCAGCTCGCGCGAGGCCGTCAGGGCGTCGTCGTAGAACATCTCATAGAAATCCCCCACGCGGTAGAAGAGGATCTCGTTGGGATGCTGGCGCTTGATCTTAAAATACTGCTGCATCATGGGCGATACGGTTTGCTCGGCCATGTTTCACACTCCTGTTATCGTTCGTTCGCAGTTTGGACGGCCGGTCTCAGTGGCAGCCGCCGCAGGTCGCGCAGCTGCCGGTGCAGCCGTGCTCGGGCGGCTGCACGGTCATGGGGTCGCCGCCGTTCATCGCCGTGTTGATGATGGCGTCGATATAGCTGACCATCGCCTCGCACTCGGCCTTGGCGGCGGTGTAGCGCACCATGCCTTCGCTGGCCATGATCTGCTCATACAGCGCGTTGATGCGCTGGTTCAGCTCGGCCACGCGGGCGGCGTCGCTCTCGGTCTTGGTGCTCTCGTTGTTGAGGTCGAGCCGGGCGAGGTTGAACTCCCCGATCAAATTCTGCAGCTCGGCGTCGGCGTCGTTTTCGCGGCGGGCGGCGTCCAGGGCCAGGTAGCGGGGGTCGGTCTGCATCGCAGCCGCGGCTTTTTTAAAAAGGTCCATGCAATCCATTGTACGTTGCTCCTTACTTTGTATCGGTATATCGGTAGGGTATCAGATTTGTTCGCCCACCAGCAGCGCGGCGCGCGAGCCGGTCAGGCGTACCTGCGCCCAGCTGCCGATGAGCGTTTCGGGCGCGGGGAACTCGACGACGAGGTTGTTGTCCAGCCGGCCGTTGACGGTGCCGGGCGTGCGGCCGGCGGCTTCCACCAGAACGCGCACGGTCTGCCCGGCCATGGCGGCGATGGCAGCGAACGCGACTTCGTCCTGCGTGCGCAGCAGGCGTTCCATCCGCGCGGCTTTTTCGGCGTGGGTGGTCGGGTCCGGCAGTTCGGCCGCCGGGGTACCGCTGCGTTTGGAATAGATAAAGGTGAACAGCTGCATATACCCCACGCTGCGCACCAGGTCCAGCGTGGCGGCAAAATCCTCCTCGGTCTCGCCGGGGAAGCCGACGATGATGTCGCTGGAGAAGGTCACGCCGGGGATCTTTTGGCGGGCGTAGTCCACCAGTTCCAGGTATTGCGCCGCCGTGTAATGGCGGTTCATCTGCTGCAGCAGCCGGTCGCTGCCGGACTGCACCGGCAGGTGGATGTGCTTGCACAGGTGCGGCTGCGCGGCGATGGTGTCGATGAGTTTATGGCTGGCGTCCTTGGGGTGGCTGGTCATAAAGCGGATCTGGTAGTCGCCGGGCACGGCGCACAGCAAGTTGAGCAGGTCGGCAAAATCAATGGGCTTCGAAAGCCCTTTGCCGTAGCTGTTGACGTTCTGCCCCAGCAGCGTGATTTCTTTGTAGCCTTTGGCCACCAGATCGCGGAACTCCGCCAAAATGGCGTCCGGCTCGCGGCTGCGCTCGCGCCCGCGCACATAGGGCACGATGCAGTAGGTACAGAAGTTATCGCACCCGTACATGATGGGCAGCCAGGCGCGGAAACCGGAATCCCGCCGGATGGGCAGGTCCTCGACGACGGCGTCGCGCTGGGCGGGCGCTTCCAGATAGCGCTTGCCGCGGCGAATGCGCTCAGCCAGCAGCGCCGGCAGACGGTCGATGCCGTCGACGCCGAACACGAGGTCGACGTACGGGTAGCTTTGGCGCAGCTTTTCCACGATGTGGGGCTGCTGCGCCATGCAGCCGCAGACGCCGATGATCAGGCGCGGGTTCTGTTCTTTGAGTTTTTTCAGCGCGCCGATGTTGCCGAAGACGCGCTGCTCGGCATGTTCGCGCACCGCGCAGGTGTTGAACAGGATGAGGTCGGCGTCCTCCAGCGTATCGCAGACGCCGAAGCCGACGTCCTGCAAGACGCCGCGGATCTTTTCGCCGTCGTTGACGTTTTGCTGGCAGCCGTAGCTGCGCACGTAGGCCAGCGGCGGCGTCTCGTAGTAGGCGGCCAGCGCCCGGGCGGCGGCCTCGTCATGGGTATAACTTAGTTTCTGCAAGGGGGTATTCTCCTTCAATGGGCACAAATGCCAATATACTGTAATAGTATAGCAAATCGCCGCCAAAAGTACAAGCGGTAGTTTCTGTTTTTTGTCCGGCCACGCTATGCTGTGGTCGGCCGCCAAAACCAAAGCGCGCCCGGTGCACAGGCGCGCTTTGTGGGTTTATGGTTGTTGGGCTTGCAGCTGCCGCGCGCGTTCCAGCGCCGGTTTGAGGTACTGCCCGGTGAAGGACGCGGGGTTTTGGGCGACTTCTTCCGGCGTGCCGGTGGCCACTACCAGCCCGCCGCCGCTGCCGCCCTCGGGGCCGAGGTCGATGATATAGTCCGCCCGCTTGATGACATCGAGGTTATGCTCGATGACGATGACGGTGTTGCCCGCCTCGACGAGTTTGTCCAGCACTTTGACCAGGCGATGGACGTCGGCCACATGCAGGCCGGTGGTGGGTTCGTCCAGGATATACACCGTCTGGCCGGTACCGCGGCGTGCCAGCTCGTTGGCGAGCTTGACGCGCTGGGCCTCGCCGCCCGAGAGCGTCGTGGCCGCCTGCCCCAGCTGGATGTAGCCGAGGCCGACTTCCTGCAGCGTCTGCAATTTCCGCGCGATCTTGGGGATGTTGGCAAAGAAGCCGCAGGCTTCCTCGACCGTCATATCCAGCACGTCGGAGATGTTTTTGTCCTTGTACTTGACCTCCAGCGTCTCGCGGTTGTAGCGCTTGCCCTTGCAGACGTCGCAGGGCACGTAGATGTCGGGCAAAAAGTGCATCTCGATCTGCAAGATGCCGCCGCCCTCGCAGGCTTCGCAGCGGCCGCCCTTGACGTTGAAGCTGAAACGCCCGGGGCCGTAGCCGCGCATCTTGGCGTCCTGCGTGGAGGCAAACAGCGCGCGGATATCGCCAAACACCCCGGTGTAGGTGGCCGGGTTGGAGCGCGGCGTGCGCCCGATGGGGCTTTGGTCGATGCCGATGACTTTGTCGACCCACTCCATGCCCTGCACTTCCTCGCACTGGCCGGGGCGGCTGCGCGCGCCGTTGAGCGCGGCGGCCAGCGTCTTGTACAAGATCTCGTTGACCAGCGTCGATTTGCCGGAGCCGGAAACGCCGGTGACGCAGATCATCTTGCCCAGCGGGAAGTCCACCGTGATGTTTTGCAAATTGTTTTCGTGCGCTTTGACCATGCGCAGGCACTTGCCGTTGCCGGCGCGGCGCACGGCGGGCACTTCGACAAATTTGCGCCCGGCCAGGTAGGCGCCGGTCACGCTGCGCTTGACCTTGCAGATGTCGGCCACGCTGCCGGCCGCCACGATCTCGCCGCCGTGCACGCCGGCGCCGGGGCCGACGTCGACGATATAGTCGGCCTGGCGCATCGTGTCCTCGTCGTGTTCGACAACGATCAGCGTGTTGCCCAGGTCGCGCAGGCGTTTCATGGTGGCGATGAGCTTGTCGTTGTCGCGCTGGTGCAGACCGATGCTCGGCTCGTCCAGCACATAGAGCACACCGGTCAGCGCGCTGCCGATCTGGGTGGCCAGGCGGATGCGCTGGCTCTCGCCGCCCGAAAGCGACGCCGCCCCGCGCGAGAGCGTCAGGTAACCGAGGCCGACGCTCTGCAAAAAGCCAAGGCGCTCGCGGACCTCCTTAAAAATCGGCGCGGCGATGCGTTCATCGCGCTCGCTGACTTTGGCGGTGCGGACAAATTCCAGCTCCTCGCTGACGCTTTTGTCGCAGAAATCCGCAATGTTGATGCCGCCCACCGTCACAGCCAGGCTCGTCGGTTTCAGGCGTCGGCCATGGCAGGCGGGGCATTCCTCGCTGGACATGACGAGGGCGATCTCCTCCTTGACCCACTCACTGCTCGTCTCGCGGAAGCGGCGCTCCAGGTTGGGGATGATGCCCTCGAACTGGTTGTAGTAGGTGCCGGAACCGAACATGCTTTCGCGCTGCATCTCGATGCGCTCACCGCCGGTGCCGTACAGCAGCGCGTGCAGCGCCTCTTTGCTGAACTCCCTGATGGGGGTGTCCAGCGTGAAGCCGTAGCGCTTGCCCAGGGCCAGGTAGGTCATCTCGGAGATAGAGCCCTCGGCATAATACCAGCCGCTGGCCTTGATGGCGCTTTCGCGGATGGATTTGCGCTTGTCGGGGATGACGCGCGCCGGGTCCACCTTCATGAACGTGCCCAGGCCGGTGCATTTTTCGCAGGCGCCAAAGGGGTTGTTGAAGCTGAACATGCGCGGGGTCAGTTCCTCGACCGAGACGCCGTGTTCGGGGCAGGCGTAGCTTTGGCTGAACAGCATCGGCTCGCCGCCGATGACGTCGATCTCCACCAGGCCGCCGGTCTGGGCCAGCGCCGTCTCGATGGAATCGGCCAGGCGGCCGCGCACGGTATCGCTGATGACCAGGCGGTCGACGACGATCTCGACGGTGTGCTTGATGTTCTTTTCGAGGGTGATCTCCTCGCTGAGGTCGTAGAGGTTACCGTCCACCCGTACGCGGGCAAAGCCGGCGCGGCGGGCCGCGTCGAGTTCCTTGGCCTGGGTGCCTTTGCGGCCGCGCACGACCGGCGCCAGCACCTGGAAGCGCGTGCGCTCGGGCAGTTTCATGACCTCGTCCACCATCTCGTCGATGGACTGCTGGGTGATCTCGCGCCCGCAGACGGGGCAGTGCGGCACACCGATGCGCGCGTACATCAGGCGCAGGTAGTCGTAGATCTCGGTCACGGTGCCCACGGTGGAACGGGGGTTGTGGCTCGTCGTTTTCTGGTCGATGGAGATGGCCGGCGAAAGGCCGGTGATCTCGTCGACGTCGGGCTTTTCCATCTGGCCCAGGAACTGGCGCGCATAGCTGGAAAGGCTTTCCATATAGCGGCGCTGGCCGTCGGCAAAGATGGTGTCGAACGCCAGGCTGGATTTGCCGGACCCCGAAAGCCCCGTCATGACGATGAGCTTGTTGCGCGGCAGTGTCAAATCGACATTTTTCAGGTTATGCTCGCGCGCGCCCTTGATGACGATGCGGTTGTTGGGGTCGATGGCGATCTTGGAACGGCGTTTGCCGGTTTGGGATTCGGTACTCAACTTTTGTGGCTCCTTCTGCCCTTGCGGGTCTTGGCGGCGGCTTTGCGGGTGCTGGCGTCGGCGGCCGTGGGGTCCTCGCCGCGCTGCAGGCGGGCGATCTCGTCGCGCAGCTGGGCGGCCAGCTCAAACTGCAGCAGGCGGGCGGCCTCCTTCATCTCTTTGGTCAGCCGCTCGATGGTCTGCTGGCGTTCGGCACGGCTCATGCGGTGCTGGCGCATGCGCTTGTTTTCCTCGCTCATGCTGATCTCCAGCCCGTCGCTGATGGCCTTGACGATGGTCTTGGGGGTGATGCCGTGTTCTTTGTTGTAGGCGTCCTGGATGGCGCGGCGGCGCTCGGTCTCCAAAATCGCGCGCTCCATGCTGGGGGTGACTTCGTCGGCGTACATCAGCACCATGCCGTTGGCGTTGCGCGCGGCGCGGCCGATGGTCTGGATCAGGCTGGTCTCGCTGCGCAGGAACCCCTCTTTGTCGGCGTCGAGGATGGCAATGAGCGATACCTCCGGCAGGTCGAGGCCTTCGCGCAGCAGGTTGATGCCGACGATGACGTCGATGGCGCCGACGCGCAGGTCTTTGATGATCTCCATGCGCTCAAACGTATCGACTTCATGGTGCATATACTTGGTCTTGACGCCGTGTTCCTCGAGGTAATCGGTCAGGTCCTCGGCCATTTTGACCGTCAGCGTCGTGACGAGCGCGCGCTCGCCGCGCTCGATGCGGGTGCGGATCTCGCCCAGCAGGTCCTCGATCTGGCCTTCGACCGGGCGCACGACGACCAGCGGGTCCAGCAGGCCGGTGGGGCGGATGACCTGCTCGGCCACACGGGTGGAGTGTTCGCGCTCATACGCGCCCGGCGTGGCCGAGACAAAGATCTTTTGGTGGATCTTGTGCTCAAACTCCTCAAACCGCAGCGGGCGGTTGTCGAACGCCGACGGCAGGCGGAAGCCATACTCCACCAGCGTCTTTTTGCGGCTGTAGTCGCCGCCGTACATGCCGCGCACCTGCGGCAGCATGACGTGGCTTTCGTCCACCATCAGCAGGAAATCGTCGGGGAAATAATCCAGCAGCGTCGTCGGGGTGGAACCCGGCGCGCGGCCGGACAGCACAGCGCTGTAGTTCTCGATGCCTTTGCAGGTGCCGACTTCCTGCAGCATCTCCATATCATAGTTGGTGCGCTGCTGGATGCGCTGCGCCTCGAGCAGTTTGCCCTCCTCGGTGAAGGCTTTGACCTGCTGTTCCATTTCCTCGGCGATCTTGGCAAGGCCGGCTTTCATCTTTTCCGGCCCGACGATGTAGTGGCTGGCCGGGAAGATCGCCACATGGCGCACAACGTTCTTGTGCTCGCCGGTCAGGGGGTCGAACTCGATGATGCGGTCGACCTCGTCGCCGAAAAACTCTACCCGGATGGCATACTCGTCGTTGTACGCCAGGTGGATGTCGACGATGTCGCCCTTGACGCGGAACTTGTTGCGGATAAAGTTCATATCGTTGCGCTCATACTGCAGCTTGACCAGGCGGCTGCACAGCTCGTCGCGTTCCAGCTGCATGCCGGGGCGCAGGCTGATGACCATGCTGCGGTAGTCGATGGGGTCGCCCAGCGAGTAGATGCAGGATACGCTGGCCACGATGATGACGTTGCGCTGCTCGCTGAGGGCCGCCGTGGCCGAATGGCGCAGGCGGTCGATCTCATCGTTGATGGCGCTGTCCTTTTCAATATAGGTATCGGTGGAAGGGATATACGCCTCGGGCTGGTAGTAGTCGTAGTAGCTGACAAAGTATTCCACCGCGTCGTCCGGGAAAAAACTGCGCATCTCGGTGCAGATCTGGCTGGCCAGCGTCTTGTTGGGCTCCAAAATCAGCGTGGGGCGGTTGCAGCGCGCGATGATGTTGGCCATCGTGAAGGTCTTGCCGGAACCGGTCACGCCCAGCAGCGTCTGCGCCTCATCCCCTGCTTCGATGCCTTGCACCAGCGCTTCAATGGCCTGCGGCTGGTCGCCGGTAGGCTGAAACGGCGCTTTCAGGTGGAAAACCTGTTCCATACATACTCCCTCCCGTTTTTGCGATGCCTCGCAGTTGCTGCCGGGCCTTTGCCTAGGCAGGCCGCCTGCGTTTTAACAACGTTTTGTTGTTATTTGATTATAGCACAGCCCCCGGCATAAGTAAAGGCCTCCCCTGCATTTTGCCCGGGGTGCCCGCAAAAAACACACTCTGCACAAGCTGCAGAGTGCGTTTGGGCTGTGGTACACTGTCTTGGCCTTAATAACGGCTGGCCGCGTTTAGGGTATCCCGCCCGGCGCGGTACATCGGCAGGCAGCCGCGGTCCCGCATGGAGCAGGCGTCCTCGCCCGCGACGATGATATGGTCGATGATCGAAACGCCCAGCGGGCCCAGCGCCTGCATGATGCCCATGGTCGCGATCATATCCGCCTCGCTGGGGACGGCCAGGCCCGTGGGGTGGTTGTGCGCCAGGATGCCGCAGGTCGCATCGGTGCGCGCCACATCCCGCAGCAGCTTGTGGGTGTCGACCTGCACACGGTTGGGCACGCCCTCCGCAATGCGCATATCGCGCAGCGGGCGGCATTTGTCGTCCAGCAGGATCAGATACAACACCTCATTGCGCAGGCCCAAAAACAGCGGCCGCACATATTCGACCGCGCGCTCGGTCTGGTCCAGCGCGGCGCGCGGTTTGCGCTTTTTGAGGTTGTAATACCGGCTGAACGCCATGACGGTATGGATGAGCCGCGCGCTTTTGGGGCCGACGCCGTCCACCTCCCGCAGTTCGGTTTCCTCTGCTTCCAGCACTTTGCAAAAATCCCCAAAATGCTGGATCAAACGGTGCGCCAGCTCGTTGGTGTCCTGCCGCGGGATCGCCAAAAACAAAAGGTATTCCAGCGCTTCATGTTCCGCCAGGCTTTCCAGGCCGTCCCGCTCCACCCTGGCCTGCATACGGGCGCGGTGTTTTTCGTGCAGCGGCCGTTCGGTTTTCGGGGCCATGGTCTCACATCCTTTTATGTTTTGCTTTACGTGCGGTTTGTTTTATTATATACTGGAAATGCCAATTTGCAAAGAGGATAATCGCACACCCACAAGTGAGGACTGCATGAAAAGTTTTACCGCCGGCCCCAACGAAGACGGCGTGCGCCTGAGCCGTTTTGTGGAGGGCGTCACGCACCAGATGCCGCGCAGCCTGATGTACAAGGCGTTCCGCAACAAGCGCATCAAGGTCAACGGCAAGCGCGCCGAACCGGATACCCGCCTGGCCGAAGGCGATGTGATCGAACTGTATATCAACGACGAGTTTTTCCCTGCGGGGGCCGGCCTGCCGCGCCCCAAACCGCCGCGCCGCCAGCCGCCCGTGACCGTAATTTATGAGGATGAAAACTTTGCCGTGCTGTACAAGCCGGCGCATCTTTTGTGCCACAGCGACCGCACCGGCGACGCCAACCTGGTGGACGCCTTTGCCGCCTATTTGCAGGCCAAGGGCGAATACGACCCCCATGCCGAACAGCGCTTTGCCCCGGCGCTGTGCAACCGGCTGGACCGCGGCACCGAAGGCCTGGTGCTGGCCGCCAAGACCTACGCCGCGCTGCGGGACCTGAACGGCATCATCCGCGACGACCTGATGAAAAAAGAATACCTGACCATCACCGTCGGCGCGCCGCCGGCCGGGCGGCACATCGCCTGGCTGCAGCACAACGAAAAGACCAACAAGGTCCGCATCCATGCGCGCGCCGGCGACGGATACAAGCAGATCATCACCGACGTCACCGTGATCCGCCAGGCCGGGCCGTTCGCCTTATGCCGCATCGGCCTGGTCACCGGGCGCACCCACCAGATCCGCGCGCACCTGGCCTACCTGGGCCACCCGGTGCTGGGCGACAGCAAATACGGGAACCGCAAAATGAACGAACGCACCGGCCTGAAAACGCAGGCCTTGTGCGCCCAGCGGCTCACGTTCGGGCACATCCCGCCGGAAAACAGCCTGCACTACCTTTCCGGCCGCGTCATCAAGCTCGACAGACCCGAGATCGTCGCGCAGTTTGACCGCCTGACCGCACAGCCATAACAACGCAAAAGACCGCTGCCACAAAGGCAGCGGTCTTTGTTTTGCGGCATGCCGCAAAGTGGTTTTATGCAATGACGAAGTGATACACCAGCGACACCGCGATGATCAGCGCACAGATGACGGCCGTGACCGGCGGCGCCCAGTGGATGATGCGCTCCGCCATGATGTCGTCCTCGCTGGCCTCGTCCTCGTCCGCGTAGCGGCCGCGACGCTTTCTGCTGCGGCGGTCGTCGTACTCGTCCTCGTCGTACTCGTCCTCGTCGGCGTCGAACATCTGCGTGCCTTCGTCGTCGTCCTCATCGTCGTCGAACAGACGGCCCTTGGGGGCATAACGGCGCACGCGCTCGGCCTCTTCATCTTCCTCTTGCGGGGCGTAGGCATGGGGGTCGTAGGTAGCGGTGGCGTCCTCGTCCGGCATTTCCGTCTGCCGGTCGATGGCCGCCTGGGCAGCCGCCGCCGTAGCAGCCGGGCTCGCCGGGCGCTGCGGCGCCACGTTGCCGGCCACAGCGTTGATCTCCTGCTGCTGGCGTTCCGCCGTGCGGCGTGCCTCCTCCAGGATCTGGGTCAGCGCGCCCTTGATGCCGGCACGGTCGCCGCCGCACTCCGAGCAATAGGTGCAGTTCTCCTCGTTGGGGTGGAACGCGCCGCAGGCGCAGAACCAGCCGTACTCGGTGTCCTGCGGCACACAGGTCAGCAGCGTGTTGCCGGTGCGCTGCTGCAGCGTTTTGGCAATGGAAGCCGGCAGCACGCGGGGCGACGGCAGGCGCACGCGCTTATAACTGCGCAGGTCGATGCCGCGGCCGTTGAGGAAGGCGCGGTCCTGCTCCACCTCGACGCTGGACACCGGCGTATCGCTGACAAAAACGGCGTCGTCGCTGCCAAACAGGTCGCCCGGCTGCGCGTCGAGCTGCTCGTAGTAGAAATCATCCTCGCACAGTACCTGGCCGGCGGCGTCCTTGCATTTGAAGTGCACGACAAGGCCCGTCAGCGGCTCGGTGCCGACATTTTTAAACGTCAGGCAGACGGCCACCTCGCCGGTCACATCGCCTTTCAGCAGTTCCACCCGCACAAACTGGACCGGGCTGCCCGCTGTGTAGTAGTTGGCGCGGGACTGCGCCATCAGCGAAAAATTCTGATCCATGATCAACACCTACTTTGTTACTCTTGGGCGTCCGGTCGTTCAGCGTCCGGCGCGGTCTCCTCCTGGGGTTGCGGTCGTTCTTCCTCTGCAGGGGGCTGGGCAGGCGCAGGTTCCTCCGGCTTTGCGGTCTCCCCCGTGCCAAGGTCAAAAGGCGGCAGCGTGCCCCCTTGCATCAATGTGGTAAATTCGTCGCCGCTGATCTTTTCGCGCTCCATCAGGACACCCGCCACCTTGTGCAGTTCGTCCATGTGCTCGGTCAGCAGGCGGCGCGCCGTCTCGTAGGCTTCGTCGACGATGTCGCGGATCTCGTTGTCGATCTCGGACGCGATCGCTTCCGAATAGCCTTTGCCCTGGCCGAAATCACGGCCCAGGAAGGTCTGCTCGGGGTCGGTGCCATAGACGACCGGGCCCATACGCTCCGAGAAGCCGTACCGGGTGACCATGGCGCGGGCCGTATCGGTCGCGCGCTGCAGGTCGTTGGAGGCGCCGGTCGAAATGTCGTCCAGCACCAGCTGTTCGGCCACACGGCCGCCCAGCATCGAAACGATGTTGTCGAACATCGCGGTGCGGGTGACATAGCTGGGGTCTTTTTCCGGCAGGTACATCGTATACCCGCCCGCGCCGCCGCGCGAGATGATGCTGATCTGGTGCACCGGGTCATGGTGCTTGGCAAAATAGCCGGTGATCGCGTGGCCGGTCTCGTGGTAGGCCACCAGGCGGCGCTCCTCGTCGGTGACAACGTGGCTCTTTTTCTCGGGGCCCATCATGACTTTGACCGAGGCTTCCTCGATCTCTGCCTCCGTGATGGCCTTCTTGCCGCTGCGGGCGGCCAGCAGCGCCGCCTCGTTGACAAGGTTTTCGAGGTCGGCGCCCGAGAACCCGGCCGTCGAGCGGGCGATGGTTTTCAGGCTGACGTCGGGGCCCAGCGGTTTATTTTTGGTGTGGACTTTCAGGATCTCCTCGCGGCCCTTGACATCGGGCAGGCCGACGTAGACCTGGCGGTCGAAACGGCCCGGGCGCAGCAGCGCTTTGTCCAGGATGTCGGCACGGTTGGTGGCCGCCATCACGATGACGCCGTCGTTGGCGTCAAAGCCGTCCATCTCGACCAGCAGCTGGTTGAGCGTCTGCTCGCGTTCGTCGTGGCCGCCGCCCAGGCCGGCGCCGCGCTGGCGGCCGACCGCGTCGATCTCGTCGATAAACACGATGGAAGGCATCGTCTTTTTGGCTTTTTCAAACAGATCGCGCACGCGCGAAGCGCCGACGCCGACGTACATCTCGACAAAGTCGGAGCCGGAGATCGCGTAGAACGGTACGCCGGCCTCCCCCGCGCAGGCGCGGGCCAGCAGCGTTTTGCCGGTGCCCGGGGGGCCTACCAGCAGCACGCCGTGCGGGATGCGCGCGCCCAGGGAATTGAACTTGCCGGGCGCTTTGAGGAACTCTACGACTTCCTGCAGCTCGGCCTTTTCTTCATCAGCGCCCGCGACGTCGGCAAACGTCGCTTTGCGCTGGTTCTCCTGCTGGTCTTTGACCTTGGCGCGGCCGACGTTCATAATACCGCCGCCGGCGCCGCTGCCGCGGTACATCATAACAAACAGCAGACCCAGGCTGCCCAGCATCGCGGCGTAGATGAGGATCTCCTGCCAGGGGATGCTCGCCTTGGGGGCCACGTAGTCAAAGATCATCGGCGCATCAGGGTTTTCCTCGTTGTATGCGTCGATAAAGGCCGAGATGCGGCCGGTCTCGAAATCAATGCCATAGGGCACCTTGTAGGAGACATAGACCGTGCCGCCATTGGCCGGAAGCGCGTCCTCCTCCCCGGGGCCAAGCGCGCTCAGCAGGCCGCTGGCTTCTTCCGAGTCCAGCTCGGTCGTGGCCTCCGGCAGCGGGCGTTCGCCCTCTTTGAGCCACAATTCCAACCGCAGGTTGTTGCGGTCCAGCCGGAACGAAGTCACCTGATTGCTTTGGAAATAATAGTAGATCTCAGAATAATTCAGGTGTTTTGCCGCAGAGACCGACAGCAGCGGCGACATACTGACGAAGAACAACACCAGCACCATCAGTGCGGCGACTGCCAGGATGCCGTTAAAGCGAGGTTTTTGCTGCAAGAAATCAACTCCTATCCCGGGGTGGCCCCGGGTGAACTCGGCCGCCCGAACCGGCCGTTATGCGTTGTAAATTTCGGGTTTCAACACGCCGACGTAAGGCAGGTTGCGGTATTTTTCGTCGTAGTCCAGGCCGTAGCCGACGACGAATTCATCCGGGACCTCAAAGCCGAGATAATCCGGCTCGATCTGCGCCTTGCGGCGGCTGGGTTTGCTGAGGATAGTGCACAGGCGCACGCTGTTGGGGTTGCGCAGCTTGAGCACCGGCATCAGGTGCGAAAGCGTGATGCCGGTATCGAGGATATCCTCCACGATCAAAACGTCCTTGCCCGTCAGGTCGGCGTCGAGATCTTTGACGATCTTGACAAGACCCGTCGACTCGGTATTGGCGCCGCCGTAGCTGGACACCACCATAAAGTCGATGCCGCAGGGGATCGTCACGGCGCGCATCAGGTCCGCCATAAACACGACCGAACCTTTGAGGATGGAGACCAGCAGCAGCTGGCGGCCGGCATAGTCGCGGCTGATCTGCGCGCCAAGCTCCGCCACCTTTTGCTGCAGCTGCGCCTGCGTTACCAAAATATGATCGATATCCCGATCCATGCTTTGCATGTGTTATGTCTCCTCTGCTTTTTCGGTATGGACGGTCAACACCTCGTGCGTATAGGCATCGGGGGCCAGCCCTTCGGCAAAGCCGCTGCCCCACAGCCAAAGCACTTCGCTGCCGTTGGCCAGCAGCGGCAGCAGGGCGCGCTGCTCCGGCGGGACCGCCAACTCGTTGAGGTACTTTTTTAACGTCTTGCGCACATGGCGACCGGCCGGGCGGAAGTAATCCCCCGGCTGACGCGTGCGTAAGAATAGATTCCCTTGTATTTTAGCACAATCGGCGCAACAGTTTAAGTCTTTTTTGAAAATTGGTTGATTTTTTAGAAAATCTTCATACTTTACGCGCTGAAATTCGACAATATAACCACCCGAAAGCCAAAAACGCCCCTCGGCAAAGGGCTGCGGCGGCGCCGGCGGGGGCTGCACGCCCTGCGGCGTCTGGCGCAGCAGCACGCCGTCCTTGACTTTGTAGGTCACCTCCGGCGTAAGCTGCAAAGCGCCTTCGCCTCGCTGCAGCAAAAAGCGCAACAGGCTGACGTACTTTTCTTCGGCGTCGCGCACCGGGCTGACCAGCGCATGCAGCGCGGCGTCCAGCACCGGGCCTTCGGCACGGCGCAGCGTTTCGGTGTCGTACCCGCCCGCCACCGCCGCCGCCTGCAGCAGCGCGGCGGCCTCGCCCGTCAGCCACTGGTCCAGCTCGCGCATTTGGCGGCACAGCCGGGCGATGGCTTTTTCTGCCGCCGGGTTGGCGTACTGCAGCGCCGGGACCGCCGCATGGCGGATGCGGTTGCGGGCGTAAAGGTCCTGCGCGTTGGTCTCGTCCTGCACATAGTGTTGCCCAAGCGCCGCACAGTATGCCTCGGTCTCGGCGCGCGCCAGGCACAAGCAGGGGCGCACATAGTACCCGCGCCGCGGCGGGATGCCCCCCAGCCCGTGCAGGCCGGTGCCGCGCGCCATGCGGAACAGCACCGTCTCGGCCTGGTCGGACATCGTATGCGCGGTGGCGATCAGCGCTTCCTCCTGGGCGGCCAGGTGGTCGAACCAGCCGTAGCGCAGCCCGCGGGCCCATTCCTCGCTGGGCTGGGGCGGGATCTCAACGCCTTCGCGCACGGCGTCGTACACAAACAGTTCCACGCCGTTTTGGCGGCAGAATTCTTTGACGAAATCCGCATCCGCCTGGGCCTGCGCGCCGCGGATGCCATGGTTGACGTGGGTGGCCAGCACTTCGATCTCCAGCTCGCGGCGGCGGCGCAGCAAAAACAGCAGCAGCGCCATAGAATCCGCCCCGCCGGAACAGGCTGCGATCACCCGGTCACCCGAACGGAACAAGCCCTGCTGGCGGCAATAGGCCAGCAAGGTCTGCTCGGTCTCCTGGATCAAGTTTTCCGCATCAGAAGTCATGGCTCACATCCAAATTGCTGAAGCGCGTATGCGCGCCGTCCCAACCCAGGCGGACGACGCTGGTCTCGCCGTGGCGGTTTTTGGCCACGATGCACTCGGCCTCGTTCTCGTTGGCCTGGTTTTCCTCGCCATTTTGCGAGTTATAGTACGCCGCACGGTACAAAAACAGCACCACGTCGGCGTCCTGTTCGATGGAACCGGAATCGCGCAGGTCGGAAAGCTGCGGCCGGTGGTCGGACCGGCCGGAGGTTTTTTCGGCCGCACGGGAGAGCTGCGACAGCGCGATGACCGGGACGTTGAGCTCCTTGGCCATGATCTTGAGGTTCCGCGTGATGTCGCTGATCTCCTGTACGCGGTTCTCGGTGCGGCGGGCGCTCTGCATCAGCTGCAGGTAGTCGATGATGACAAGGCCGATCTTTTCCTTTTTGGGGTCCTGGTTGATGGTGCGGATCTTGGCCTTGATCTCGGGCACCGAGATGCCGGAGGTATCGTCCATGTAGATGGGTGCGTTATACAAAAGCGACGTCGCCTGGGCGAAATCGTTCCAGTCGGAGTTGTTGAGCCGGCCGGTGCGGAACGCCTGGCTGTCGATGTTGGCCGTGCTGGAAAGGATTCGGTCAGTCAGCTGCTCGCAGGTCATTTCGAGGCTGAAGATGATGGTGGGCACCTTCTGCTGGCGCGCCACATTGGTGGCGATGTTCAGCGCAAAGCTCGTCTTGCCCATGCCGGGGCGCGCCGCCAAGATGATCAGGTCGGAGCGGCCCAGGCCCGTGAGCACGGTGTCGAGGTAGTTGAACCCCGTGGGGATGCCGGCGAATTTATCGCGGTCGGCGCCGCTGAGTTTCTGCATCGTATCGATGACTTCCAGGATGGATTCCCGGATGGTCTTGACGCCGTTTTTCCCCTGCCCGCTGCGGATGTCATAGATCTTTTGCTCGGCCGATTCCAGCAGCAGATCCGAATCCTCGCCGCTGGCTGTCTCGCTCAAAATGCTGCGCGCGGCCTCGATCAAACGCCGGGCCTGGTACTTCTCTTTGACGATCTTGAAATAGGAATCGACGTTGGAGATCGCCGGCACCGTCTCGGCAATATGGGTGATGTAGACCTTGGCATCGTCGGCGCTGGCAAAGGTACCGCCCGTTGCCAGTGCGTTGACGAGCGTGATGATGTCGACGGCTTCGCTGTCGGTATACAGCGCGCGCATCGTCTCATAGACGGCGCGGTTCTGGTCCGAGTAGAACATCTCGGGCTGCATCTCGGTGATGAGCTGGTTGAGGATCGTCTCATCCATCAGCGCAGCGCCCAGGATGCTTTGCTCGGCCTGCATGTTGTAGGGCATCTGGATGCCCAGGCTGGAAAGGCTCACTTCCTCATTGCGGGGCATGGCGGGCATCCTCCTCCCTGTCAAAATCGCTGTGTAAAGTCATCGCCTTACAGTTCTTCCACCTTGACTTTGAACGAAGCCGACACGCCCGCGTACAGGCGCACCGCCGCGTCGTAGGTGCCAAACTCTTTGATGGCGGACGGCAGTTCCACCTTTTTCTTGTCGACTTCGGTGCCGACCAGGCGGGTCAGCAGCTCGGCGACTTCCTTGCCGGTGACTTTGCCGTACAGCTTGCCGGACGCGCCGCCCTTGATCTTGGCGGTCACGGTCTGGCCCTGGATCTTGGCGGCCAGCGCTTCGGCCGCCGCGCGGGCTTCGGCCTCATGGTGTTCTTTGGCTTCGCGCTTGGTGCGCGCCTGGTTCATTGCCGCCGCGTCGGCCGGGGCCGCCAGCCCGCGCGGGAACAGGAAATTGCGGGCGTACCCGTCGGATACTTCGTGGATCTCGTCCTTTTTGCCGATGGTCTTTACGTCTTGTTTGAGAATGATCTTCATAAGGGTTCCCTCCCGTTTTATGCACCGTGCGCCGCCGGGTCAGGCGCCTGCGAGGCACGGTACAGGTCGATCTGTTCGCGGATGCGCTGCTCTGCCTGCTGCAGCGTACAGTCGCGCAGCTGTGCGCCCGCCATCATCAGATGGCCGCCGCCGCCCAGCGGTTCCAGGATGACCTGGACGTTGAGCGCACCCATGCTGCGGGCCGAAATGTTGACGCCGCCGTTTTTGGCGACCGCCACAAAGCTGGCATCGACGCCGTTGATCGTCAGCAGGTCGTTGGCCGCCATCGGCAGCACAACGTTCATGCCGGCTTCGGTCTCCTCCGACAGCGCGATCGCGCAGCCTTTGTATATGTAAGCCCCCTCCACGATGTGGGCGCGGGCCTCATATTCCTCTTTGGATGTATTGAACAGCTGCTTGGTCTGGGCCGTCTGCGCCCCGCGGCTGCGCAGCCAGGCGGCGGCTTCAAACGTGCGCACGCCGACGTGCAGCGCAAAACTGCGGGTGTCCAGCATGATGCCGGCCAGCAGGGCCTGGGCTTCCAGCGGGGTGATGTTGCCCTCTTTGGGCATAAACTGCAGCAGCTCGCACACCAGTTCGCTGGCGCTGGAGGCATACGGCTCATGGTAGAGCAGCAGCGGGCGGTCGATGTGCCCCACCGCCATGCGGTGGTGGTCGATGACGACGACGCGCTTGCATTTTTCGTAGATCTTCTGGCTTTCCAGCAGGCGCACCTGGTAGGTGTCCACCACGATCAGCAGCGTGTTGGGGGTGATGACTTCCAGCGTTTGGTCGGGCGGGATAAAATCGCGCCCGCAGCCGGCGTCCAAAAATTCCTGCAGCAGCGGCCCCGCCAGCGTCGCGTCGCTGTTGATGGCAATGACTGCCGGGACGCCGCACATCTTGCACATGCGCAGCGCGCCGACCGCCGCCCCCACGGCGTCGAGGTCGCTCATGCGGTGGCCCATGATGATGACGCTGTCGCTCTTTTTGATAAGATCGCGCAGCGCGTGGGCGATGATGCGGCTGCGCACATGGCTGCGCTTTTCGACGCCGTGCGAGATGCCGCCGTAAAACTCGAACCCGTCCAGCGTCTTGACCGCCGCCTGGTCGCCGCCGCGGCCCAGCGCGATGTCGATGCTCTCCTGCGCCATCTGGTAGCATTCCTGCAATGTCTTGCCGCCGTGGCCGACGCCGATGGACAGCGTCGTCAGCCCGCCGGGGTGCAGCGCGCGCACCTGGTCCAGGAT
>DXEI01000108.1 GCA_019115045.1 Candidatus Gemmiger excrementipullorum | reverse complement strand
GGGTCTGCGCCCGCAGGCGCGTTTCGTACTGGCTCCGCAGCGCCGTTTCGGAGCGCAACCGGGCCGCAAGGCCCGGCTCTTAGCGCGGAGATGGCCAACCGCCGCGCAGCGGCGGCTCTTAGGCCGGAGATTGAACCCCCGCCCTACCATATAAGGCATACACCATCCGTCCCGCCAGCACCGCGCCGTTTGCCCGGTTTTTTCAAAACCGTCGCGCAACGCGCGACACCATCATTTTTCATTTTTCATTTTTCATTTTTAATTTTTTCCAAACTTTCCTGGCCCGCGCGCCGCGCGGGCTTTTGCTTTGTAACGACCACAAAGGGGGTGCACCCATGGCGCAACGCAAACGCGCGCGCCTGGCGCTGCTGGGGCTGCTGCTGGCCGCCGGCCTGCTGCTGATGCTGCTGTACGCCGCGCGCAAGACCGGCTACCATGTGGACGAACTGTATACCTACGAGCTGGCGAACTACCCCGGCGGCTTTTACGCCCTGCAGGACGGCTACCTGGACGCCTGGCACGACGGCGCGCTGTTTGCAAGCGCGCTGCACCCCGCGCAGCCGTTTGACTATAGCATCCCCTGGAACAACCAAAAGATCGACGTCCACCCGCCGCTGTACTACTGCCTGGTGTACACGGCCGAAAGCCTGCTGCCCGGCCTGGGCCTGCCGTGGGTGGGGCTTGTGCCCAACTTTTTCTGCCTGCTGGCGGGCGCGGCGGTGCTGTATGCGGCGGCGCGGCGGCTGACCGGCCGGTTCTGGGTCTCGTGGCTGGCGGCGGCGGTGTTTCTGCTCAACGTCGGCACGCAGGGCATGGCGCTGCTGACGCGGATGTACGCGCTGCTGATGCTGGAAACGCTGCTGCTGGCGGCGGCGCATCTCTCGCTGTTTCGCACGGTGCAAAGCGGCGGGCGGCCGCGCTGGGTGTGGCTGGCGCTGGCGGCGGCCACGATGGCCGGCGCGCTGACGCAGTATTTCTTTTTGGTGTTCTGCTTTTTCTTTTGCGGGCTGTTCGGGCTGTGGCTGCTGGCGCAAAAGCGCTGGCGTACGGCGCTTGCCTATGCGGCGGCCGAGTTCGGCGGCCTGGCGGCGGCGTACCTGGCCTTCCCCACCATGAAAACGCATATCTTTGGCGGCGCGCGCGGCCAGCAGGCGCTGGGCAGCTTTTTCAGCCTTTCGGCCCTGGGCGATTGGGCCGCCAGCGTCGGCCGCGTGCTGGCGCTGCTGGGCGGGCAGTTCGGCGGGGCGGCGCTGTGGGCGTTTTTGCTGCTGCTGGCCGCCGGCATCCTGTACAAAAAGGGCTGCCGCCTGCGCGGGGACGCGGTGTTTGCCGCCATGCTGGCGCTGGCCGGGGCGCTGTATATCCTGGCCATCAACAAGGCCGCGCCGTTTGAGGCCGACCGCTATTATGTCATGATCTACGGCCCGCTGATTTTGGCCGGGGCGGCGGTGGCCGCGCGGCTGGCCGCGCTGTACCCCAAAGCCGAACCGCTGCTGGCGCTGGCGGTGCTGGTGCCGGTCTTATCCGCCCACCTGACCGTGGGCAACGGTTACCTGTACACCCAGTACGCAGGGCGCGCCCCCGCGCTGGAAGAGACGGCCGCCCTGCCCGCCGTGGTGCTGAACGCCGCCGGGTATGAGGTCGCCCCCGACCTCTTTTTGCCGGAGTTTGCCCGCCGCGAGGCTGTATACCAGGTGGCCGTCGCCACCGACCCGGCCGAGGGCCTGCGCGACGCCGCCGAAACCGGCGCTCTGGACGACGGATTTGTGGTGTACGGCTACACCTGGGACACCGCCGAGCTGCTGACGCTGATCGAAGAAACGTTGGACGTCGCCAGCGCCGAACTGCTTACCGATGTCGCCCGCTGCCCGGTGTACCTTGTAGAAATGAAAAATTAAAAAATAAAAATGAAAAATGATGGTGTCGCGCGTTGCGCGACGGTTTGAAAAACCGGCGCCAGGCGTTCGCCTCACTCTGCAGGGGCCGCATGCGGCCCCTGCCCGTTTGCCCCGTGGCAGCGTATTTGGGTTCGTGTACGCGGTACCCTTATTTGTAGGGGAGGCATACATGCCTCCCGGCAGGGGTGCGCCCTGCGCGGGGTTTGCGGTTGGCCTGTTGTTTGCCTTACTCTGTAGGGCGGGGTCTTGACCCCGCCCTACAATGCAAAACAAACATACCACCCCTGACCCCCGCGTTCCCCGGCCGCAAAACGGCCGGGGAACGTTTTTTGCCGGGCGGGGCGCAGGGGTCAAAAAAATTCCCGGTTTTTGTAACAACTCGGCAACAAGTGTCGTTATAGTATATAGACAGGATCGCCTGTTTCAGGGAAAGGAGGTACCGCCCCCATGTCTGCCCGTCCCACCGCCGCGCACCGCACACCGCGCGCGGCACGCCCGCTGCGCGTGCGCCGCAGCGGCGAAGCCTCTTTCGAAATTTCCTTCAAGGACCTGCGCATCGACCTGCGCGCGCACCGCGTCTGGCGCGCCGGGCAGGAGGTCGCGCTGACCCCGCGCGAGTACGCGCTGCTGGAAACGCTTTGGCGCCACCGCGACACCGCGCTGACGCGCGGCGAGCTGCTGGCCGACGCCTGGGGGTACGGCTACATCGGCGCAAGCCGCACCGTCGATGTGCACATCAACCGCCTGCGCCGCAAACTCGGCCTTGCGCGGGAGATCCAGACCGTCTTCAAGGTCGGCTACCGGCTTTCCGCCGCGGGGTAAGGCATTTCCCGGGGCAGGCCTTGCACGGCGCGCGGCCGGGTGCTACAATGGTCGTAAAAAAACCGGGAGGCATCTTATGGAACGCATGGCATGGCGCGGGCGCATCAAGCCCGGCTGCAAGGCGGAGTACATCCGCCGCCACAACGAGATCTGGCCCGAGATGGTCGAGGTCCTCAAAGCGGCGGGCATCTGCAACTACACGATCTTTGCCGACGGCGACGAGCTGTTCGGCTACTATGAGTGTGCGCGCGGCGTCGCATTTGCCGAGCGCACGCAGGCCGAAAGCGCCGTCGTCGACCGCTGGAACGCCTACATGGCCGACATTCTGGAACTCGTCATGGACCCCGCCACCGGCGCGCAGCCCAAACTGGAACCGGTGTTCCGGCTCGACTGAAAGGCCCTGTCTGCCCCCCGCGCGGCGGGTAAAACGTGACCCGGCATTTTATCTGTCAAAAAAGGCATGGACCTGAGGTCCATGCCTTTTTGTTTAGCGTTTCTTTGGTCCTTTCTTTGCAAAGAAAGGACAATGATCCTTACTCGTTCTCTTCGCCTGCGTCGGCGGCCTCGTCGGCGCGCTCGGCAGCCTCGATGGCGGCCAGCTCCTCGGCCGTGGGTTCGGCGTCATCGCCGGCGTCGGCCTCAACGGCGGCGGTCTCGGCGGTATCGTCGCGGTCGACGCGCGCCACCATGGCGACCTTATCGCCCTCGGTCATGCGCATGACGCGCACGCCGCCGCCGTAGCGGCTCTGCACGTTGATGTCCGACGCATGCAGCCGGATCAGGATGCCGTTCTGGCTGATCAAGATCAGGTCGTCGGTCTCGTCCACGATCTTGATGCCGGCCACGCCGCCCTTGGCATAGTTGCGGATGCCCAGCCCGCCGCGGCGGGTGATGCGGTAATCGTCGATGCGGCTGCGGCGTCCCTTGCCTTCCTCGGTGATGGTCAGCACGGTGGCCCCGGCGCGGCAGACGCCGGCGCCTACGACGTAGTCGCCCTCGCGCAGTTTGATGACCCGCACGCCGTGGCCGGTACGGCCCATGGCGCGGGCGTCGCGCGCGTTGAAGTGGATGGCCGCGCCGTCGTGGGTGGCCACCACGATCTCGTCGTCGGCGCTCGTCAGGTGGCTCCACACCAGCGCGTCGCCGTCGTTGAGCGCGATGGCGATCAGCCCCGCCTTGCGGATGTTGCGGAACTGCGAAAGCGGCGTGCGCTTGATCAGCCCCTGCCGCGTCACCATCGTCAGGTAGGTGTTCTCCTCATCGGCTTTGGCGCTCTGCTGCAGCATCAGGGTGACCTTTTCGCCCTCCTGCAGCTGCAGCAGGTTGACGATGTGGCTGCCCTTGGCCGTGCGGCTGCCTTCCGGCACCTGGTAGCCTTTCAGGCGGTAGACGCGGCCCTGGTCGGTCATGAACAGCATGTAGTCATGCGTCGAGCCGACGAACAGTTCCTCGGTAAAATCTTCGTCCTTCTGGGTCATGCCCTGCACGCCGCGGCCGCCGCGGTTCTGCGCCTGGTAGGTGTCCAGCGTCGTGCGCTTGATATACCCCTCGTGCGTCAGCGTAAAGACGCAGGTCTCCTCGGGGATGAGGTCCTCGATGTCCACCTCGCCCGAGACCGCCTCGATGGAGGTGCGGCGCTCGTCGCCGTACTTTTCGGCCAGGGCGCTCAGGTCGTCCTTGACGATGCGCTTGACGTGCTCGTCGTTTGCAAGAATATCCTTATAATCGGCGATGGCGGCGCGCAGCTCGTCGAGTTCCTGCTCGATCTTCAGGATCTCCAGCCCGGCCAGGCGGCCCAGCTGCAGCTTGACGATGGCGTCGGCCTGCGGCTCGTCAAAGCCGAAGTTCTCCATCACGGCGGCGCGGGCCTCGGCAAAGCCGCCCTTGCACGCGCGGATCGTCGCAATGATCTCATCGACGATGTCGACGGCCTTGTGCAGGCCTTCCAGGATATGCTCGCGCTCCTGCGCTTTTTTGAGGTCGAACGCCGTGCGCCGGCGGATGACTTCTTTCTGGAAGTCGAGGTACCGCTCCATCATGGTTTTTAAGCTCATGATCTTGGGCACGCCGTCGTCCAGCGCCAGCATGATGACGCCGACGGTATCCTGCAGCTGGGTATAGCGGTAGAGCTGGTTGAGCACGACCTGGGGGTTCGCGTCCTTCTTGATCTCGATGACGATCTTCATGCCGGTGCGGCTGGAACTTTCGTCGTTGAGGTCCGAGATCCCGTCGATGCGCTTGTCCTTGACGAGGTCGGCGATGGACTCGATCAGGCGGGTCTTGTTGACCATGTAGGGGATCTCGGAGATCAAAATCTCATACCGGCCGTTTTTCTTTTCGACGATCTCGGCGCGGCCGCGCAGGGTAATTTTGCCGCGGCCGGTGGCGTAGGCCGCCCGGATGCCGGAACGCCCCATGATGATGCCGCCGGTGGGGAAATCCGGCCCTTTGACGTGTTCCATCAGCCCGGCCAGGTCGATGTCGGGGTCGTCCATCAGCGCGGCCATGCCGGCCACGACCTCGCGCAGGTTGTGCGGCGGGATGTTGGTGGCCATGCCGACGGCGATGCCCTGGCTGCCGTTGACCAGCAGGTTGGGGAACCGGCTGGGCAGGACGTGGGGCTCCTTTTTGGTCTCGTCAAAGTTGGGGTCCCAGTCGATGGTGTCCTTCTCGATATCGGTCAGCATCTCGCAGGCCATCTTGGACATGCGGGCCTCGGTATAACGGTAGGCGGCCGGGGGGTCGCCGTCGATGGAACCGAAGTTGCCCTGGCCGTCCACCAGCGGGTAACGCAGGCTGAAATCCTGCGCCAGGCGCACCATGGCGTCGTAAACGCTGGCGTCGCCGTGCGGATGGTAGGAGCCCAGCACCGCGCCGACGGTATCGGCCGATTTGCGGTAGGGGTGCTGGGGGTCGTTGCCGCGCTCATGCATCGTGTACAAAATGCGCCGGTGCACGGGTTTCAGGCCGTCGCGCACATCGGGCAGCGCGCGCGCCACGATGACCGACATCGAGTAGTCCAAAAATGCGGTCTCGATCTCCTGCTTGACGTCGCGCTCAATGACCTTGGTACCGGACCCCGGCACCATGATGATATTTTCTTCCATGCAGTTACCACCTTACTGAAAGCGTGTAAACTCTGTCTTGTTGCGGGTCGTTGTTGTAAACCGTTTTTTAATGTGTCCGGCGGGCGTGAACGCCCGCCCTACAGAGCAAAAAATACGTTCTACGACCCATACGGGAACCACAGATGTTCACCCCGGATTGTAGGGCGGGCGTTCACGCCCGCCGCACCGCTAGGGTTCAAAATTTCTATCCAACACCCATTTTCGTGGGTTGTTTTCGATGTATCGCATAATTTCTTCTGCATCGGCCGGACCGCGGATCACATGGTCGTGAAATGATGCCTGCCACACCGGCCGTTTGCACCGGCGGCTGACGCCGCCCTTGAAATTTCCCATGATGCGTGTGACCGGCGGCGTTTTTTCGCCGCCATAACAACCAACGGATAAAATCATATGCAAATGATCCGGCATGATACACCATTGTTCCACTGCAAGGCCAGGCACCCTCTGCGGCAACCGCTGTAATTCTTCCTGCACGATCTTCCCTGCCGGAAGCAAACGAACGGTCGGCTGTTCCACCGTGCCGGAAATTTGGCAAAGGCAGGGTTCCCTGTTCCGGGTACAGACCGTAATAAAATAAAACCGGCGGGCGGTATAATCAAACCCTGGCAAGCGTGGATTTTTGCGAACCGGAAAACTTGAATTTTCCATACTTTTCTCCGGCGGGCGTCAACGCCCGCCCTACAAACCGCAGGCAGGCGGCCGGCATGCCATCACACATCCAAATTCGCGAACTTGGCGTTTTTGACGATGAACTGGCGGCGGGGTTCCACCTGCTCGCCCATCAACACGCTGAACGCCTCGTCGGCGCGCTCGGCGTCCTCGATCTTGATCTGCACGATGACGCGGTTGTCGGGGTTCATCGTCGTCTCCCACAGCTGGTCGGGGTTCATCTCGCCCAAACCTTTGTAGCGGCTGATCTTGGCGCCCGGCATCTCGGCCGAAAGCAGCTTCATCTCGTCGTCGTTGTAGGCGTACTTGACGGTCTGCCCCTTTTGCAGCTTGAACAGCGGCGGCTGCGCCACATACACATACCCGTGCTCGATCAGCGGCCGCATATAGCGGAAGAAGAAGGTCAGCATCAGCGTGCAGATATGGCTGCCGTCGACGTCGGCATCGGCCATGATGAAAATTTTATGGTACCGCACCTTGCTGATGTCGAACTCGTCGCCGATGCCTGTGCCCAGCGCCGTCACGACGGGCATCAGCTTGTCGTTGCCGTAGATGCGGTCGGCGCGCGCCTTCTCAACGTTGAGCATCTTGCCCCACAGCGGCAAGATCGCCTGGATGTTGGAGTCGCGCCCCATCTTGGCCGAGCCCCCGGCCGAGTCGCCCTCCACGATAAACAGTTCGGTCTTGCTGGGGTCTTTCTCGTGGCAGTCGGCCAGTTTGCCGGGCATGCGGTTGCTTTCCAGCGCGCTCTTGCGGCGCACCAGGTCGCGCGCCTTTTTGGCCGCGGCGCGGGCGCGCGCCGCCTGGGTGGCTTTTTCCAAAATGGCCTTGGCGGCGGCGGGGTTTTCCTCAAAATACTCGGTCAGCGCCTGGTACACAACGCCGCTGACCAGACCCTTGATGAAGGTGTTGCCGAGCTTGGCCTTGGTCTGGCCCTCGAACTGGGCTTCCTGCAATTTGACGCTGATGACGGCGATGATGCCCTCGCGCGCGTCGGGGCCGGAGAGGTTCTCGTCCTTATCCTTCAAGATGCCCTTGGCGCGGCCGTACTCGTTGAGCACGCGGGTCAGCGCCAGCTTAAAGCCTTCCTCATGGGTGCCGCCTTCCGGCGTGTGGACGTTGTTGGCAAAGCTCAGCAGCAGTTCGTTGTAGCTGTTGTCGTAGTATTGCAGCGCCACCTCGGCCACGGCGCCCTGGCCCTCGCCTTTCATGTAGATGACCTGGGGGTTCAGCGGCGTCAGGTCGCGGCGCTCGCGCAGGTAGCTCACGAAAGAGCGGATGCCGCCCTCATAGCACATCGTCTCGCTGCGGGCGTCGTTGTCGGCGTCCTGCTCGTCGGCGGGGCGGTCGGCGGCCGGGCGCTCGTCGGTCAGCGTGATGCGCACGCCGCCGTTCAAGAACGCTTCCTCGCGCAGGCGTTTGAGCAGCGTCTCGTACCGGTAGAGCGTCGTCTCCTTGAACATCTCGGGGTCGGGCTTGAAGGTGACCGTCGTGCCGGTGGACGCCGCCACGCCGATCTTTTTCAGCTCACCGTCGGGTTTGCCGCGGGTAAAGCGCTGCTCATACTCGGCGCCGTCGCGGCGCACGCGGACGACGAGCCACTCGGACAGGGCGTTGACGACCGACGCGCCGACGCCGTGCAAACCGCCCGCGACCTTGTAGCCGGAATCCTCGCCGCCGAACTTGCCGCCGGCGTGCAGCACAGTGTAGACGACGGTGACGGCCGGGATGCCCAGCTTGGGCTGGATGTCCACGGGGATGCCGCGGCCGTTGTCGGAAACTTCAATGATGTTGCCGGGCTTGATGGTGACCTCGATATGGGTGCAGTAGCCGGCCAGCGCCTCGTCGATGGAGTTGTCGACGATCTCGTACACGAGATGGTGCAGCCCGGACGGCCCGGTGGAACCGATGTACATGCCGGGGCGTTTGCGCACGGCCTCCAGGCCTTCCAATACCTGGATCTGCGCGCCGCCGTAAGCGTGGTCGGTCGCGGTATCGCTGTTTACTTCGCGGATGATGTCTTCTGCCATGAAGTCGTGACCTCCTGGGACTCTGTAAAAAATGAAAAAT
>DXEI01000107.1 GCA_019115045.1 Candidatus Gemmiger excrementipullorum | reverse complement strand
CGCCCCGGCCTGCCGTCTGCTCGATCATTGCCCGCAGGGTCGGCGCCCAGACATGGTAGTCGAACTTTTGTTCCACGCAGCGCCGCGCTGCGCGCGACAGTTCCGGGAACCCGTGCGGAAACAGCGCCAGTGCGCGGCGGATCGCCCGGGCGCAGGCTTCCTCGCCATCGCCCGGGATAAACAGGCTGTTCTCGCCGTCGCGCAGGTAATATTTCGTGTAGTCCCCCACGTCGGAAGCGATGGGCACGATGCCGTAGTTCATCGTCTCCGGCACTTTGCTGGGGAAATTGGCCTGCGTCATCTGGCAGACGCCGCGGCTCAGCAGCAAAAAATGCATCCGGCGGTACAACGCGTCCAGCTCGTCGTACACCATCCAATCGTGCACAGTCATCATCCCGCGCAGGCGCGCGGCTTCGGCCGGGCTTAAAATGCGCTGCAGGTCCTGCTGCGTCACGCCGCACAGGTGCAGCTCCACGGTCTGCAGCACCGGATCGGGCAGCGCCAAAAAGCCCCGCACCATACCGCGCAGGTCGTCCTTCATCTTGCCGTTGGCTGGTATGATAAAGCGCGCCTTATCCATCGCCTTGTGCGGCAATGGAACCGCCGCGCAGTCCGCCAAAATGGGCACGCAGTAGCTCTTGGCACCCTTGGCCGCATAGTGGCGGGCAATAAAGGTGCTGATGCCCATAATGGCATCAAAGCGCGGGTAGACGTTTTCCAGCACGTCATGGTAGCACAGGTAGCGCCAGCGCCGGCGCTTGGGCGGGAAGTCCTCCATCGCAAACATTTCCAGCTGGCCGCCGATGATCTTGAATCCGTACTGCCTGCGCAGCCGCAGCAGCTGCAGCAGCAGGGTTTTTTCCTCCCCCAGGACCACCACGGTATCCTGCTTGCCGATGCCAAACTGCCGCAGGGACGCCGCGCGCTGCCCTGCAAACCCGGACCGGGCCTGCCAGTAGCGCGCCAGGCGGCTGGCAGCGGGGCGCACAGGGCACACCATCAGGCCGTTCCACTGCAGCAGCGGCGCGTCCGGCTGCAGGTACTCCGGGTTGAGGTCGCACAGCAGGTACGTCTCATACCCGGCGCATTGCAGCGCCTGCCCCAGATACTGCAGGTAGTTGGCCGCCGCCCCGCCCCGGGGGAACCGCGCCCCGCTGATCACAAATACACGGCCCATAGGCATTCTCCTTTCTGGTGCCCGCCGCTCAGCGTGCGGGCAGCCGCCGTTTCAGGATGTCGAACAGGTAGGTAAAGCTTTCCAGCCGGAACGCCACCGATCCCAGCAGATACACCGCGCCGCCCGCTGCGATCTGCAGCGGCAGCAGCGCCAGCGGGGGCCACGGCAGCGCGCCCAGCGCGTACACCACGCCGCCCATGGCCAGGCTCAACAGCGCGGCCGGCAGCAGGTCGGCAAACTGCTGGCGGATGGTATACCCGATCAGTCTGCGGTTGGGCAGCATGTTGATGAACATCGATACAGCGGCAAACGCGGCGTTGCCGGCCGCAATAGCCGTCACGCCGTAGTTCATCGTGACCAGGATGATCGCAATGCCGATGCCTTTCTTGAGCACTTCCAGCTTCAGGCACAAATCGCTGCGCCCCATCGTCTTGATGACCTGCCAGTTCATCGTCTGGATGGGCTGACACAAAAAATACAGGCAGGAAAACCGCAGGTAGGGCACACAGACCAGCCATTTTTCGGTCAGCAGCAGCTCGACCAGCGGCTCCGCCACGACGAACAGCCCCGTCAGCAGCGGAAATATGATGTAGGAGGTCGTTTTCATGGCGCGGCGGCCGACGGCCCGCAGCCGCTCGGCATCGCTGCCCACCGCCGCCATGGCCGGAAACACAACGGTCCCGATGGAGGTATCCACGTTGGCGATGACCAGGCTGGGGAACTGGTTGCCGCGGTTATAATACGCCAGATCGGCCGAGGAATACTTTTTGCCGATAATAAGGCTGCGCAGCTCGCCATAAATGGTGTTGATCAAACTGGCGGCGGTCAGTTTCCACCCGTAGCCGATCAGCTGCCGCGCCGCCGCAGCCGAAAACAGCCGCCGCGGCCGCCACGGCACCGTCAGGAACAGCACGACGGTATCCACCATGGTGTTGACCAGGTACTGCCCCACCAGCGCCCATACGCCGCAGCCGCCCAGCGCCATGGCGATGCCCACCCCGCCCGAGAGCAGCGTGCCGCCCAGCGAGGAGAAAAAGAACTTTTTGAAGATCATGTGTTTGGACACATAGGCATGCTGGATGCTGCTGACGGAGGCCAGCGGGATCTTGAGCGCCAGCACCCGCAGCACCGGGCACAAAAGCTTGTTGGCGTAATAGTCCGCGACCCACCCGGCCGAGGCGAACAGCACCGCGTACACCAGCCAGGAAAACGCAAAGCTGCAGTAAAATACGGTGGAAAAATCCGTCTCGGTCGCATGCTGTTTTTGCACCAGCGATTCGCCGAACCCGTTGGATACAAAGACGTCGGCAATGTTCAAAAACACCAGCACCAGCGCCACGATGCCGTATTCTTCCGGCATAAGGATGCGCGCCAGTATGATGGAGACCAAAAACGAGACCCCCTGCGCCAGGATGCGCTCCCCAAAGATCCAAACCAGCCCGGACACCACCTTGTCCTTGAGCGGTGCGTTGTTTTCTGCCATGGTGCTGCCTTCCCTCTGTATCTGTGCGCCGCACCGCCGTACAGGGCGGCACGTACAATATTCCTATTGTATATTACCCAACCCCGGCGGGCGGTGTCAAGCCCCGGGGCGCAAGGGCGGCTGCCGATCTTGGCTGCCGGGCGGCTGCCAAACTTTGCAAACTTGAAATCGACCCGCAAATATGATAAAATGACGGTACCTATAAAATAGGTCTATTGTACAGTTTTGCGCGCCGGTTTTGCGCGGCGCGCAGAAAACGGGGATACCTGCCGATGAACCAAAACTTTCCTGCCGCTTTCCGCCAGCAGGCCCGCGCCAGCCAGCGCCAGAATGCCGAGCTGCTGCTGCTGGACGCCGCGCTGCTGCTGCTGGACGCCGCCGCCTTTGCGGTGTGCTGGTTTGCCTACTACGAAAAACATCTGTATCTGAGCTTTGAGGGCTACGGTGACTACATGGTCATCGGGCTGTTTTTTGGTTTGAACGCCGCGTTTTCGCAGCTGTACGGCGGGTTCGACCTGCTGACCAGCCGCATTGCCGAGCTGGTATACTCCCACATCATTGCGCTGGTCATGACCCACTTTTTCATGTACATGGTCGCCTGGATGCTGGTGCGCAACAGCGTGCCGACGCCGGTGCCGCTTGTGCTGTGCTTTGCGGCGTGCTGCGCGCTCAGCGCGGCGTGGGCGTACCTGGCCGTCCGGCTGACGGGGCGCATCGTGCCGCCGCAGCGCACGCTGCTGATCTACGACAACCCCGAAGCCTACAAAAACGGCGTCAAGATCGCCCAAAAATACACCGGCCGCTTTGCGCTGGCGGGCGAGGCCATCGCCACCCGCCCGCTGCCCGACATCCTGGCCGAGATCGAGGACACCGCCGCCGAGGCCGTGCTGCTGTGCGGGCTGCGCTCCAGCCTGCGCAACGACATTTTAAAATACTGTGTCGAGCATGACATCGCCGCCTATGTGCGCCCCAACATCGGCGACCTGCTCATCAGCAATGCCGAGACGTTCCAGATGAACAACCTGCCGGTCTTTTTGTGCCGGCGGGCGGCGCCCTCGCTGTTTTATCTGTTCGCCAAGCGCGCGGTGGATCTTGTGCTGTCGGGTGCGGCGCTGGTGCTCACCAGCCCGTTCATGCTGGCCACGGCCATCGCCATCAAAGCCTACGACGGCGGGCCGGTGCTGTTTACCCAAAAGCGCATGACCCTGGACCGCAAAGTCTTTTTGATCCACAAGTTCCGCAGCATGAAGGTGGACGCCGACAAAGGCGGCCACGGCATCGTGACGCTGCAAAACGACGACCGCATCACGCCGGTGGGCAGGTTCATCCGCGCCTGCCGCCTGGACGAGCTGCCGCAGCTGTACGACATCTTTGTGGGCAACATGACGCTGGTGGGCCCGCGCCCCGAACGGCTGGAGACCATCGAGCTGTATGAGCAGGAAATGCCGGAGTTCGGCCTGCGCCTGCAGGTCAAGGCCGGCCTGACCGGCTACGCCCAGGTGTACGGCAAGGCCAACACCAGCCCCTACGACAAGCTGCAGATGGACCTGATGTACATTGCACAGCAGGGCGTCGTGACCGACCTCAAGATCATTTTTGCCACCATCAAGATCCTGTTTATGCCCGAGAGCACCGAGGGTTTTGCCGAGGAAAAGGACGCCCTGGCCGGCGCTCCCGGGCAGGAGGAGCAGAAAGTGGGGCCGGCCTCATGAAGATCCTGGTCATCTGCCAGCATTACTGGCCCGAACCCTACCCCCTGCCCGACCTGTGCGAGGAGCTGGTCCGCCGCGGCCACACCGTCGACGTCGTCACCGACGTGCCCAACTACCCCATGGGCGTCACCTACCCCGGCTACCGCCGCGGTGCGCGCCGGCGTGAAGAGCACAACGGCGTGCACATCACCCGCACCTTTACCATCGCGCGGCGGCACAACGCCGTGTTCCGGCTGCTGAACTACTACAGCTATGCGTGGTCCTCCAGCCTGCATGCCCGGCGGCTGCCGGGCGGCTACGACGTCGTGTTTGCCAACCAGACCTCCCCCGTGATGATGGCCAGCGCCGCCTTTGCCTACGCGCGGCGCCATGGCGTCAAGGTGGTTTTGTACTGCATGGACCTTTGGCCCGCCTGCCTGGCCGCCGGCGGCGTGGGCGAGCGCTCGCCGGTCTACCGGTTTTTCGGCCGGCAGGCGCGGCGGCTGTACAACCTGCCCGACCGCGTGCTGATCACCTCGCAGATGTTCCGGGATTACCTGGTGACGCAGCACGGGGTGGACGACGCCAAGATCGCCTACCTGCCGCAGTACGCGGCCGCGCAGTTTGACGCCCTGCCCCCCGCTGACCCCGGCAAACCGACGGTGGACCTGATGTTTGCCGGCAACGTGGGCGCCGCGCAGGACCTGACCACCGTGCTGCGCGCCGCCGAGCTGCTGCGCGGCGAGGCGCGGCTGCATTGGCACATCGTGGGCGACGGCTCGGAGCTGGCGCGCCTGCAGGCGCTGGCCGCCCAAAAACAGCTGGACTGCGTGCATTTCCACGGCCGCCAGCCGCCCGAGGCGATGCCCCGCTACTACGCCATGGCCGACGCGATGCTGGTGACGCTGACGGCGGACCGTTTTATCTCGCTGACGCTGCCCGGCAAGGTGCAGAGCTATATGGCCGCCGGCAAACCGATCCTGGCGGCGGCCGACGGCGAGATCCCGCGCGTGATCGGCGCCGCGCAGTGCGGCTGGTGCGCCCCGGCCGGGGACGCCGCCGCCCTGGCCGACGCCGTGCGGCAGTTTTTGCACTGCCCTGACAAAGCGCAGCTTGGCCGCAGCGCCCGCGCTTACTACGAGGCGCACTTTACCCGCCGGCGCTTTATGGACGCGCTGGAACGGGAACTGGCCGCCTGCGCCCGGCAGGCCGGCCCTGACACCGCACAAAAAGGCGGTCTGCCATGAGTCTTTACATCATCGTCTGGGGGCTGCTGTGCCTGTTCGCGGCCAAAGGCGCCCTTGTCCAGGAGCGCCGCACCACGGCGCGCGCCGAGTTCTGGCTCTGCTTTTTGCTGCTGGCCGGCATGCTGGCGCTGCGCTACGGCCAGGGCACCGACTATTTTTCGTACCAGGAATACTACTACATGATGTCGGACACCGGGTTCAACTTCCCGCTGTCTGACGTCCACGGCGAGATCGGCTACCAGTTTTTGACCAACGCCTTCCGCCTGCTGCACCTGCCGTATGAGGCGCTTGTCTTCTTCCTCTCGGTATTGCAGATGGGTTTTCTGCTGGCGTTTTTCAAGCGCTACCACATCGACTGTGTGCTGGCGCTGCTGCTGGCCGTACCCACGCTGTACATGACCTATTTTGTGTCCGGCATGCGGCAGGGCGTGGTGCTGGCCGCCTTTTTGGGCGTGCTGTTCCCGCTGCTGGAAAAAAAGCGCTACCTTGCCTACCTGGCCGGCACGCTGCTGTGCATGCTGATACATACGGTCGCCGTTGTGTTTTTGCTGGCGCTGCTGGCGCAGCTGGTGCCCAAAGTTTCCACGCTGCGGCTGCTCACGCTGGCTGCCTGGCTGGCGGGTTCCGTCGTCGCGCTGCCGGCCACCCAGGCATGGATCCACTCGCTGGGCATCTGGGCCCTGCGGTACTACCTGGGCTCTGTCGGCATCAGCTGGGCGGCCGTTGCCGAGCGGCTGCTGTTTTTGGCGCTTGTGACCTGGCTGTATGAGAAGCTGCGCCGCCAGGGCCGCCTGAACGACGCCTTTGTGCTGGGCTACCGCTGCTACCTGGTGGCGATGGCGCTGTACGGCGCGCTGATCGCCAACGGCACCACGGCCTCCCGCATGGCTAGCGGCATGCGCTATATCGAGATCTTGCTGCTGGTCTACGCCGCGCGGCAGATGACCCGCACCGGCCGCTGCCTGCTGGTGGCGGCGCTGATCGCCGTGCAAAGCTTCATGTACGTCAAAAACATCCACACCTACCTGGACCAGGGGGCGTACCGGGCCGACCTGACCGTATGGACCTACCCGTATGTGTCGGTCTTTAACGAAGAAGAGATCTACCAGTACCGCGACGTCCCGCAGGAGTCTTCGTCTGCCGAGGGACCGCAGCCGGCGGCCGCCGGCCAACGCCAAGCGTAAGGAGAGAAAAACGTTATGGTTTCGATGCGAAGCCTGTTCGCCTATTTTTGGCGGGACGAGCCGCGCGTGATCGCCTTTGTGGTGTGCTGCTGCGCGGTCCTGCTGCTGGCGTACTGGAAACGCGACGCGCTGGCCGTACAGTTCAAAAACCGGCTGGTGCTGCCGGCGCTGGCACTGCTGCTGGTGTTCGGCAACCCGGCGTCGGCGCACATCCTGGTGACCCGCGCGGTCGAAACGCAGTCGCTGCGGTTTTTCTGGCTGATCCCGGTCAGCTTTTTGCTGGCCGCGGCCGTCGTGGCCGTCATAGGGCGGCTGCCGCGGCGCTGGCTGCGGGCGGCTGCCGCCCTGGCCGCCGTGCCGGTGCTGGTGCTGTGCACGCATCAGCTCAAAACGCTGCGCACCAACTGGCAGTACGCAACGCCCAACTGGCAGAAAACCCCGCAGGTCGTGCTGGACCTGTGCGACGCCATCATGGCAGATGACCGCTACGACGACAAACGCGCCGCGTTCACCTTCCCGCTGGATCTGTGGGTGCGCCAGTACCAGCCGGACATCTTTTTGCTGTTCAGCTGGACCGGCGGCGAGAACCTGGACCTGCGCCGGGAGATGGACCCCGGCGACGGCCGCCTGGTCGACCTGGACGCCGTGGGCGAACTGGCCGCCGACGACGACTGCTACTACCTGGTGCTGCCGCAGGACGGCAACTACACCGGCAGCCTGGAAGCCCACGGATACGCGGTGCTTTGCGCCGTGGAGGGCACACCCCCAGGCACCGGGACCGACTACGGCAAGACATACCTGCTTTACAGCCTGGAGGAGGGAGCCGCCGATGCTGACGTTCATTAGGACCTGCGCCGCGCTGGGCTTTGCGCTGTGGTTCGTCCCCGCCGGGCTGGGGCGGCTGACGCTGCCCGGGCAGCAAACGGCGCTGCGCATCGCCGCAGGGGGCGCGCTGGGCCTGGTGGTGTTTGAGCTGCTGACGCTGCCGTTCCATGCGGCAGGGGCGAGTTTCCGCGTGATGGTCGCGCTGTGGTGCGCTCTATGCGGCGCGGGCGCCGCCGCCGGGTTTTGGCGGCAGAGCCGGCGCCCGGCCCCGCCGCGCCGCCCGCTGCGCCCCGACGCCGCCGAGCTGCTGCTGGCGGCCGTGGTGGTGCTGGCGGTGGCGGCCGTGACGCTGAACACCGTGCTGAACACCACCTACAAAAACTGGGACGACCAGACCTACTGCGCCAACGCCGTCATCACCTGGCAGACCGACGTCATCAACCGGCACACGTTCTACTCCGGCCGGTATGTGCAGGCGTTCTACCTGCCCGAGTACACCATCGCCAGCTGGCCCATCTTCAGCGCGCTGCTGGCGGTGCTCAGCGGCCTGCACCCGGCCGTGATCTACCGCACGCTGCTGCCGCTGTTTGAGATCCCGGCCGCCTTTGCCATCATCTGGCTGCTGGCGCGGCGGTTTTTCCCCGCCAGCCGCAAAAAAGCCTGGCTGGTGCTGCTGTACTACCTGCTGTTCACGCTGGCCGCGGCCGAGCAGATCGGCACTGTCAGCAGCGAGTGGTGGCTGGTCGTCAACTGCTGGACCGGCAAGGCGCTGGCGTTCCACATCGCCGTGCCGCTGGTTTTGTGGCTGCTGTTTTTGCTGGAAGATACCCCCGACCCCGCCCGGCGCCGCGCCGTGTGGGCCGCCCTGTTTTTTGTGTGCGCGGCGTCCTGCGTGGTCGCCGCCACCATGTTCGTGATCCTGCCGGTAGAACTGGGGCTGTGGGGGCTGTTTTACCTGTGGCGCACCCGCCGCTGGGGGGAGATCCGCCAGTTCTGCCTGTGCGCCGCACCGGCGGTGCTGTGCGCCCTGGTCACGCTGTGACGCCCCCGCACCGATGAGGCGAAGATGAAATACCTTGCATTTTATACCACCGACCATTTCCGGGACCGCCAGCTGGCGGTATCGCCGGCCGGCGTCAGCAAAAGCGCCTATGTGGCGCAGCTGCTGCGCAGCACCGGCCGCCCGGTCGAGATCGTCAGCCCCTGCTGGTCCAAATGCGGGCGCTGGCAGGCATGGCCTGCGGCCGACGAACCGCTGGGCGACGGCCTGACGCTGCACCAGCTGGCGGCCTTTGGCGTGCCGGCCCGCTGGCTGACGCCGCTGCAGTGGGCGTTTGCGCTGTGGCAGGTGTTTTGGTACCTGCTGCGCCACACCCGCGCGGGCGAGCCGGTGGCGGCCTACCACTCGTACTACCTGTGCCTGCCGCTGCTGCTGGCCAAGCGGCTGCGCAAATTCCGCCTGGTGCTGGAAGTGGAAGAGATCTACCAGGACATCATGTCGCTGCCCAAACCGGTCCGCCGGTGGGAGCGGGCGGTCATCCGCCAGGCCGACGCGTACATCTTCTCGACCGCGGCGCTGGGGCAGGCCGTACAGCCGGGGGCCAAGCCCACGGTCGTCATCAACGGTTCGTACCGCTGTGCCGCGCCGGCGGATGCCGCCCCGTTTGCAGACGGGGCGGTCCACTGTCTGTATTCCGGCACGTTCGACCCCGCCAAGGAGGGCGCGTACCTGGCCATCCGCGCGGCGGCCTACCTGCCCGCGGCGTACTGCGTCCACATTTCGGGGTTCGGCACGCCGGAGCAGGTGCAGCAGGTCCGGCAGGAGATCGCGCGCGTACAGCAAACCGCCGCCTGCCGGATCGTATACGAGGGGTTCCTGGACGATGACGCCTACACGGCGCTGCTGCAAAAGTGCCAGATCGGGCTGAACACCCAGACGCCGGACAAAGGTTTTTCCAACACCTGCTTCCCCTCCAAGATTCTTACCTACATGGCCCACGGCCTGCGCGTCGTATCGGCCGCCAACGAGGCCATCACGGCCTCCGGCGTGGGGGATCTGCTGACCTACTACACCGCGCAGACCCCCCAGCAGATCGCCGATGCCGTCCGCCGGGTGCCGCTGGACGGCGCGCAGGACCCCCGCGCGCGGCTGCAGGCGCTGGACGCCCAGGCCCGCCGGGACCTGCAGGCGATGCTGGAATCGCTGGCCTGACCGCAAGCTCATTGAACACTGTGAGGGACTGCCCATGCAAACCGAAAGAACTGCCTACGCCCTGATCGTCGTTGGCTACAACCGCTGCGACAGCCTGAAACGGCTGGTCGGCTCGCTGCAAAAAGCCGATTACCTGGGGGACCGGGTCGACCTGATCTTCAGCATCGACAACGCCGGCACCGACACGGTGGAGCGCTATGCCAAGACGGTGCAATGGCCCCACGGGCAAAAGATCATCCGCACCTTTCCGCAGCGCCAGGGGCTGCGGGCGCATATCCTGCAGTGCGGCGATTACACCGAGCTGTATGACGCTGTCGCCGTGTTTGAGGACGACATCTTCGCCGCCCCCGGGTTTTATAACTACATGAAACAGGCGGTAGCTTTTTACCATGGCGACCCCGCTGTGGGCGGCATTTCGCTGTACAGCCACCGGTTTTGCGAAAACAGCCAAAAACCGTTTACTGCGCAAAAAGGCAATTACGACAACTATTTTTTGCAGTACGCCCAGTCCTGGGGCCAGGTATGGATGAAAGACCAGTGGCGCGCGTTCCGGGCCTGGTACCGCCAAAACAGCGGCGACATCAGCGCCTCGCCGTGCCTCCCGGCCTGCTTGCGGCAGTGGCCCGCGACGTCCTGGCTGAAATACCACATCGCGTACTGCATCCTGGAACACAAGTATTTCGTCTACCCCTACGACTCGCTGACCACCAATTTTGTTGAGCAGGGGCAGCATTGCAAGCACCCCAGCACCGTATACCAGGTGCCGATGACCTACGGCCTGAAAAAGCAATACCATTTTTGCCGCCTGGACGCGGACGACAGCATCTGCTACGACGGCTTTTTTGAGCGTGAGACCGGCATCCCGCAGCAGGGCATCGCCAAAGAGGATGTCGTGTTCGACATCAACGGCGTCCGCACGCCCGACGCCCGGAAACGCTATTTCGTATCCACGCAAAAACTGAACTATAAGATCCTGCAGTCTTACGCGTTCCAGTTGCGCCCTGCTGAAATGAACGTGCTGGTCGGCATCCCCGGCGAGGGCATCTACCTGTACGACACACAGCAGCCCGCACACAATGCTTTGCGCGACACCGCGCTGGAGCGCTGGTATTACGACACGCGGGTAGAAAGCCTGCGCTATACAGGCCAGATGGTCCTGCAGATGGCCAAACAGCGCCTGCGTGACAAGCTGGCAAAGTGACGGTGGTGGTCCCGCATGATCACTGCCTCCCTGCCCCTGTACAGGGCTTTTACCCCCAGAAAAGTGAGGTAACGATCCCGTGGAAAAAGAACAAGCGCATCTATATGACGGTCCCGTCATGGTGTCGGTGTGCTGCACGGCGTATAACCATGCAAAGTACATCCGCCATACGCTGGAGGGCTTTGTCCGCCAGGTCACAAATTTCCGCTATGAAGTCATCGTGCACGACGACGCTTCCACCGACGGCACCCTGGCGATCATCCGCGAATATGAGCAGAAATATCCGCAGCTGATCAAGGTGATCGCCCAAAAAGAAAACCAATATTCCAAGGGCGTAAAAATCATCCAAAACATCATCTTCCCCACCCTGCAGGGGAAATATCTTGCCATTTGTGAAGGTGACGATTACTGGTGCGACGACCACAAACTGCAAAAACAGTTTGACGCCATGCAGGCCCACCCAGAATGCAGCATCTGCACCCATTTGGTCAAGTGCTGCAACGAGGATGGCTCCGAAAACGCCGTGTTGTTCCCTGCGAAAAGTTACCACATCAACAAGACAGGGGTTCTCACCCAGCAACAGCTGGCAGATTGTTATTGGGTCAAAAGTACCAACCTTCCCTTTCAGGCCAGCAGCTATTTCCTCCGGCGGGAGGTCTTTACCCTTGACCTTGAATACAATCGCGATATCGGGTACCTGCGGAAATCCCTGCTGCTGGGCTCGATGTTCTTTTTCAACACGCCTATGTCTACATACCGGCTGTTTTCTTCCGGAAGTTGGACTTCGCGGCTAAAAGAAGATGGGGCTCACGCTTATTACGATTTTTTGATGCAAAAAATCCGGGAAGAAGAATCTTTTGATAAAGACACCCAATATCGATACCACACCTATATCGAATACGAAAAATGCATCCTGCTTATCACCTGCTTTGATTATGCACAAGCAGAGGCCAGAAAACGCATCCAAGCGGAAAATTTGCAGGGTGTACATTTTCGAACGATTGCGCCTCTTTCGCAGTGCATAAAAATGCGCACTCAGCTGATGTTGATCCGTTACGCCCCTGCTTTGCTGCTGTTTATGAAAAAGGGGAAGCGACATTTTCAAGCACTGCTTTCGTCCGGAAGAGGACTTCTTTCGCGCCAATCGTGAACACGAAAACTCCAAAGCAAAGGCTTTTCTATGAATCAAAAAAGTGTCTTTTATAATTTGTTCTGGCGCTTTGCCGAGCGCTGCGGCGCACAGGCTGTCAGTTTGGTCGTTTCCATCATCCTGGCGCGCCTGCTTGCACCGGAAGCCTACGGCACCATCGCGCTGGCCATGGTTTTCATCAATATCCTGCAGGTCTTTGTGGACAGCGGCATGGGCACCGCCCTGATCCAGAAAAAAGACGCCGACGACCTGGACTTTTCCTCCGTTTT
>DXEI01000106.1 GCA_019115045.1 Candidatus Gemmiger excrementipullorum | reverse complement strand
CGGCAAATTGTGTGCGAGGCCCTCGCGGCCGAGTGCGCGGTTTGCCGTAAAATTTTGTCGAAGGGGACTCCAAAGGGGGAAATAGCCGCGTTAGGCAATTGCCGTGCGCGGCTGTTGCCCCCTTTGCAGCGTGTCGAGTTTCTCGACACGCTGAACGATACATATCGTTATTATAGCGGGTTTTGCCGCGCTTGTACAGTCTTTTTTTCAGCCGGCCGCCGTTTGGCCGCCCTGCACATGGCCGCCCAGCAGCACGGCCAGTGCCTCGGCGGCCGCCCGGCCGGCGCGCACAGCTTCCGTCACCGTATTGGCGTGGCCGCCGACCTCAATCAGCAGGCTGCCGGGCGCAAGGTCCTGGTTGTAATAGCGGTAGGCGCACAGCACGGGGCGCGTCAGGCCGGGCGTGCGCTGTTCCATGGCCTCTTCCCAGGCGGCGGCAAAGCGCAGGTTGAGCCGCCAGTTGGGCAGCGGCACGCTGGAACCGTTGTCGCACCCGGCGATGAGCATGACCTGGGCGGCGTCCTGCCCGCCGACCTGGCACAGCGGCTTGACGCGGGTGCCGTCGGCGTCCTCGATGGCGTCGCGGTGGACGTCGAGGATGATCTGGAGGGAGGGGTACCGCTCAAGGTACGCCTGCGCCGTCGTGCGGCTGCGGTCGTAGCTGGCGTTGTAACTGGGGGAATCGTGCAGCGTCGTGTCGTGCAGCGTGCAGATGCCCGCGTCGTTGAGGACCTCGGCCATCGCCGCGCCCACGGCGCACATGTTGCGCGCGGTGTCCTGCGTGCGGGCCGTGAAGCCGGGGTCGTAAATAAGGTCCGGCCAGGTCTGGTAGGTCTCGGTCGCGTGGGTGTGCAGGATCAGCACCTGGGGTTCGCGGCTGTCCACCTCGACGGAAAACGGCAGCGACGGCGTGGTGGCCGCAGCGCGCAGGTCGGCGTCGGTGTGCTCAGTCATATTGCGGATGCTGCCCGCCCCCAGCGTGACATACCCCGCCCCGCTGCCCTGGCCGAACGTCTCGGCCCGGATGGCGCCGGGGTCCTCGATCTGTGGCGCAGCGGAGGGCAGCGGCGTCGCCGTGGGCTGCGGCGTGGGCGCAGGCTGCGGCGTGGGGGCCGCCGTTTGCGGCGCAGCGGAGGGCTGCGGCGTTGCCGGGGCGGCGGCAGGCTGTGCGGAGTGCTGCGGCGCGGCAGGCTGCGGCAGGGTGAGCGCCGCGGCGGCCGCCGGGTCCTGGCAGAACACCGCCCCCTGCACGAGCCAGACGCGCCACGGCAGGCGGGCGGCGCACAGCGCCGTCAGCAGCACAGCCCCTGCCGTGCCCGCCAGGCACAGCGCAAAGGCCAACACACGGCGCAGCAGCGGCATCTTCCCCACCCCCTTGCCCCCAGCGTATGCGGTTTTTGCGGGATGCATGAAGATTTTTTCAAAAAAAGCCTTGCAAGGCTGCCGAAAATGTGGTAGGATAACATGTACTGTTATGGGGAAGCAAGGAGGTGGAACGAATGCCTAACATCAAATCGCAGAAAGACCGCGTCGTCCAGGCCAAGAAAGAGGCGCTGCACAACAAGGTCATCAAGTCCAACCTGAAAACAGTGATCAAAAAGGCAGACGCTGCCATCGACAGCAACGCTGCTGACAAAGACGCCGCCATCAAGGCCGCTGTCTCTGCCATTGATTCTGCCAAGAGCAAGGGTGTCATCCACAAGAACACCGCTGCCCGCAAGGTCAGCCGCATGGCCAAGCGCGCCAACAAAGCTGCCGCGCAGTAATGATCGCATGAACAATGCCCGCTGGGAAACCGGCGGGCATTTTCATTTTTATACTTCTATAGGCTTCAGTTCTGGTCGCGGCTTTTGCCGACCAGCGCGCCCAGCAGCGCAAACACCAGGCTGGCCGCGATGCCGCCCGACGCGGCGGTCAGTCCGCCGGTAAAAATGCCGGGCAGGCCGCAAGCATCCACGGCCTGGCACACGCCCTGCGCCAGCAGGTGCCCAAAACCCAGCAGCGGCACGGTGGCCCCGGCCCCGGCCAGGTCCGCCAGCGGCTGGTAGAGGCCCGCGGCGCTCAGCACGACGCCGGCCACCACGTAGCCGGTCAGGATGCGCGCCGGGGTCAGGCTGGTGTAGTCGATGAGCAGCTGCCCGGCGACGCACAGCGCGCCGCCGACGGCAAACGCCAGCAGGTAGTTCATGCGTCCTCTCCCCTTTCCAGTTCCACGCAGTGCGCGATGCCGGGGATGCTCTCCCCCTGCAAAAAGGTCGTCTGGCTCATCAGCGCGCCGGTGGCCACAAACAGCACCCGGCGCAGGTTCCCGCGCTGCAGCGCGGGCAGGATGTGCGCGCACAGCACCGCCGCGCTGCACCCCGCGCCGCTGCCGCCGGCCTGCACGTCCTGGCGGGCCGCGTCGTACAGCAGGCAGCCGCAGTCCCGGTGGTTGGGCAGCGGCACGCCCTCGCGCGCCATCTGCTCGCCCAGCAGCGCGCTGCCCACCGCGCCCAAATCACCGGTGAACACCGCGTCAAGATCCGCAGGGTCCGTACCGCTGGCCGCAAAGTACCGCAGCAGCGTCGAGGCCGCCGCCGGCATCATGGCCGCGCCCATATTGTTGATGTCGCGCACGGCGTAATCCTGCACGCGGCCAAACGTGACCGAGCGCACCCGCACGCCGCGCTGCCCCGGGGCGCGCAGCAGGCAGGCCCCGGCGGCGGTGGCGGTCCACTGGGCGGTGGGCGTGCGCTTGGCGCCGTACACCAGCGGCGTGCGGAACTGGCGCTCGGCCGCGCAGAAATGGCTGCTGGTCATGGCCAGCAGCTGGCGCGCCATGCCCCCGGCGGCCAGGCAGGCGGCCAGGGCCAGCGTTTCGGCCATGGTGGAGCACGCCCCGTACACGCCGGCATAGGGCGCGCCCAGCGCGCGCAGCGCATAGCTGCTGGCCGTACACTGGGCCTGCAGGTCTCCGGCCAGCACAAGGTCGACCTCTTTGCGGCTGACGCCGCCTTTGCGCAGGCAGGCGGCGGCCGCCTTCTGCTGCAGCAGGCTTTCGGCCTGTTCCCAGTTGGCGCAGCCCTCCCCGGCAAAGGAGGCGTCCCGCACGAGCAGGTCGAACCCCGCCGCCAGCGGGCCTTCGCCCTCCTTTTTGCCGCCGGCGGCGGCCCAGGCGGCGATGACCGGCGGGCGGTCAAACAAGATCGTATCGTCTTTGCGGGTGACCATCGTTCACCCGACCTTTCCCAGCAGCCAGTACAGCGCGCCCCATGCGGCGGACGCCGCCGTACCGTAGGCGATGACCGGCCCGGCAATGGCAAAGATGCGCGCGCCGGTGCCGGGCACCCAGCCTTCGGCCTTGAACTCGACCGCCGGGCTGACGACCGAGTTGGCGAACCCCGTGATAGGCACCAGCGTGCCTGCCCCGGCTTTGGCGGCGAGCTTTTGGTACCAGCCTGCCACCGTGCACACAGCCGAGAGGAAGATCAGCGCGATGCTGGTGAGCGTGCCGGCCATCGGCGCGTCGTACCAGCGCAGAAAAAACTGGCGCAGCGCCTCGCCCAGCAGGCAGATGCCGCCGCCCACAAAAAAAGCCCACAGGCAGTCGCGCCCGGCCGCCGAGGGCGGCGACGCGCGCTGTACCATGCGGGCATATTCGTTCGGTTGCAGTTTCATGGCATAGGCCCCCTTTGCGGGGTAGTATGCCCTTACGCGCCGTAAAATATCACGTTGCCGCGGTAGTACGGTTCCGGCACCATCAGGCGGTAGAGCTCCTTGAGCTCTTTGCCCACGACGTCGTCCGCTGCGTGGCCGCCGCAGGGCAGCGTCAGGATGCGGTACCGCACGCCGAACACGCGGCTTTCCAGCGCCGTGACCTTGGCCCCGGCGCGCTGGTAGAAGGCGATGCGCCGCTCGGCAATGGCGCGGTCGGGCGCTTCGTCGGGGTGCTCGCATTCCAGGATCAAATCGTCAAGGCGCGCCGCGTAATGCTGCGCCAGCGTGCGCAGCACCTGACTGCCGATGCCGCTGCCGCGCAGCTCTTTGCGCACGGCAAAATAGTCCAGCAGCGCGCTGCGCCGCCCCGGCAGCAGCACCTGCCAGGCGTAGGCCAGCAGCGCGCCGTCGTCATCGCAAAAGACCAGCGGTTCATAGATGCCGGCCTGCATCATCTCGCGCACAGCGGAAAACGGCTTGAGTTCCGCCGCGGGGAAATCCTGCACCATATAGGTCTCGTAGATCGTCTGCGCCGCGGCGCTGTCCAATAAGCGGATCTGCATAGAGGGGTTCTCCTTTCTGAACGAACACACATTGAATTCAAAGGCGGTTTCCTGTATAATGCAGGTAACAGAAAACCGAGGGGGTTGTTGCCATGGAATGGACCGATATTACGATCACCGTCGCCAAGCGCGACGCCGACACCGCCGAGGCCATCGCCACGATGGTGGCCAACGGCGGCATTTATATTGAGGATTACAGCGACCTGGAACAGCAGGCGTGGGAGATCGCCCACGTGGACCTGATCGAACAGGAACTGCTGGACAAACCGCGCGACGTCGTCATCATCCACACCTATCTTTCGCCCGACGAAAACCCGGCCGAGGTGCTGCCATTGTTTGAGGAACGCCTGAAAGCCAGCGGCATCCGCTACCAGCTGGGCACCGCCGGCGTGCAGCAGGAGGATTGGCAGAACGCCTGGAAAGCCTACTACCACGCCACCGACATCGGCCAGCGGCTGGCCATCGTGCCCAGCTGGGAAAGTTATGACACCGACCGCACCGTCATCACGATGGACCCCGGCCTGGCGTTTGGCACCGGCACGCACGAGACGACGAGCCTTTGCCTGGAAACGCTGGACCGCCTGGTCCGGGGCGGCGAGCGGGTGCTGGACATCGGCACAGGTTCGGGCATTTTGGCGATCGCGGCGCTCAAGCTCGGCGCGCGCGCGGCCGAGGGCGTCGACATCGACCCCATGTGCGTGCGCACCGCCGGCGAGAACGCCGCGCGCAACGGCGTGGCCGACCGCTTTACCGTACTGGTGGGCGATCTTTCGGACAAAGCCAGCGGCCAGTACGACATCATCACCGCCAACATCGTGGCGTCGGCCATCCTCTCGCTGGCGCCGCACGTGCCGCCGCTGCTGGCGCCGGACGGCTGGTTTATGGCCAGCGGCATCATTGACGAGCGCAAGCAGGAAGTGCTGGACGGCCTGCAGGCCGCCGGGCTGCACCCGGTGGAAGTGTACGAAAAGCGCGGCTGGGTGTGCATCCTGTGCCGCCAAAACGGGGGCTGAACGATGCCGCACCGCTATTTTACCAGAGAACTCGGCGGCGGGCAAGCGGCGCTGACGGGGCCGGACGCCCACCACCTGGCTCATGTGATGCGCGCGCGCGTTGGCGACACCGTGGTGCTGTGCGGCCCCGACGGGCTGGAATACACCGGCACCGTGGCAGCCATCGCGCCCGGCCGGGTGGAGTTTACCGTCAGCGAGGGCGCGCCCAGCAAGGCCGAGCCCGCCGTGCACACGACGCTGTTCGTCGGCTACCCCAAGCAGGGCAAGCTCGAGGAGATCATCCGCCACAGCGTCGAGCTGGGCGTTACCGAGATCGTGCCGTTTTTTAGCCGCTACTGCGTGGCCGCCCCCAAAAAAGAGGATGCAAAAAACGAGCGCTACAACCGCATTGCCGCCGAGGCCGCCAAGCAGGCCGGGCGCGCCATGCTGCCGCGGGTGGCCCCGCCGCTGCCGGACTTTGCCGCCGTCTGCCGGGCGCTTTCTGACTTTGACAAGGCGCTGTTTTTCTACGAGGGCGGCGGCGCGCCGCTGCGCGGCCTGTTGCAGCCCGGCAGCGTGCAGCGCCTGGCGCTGATCACCGGCAGTGAGGGCGGTTTCTGCCCCGAGGAAGCCCGGCAGGCCGCCGCGGCCGGGGCCGTGACCGTGGGGCTGGGCCCGCGCATTTTGCGCTGCGAGACCGCGCCGCTGGCCGCGCTGACCGCCGCCATGCTGCTGACCGGCAACCTCGAGTGAGCCATCCTATGCCGCGGCGCGGCGCTGTGTGCGCGGCGGCCCAACCATACTACAAGCCCTCCGTTGCAAGGAACGGAGGGCTTGCCGTTTTTCCGTTGCAGCGCCGCGGGCGCGGCAGATCAGAACAGGTGGTCGGCCGGGTAGAGGCCGTCGGCGCTCATGGCGCGCAGCGCGGCCACGACCTCGGGCTTGTCCTCCCGGTAGGTGATGCCGTACCACTTGTCGGGGCTGGTCAGCACGTGGACGTTGGCGTCGCCCCGTTCCAGCGCCGCCGTGACGACG
>DXEI01000105.1 GCA_019115045.1 Candidatus Gemmiger excrementipullorum | reverse complement strand
TGCGCAATTTGCCGCGCACGGCGGGGTCGGCGTCGATGAGCTGGCCCAGCTTGCAGATCAGGCGGATCATCTGCTTGGCCATGTAGTAGCCCGGAGCCGCCTTGGCGCCAAAGATGTAGGTCTTGGGCGTGAACTCGGCGTTGGGGTTGTTTTTGAGGTAGAGGTACTCGGCCGCGATGTTGAGCGCGTTGAGGTGCTGGCGCTTGTACTCGTGCATGCGCTTGACCTGGCAGTCAAAGATGGAATCGGGGTCGATGACCTGGCCGGTGGCGCGGGCGAGGTAGTCGGCAAAGATCGCCTTGTTCTCGCGCTTGACCTTGCCCAGGCGCGCCAGGACCTGGGCGTCGCCGGCAAACTTCTCAAACTTTTTCAGCTCGGCGGCGTCCTGCTTGAAGCCATCGCCGATCGTCTCGCTGAGCAGGTCGGTCAGGCCCTGGTTGGAGGACAGCAGCCAGCGGCGATAAGCGATGCCGTTGGTGACGTTTTTGAACGCCTTGGGCTTGAACAGGAAGTAGTCGTGGAAGACGCTGTCCTTGATGATCTCGCTGTGCAGCTTGGAAACGCCGTTGATGGCGTGGCAGGTGTAGCAGCAGATGTTGGCCATGCGCACCTGGTTGTCGCCCAGGATGGCCATGTAGTTGATCTTGCCCTGGTCGCCGGGGAAGGCTTTCTCCAGCTCGATACGGCAGCGGCGGTCCATCTCGCAGACGATCTGCCAGATGCGCGGCAGCGTGGAGCGGAAGATGTCGATGTTCCACTTCTCCAGCGCTTCGCTCATGACGGTGTGGTTGGTATAGGCAAACACCTTGCGGCAGATGTCGAACGCGGCATCCCAGTCATAGCTGCACTCATCCAGCAGGATGCGCATCATCTCGGGGATGGCCAGCGTCGGGTGGGTATCGTTGAGCTGGATGGCGATCTTGTCGGGCAGGTTCTCCAGCGTGCCGTACTGGTTGAGGTGGTTCTGCAGGATGTCGGCAATGGACGCGGCCGAGAAAAAGTACTGCTGGCGCAGGCGCAGGATCTTGCCCTCGGTGTGGTTGTCGTTGGGGTACAGCACCTTGGAGATCAGCTCTGCCGAGGCAGACTGGCTGATGGCCGTGTTGTAGTTGCCGGCGTTGAAGCTGCTCATATCAAAGCTGGGCGCTTTGGCCTGCCACAGGCGCAGCTTGGAAACGCCCTGGCTGCCGTAACCGGCCACGTACATATCGTTGGGCACGGCGATGACGGAGTTGTAGTTCTCGTACTTGACGTGGTGGAAACCGCCCTCCCAGGTCTCGATGGCCTGGCCGTCAAAGCGGATCTCCTGCGCCTGGTCGGGGTGGCTCTTGATCCACACCTGGCCGCCGGGCAGCCAGTTGTCGGCAGTCTCCTGCTGCCAGCCGTCGACGATCTTCTGCTTGAAGATGCCGTACTCATACAAAATGGAGTAGCCGGTGCCGGGGATGCAGTCGGTGGCCATGCCGTCGAGATAGCAGGCGGCCAGGCGGCCCAGGCCGCCGTTGCCGAGGCCCGCGTCCGGTTCCTGGGCGTAGATATTGTCGATCTTGATATCGGCGTCCGCCAGCACGTCGCGCGCGACGTCCTGCAGGCCGAGGTTGAACAGGCTGGTGCGCAGGCTGCGGCCCATGAGGAACTCCATGCACAGGTAGTAGACCTGCTTTTTGCCCTCGCCCATGGCGCGGGCCTGGAATTTCTTCTGCTGGTCAGACATGATCTGGCGCACGATGGTGGCCAGGCAGCGGTAGATCTGGTTTTCGGACGCGACGTCCAGGGTAACGCCGCACTCGCTGACCAGGGTATCCTTCAGCAGCTTATCAAACTCTTTCTGGGTATATTTCAACAAAACAGCTCTCTCCTTTTACAGATATTGGCGAACGGTCTGCGTTGCTTGGGGCGCGGGGCCAAACGGCCGCCGGGGCGGCTGGCTGCGCCGCCCCTTAAGCACCCAGTTTTTATTATAGTGAAAGACCCGCGTTTTAGCAAGCATTTTTATGGAATCGGGCGGAATTTTTCAATTTTACACAAAAGGGCTTTTTCTTGCGGGCAAATTATACTATAATATAGTATATCTGCCCAGCAGCAAACCGATCCATTTCCCCACTTTCCATGAATATAAAGGAGTTTATGAATATGCCTACCAGCAAAGTGCGCCTGACGATCTGCGGTTCGAGCTATGTGATCTCGACAAGCGAGAGCGAGGACTATATGCAGAACCTGGCCGACCGGCTCAATTTGGATATGAACGAGCTGATGGCCTCCTCCAACTCGGTCTCCATCACGACCGCCGCCGTGATGACGGCGCTGAACTACCGCGACGAGCTGGAAAAAGCCAGCGGCAGCGCCGACAACATGCGCCGCCAGATCAAGAACTACCTGGAGGACGCGGCTTCGGCCAAGATGGCGGCCGAGGAGCTGCGCCGCGAGAACGATTCGCTGCGCAAGCAGGTGGACGATCTGCGCCGCCGCCTGACCCAGCGGTCGGACGTGTGATGCGCGCCGCCCGTTCCCATGCGCCGCGGCCGGAGATCCTGGCCCCGGCCGGCAACGCGGATATGCTGCGCGCCGCCGTGCTGAGCGGCGCGGACGCCGTTTATCTGGGCCTGACCGGCTATAACGCCCGGCGCAGCGCGGGGAACTTCACCCCCGAGGAGCTGAGCCGGGCGGCGGCTTTCTGCCATGCGCGCGGCGTGCGCGTGCATGTGACGCTGAACACGCTCGTGTTCGGCCCCGAGCTGCCGGGCCTGGCCGACGCCGTGCGCGCGGTGGCCCAAGCCGGGGCAGACGCGGTGATCGCCGACGACCTGGCCGTGGCGGCGCTGGTCAAAAAGATTGCGCCGGAGCTGGCTTTGCACGGTTCCACCCAGATGAGCATCCACACCCCGGAAGGCGCGCGCCAGCTGGCCGCGATGGGGTACGACCGTGTGATCCTGGCGCGGGAGCTCTCGCTGGACGAGATCCGCGCCGTGGCGGCGGCCAGCCCGATCGAGGTGGAGGCGTTTGTCCACGGCGCGATGTGCATGGCCGTGAGCGGCCAGTGCATGATGAGCGCGTTCCTGGGCGGGCGCAGCGGCAACCGCGGCGCCTGCGCCGGGCCCTGCCGCCTGCCGTTCGACGCCGCCCCCACCGTGGGCGCGCTGCGCCCCGGCCAGCCCGGGCAGGCGTGCCACCTGAGCCTGAAAGACATGGACCACATCCCCCACCTGCGGGAACTGCGCGACGCCGGGGTGGCCAGCGTGAAGATCGAAGGGCGGCTGCGCACGCCGGAATATGCGGCCGCCGCGGTGGCCGCCTGCCGGGCGGCGCGCGCGGGCGAGCCCTATGACGAAGCGCTGCTGCGGGATATTTTTTCCCGCTCCGGCTTTACCGACGGCTACCTGACCGGGCGCAACGACAAAAACATGTTCGGCGTGCGCACAGAGCAGGACGCCGCCGCCACCCGCGCCGCCGCGCCGCGCGCGCGGGAGCTTTACCGCCGCGAGCTGGCGCGTGTGCCGGTCGATTTTGAAGTTTCGGTCCCCGCCGGGTCCGGCGGGCGCATCCGCCTGCAGGCAACCGACCCAGAAGGCCGCACGGCCGCGGCAATAAGCCGCAGCGCCGCCCAGCCTGCCCAGCGCAACCAGCGCGAGAGCATCGCGCGCAGCCTGGCCAAAACAGGCGGCACACCGTTTGCATCGGGCGCGCTGCAGCTGCCCGACGCGGTCTGCACGCAGTTTTTGCCGGGCAGCGAATGGAACGAGCT
>DXEI01000104.1 GCA_019115045.1 Candidatus Gemmiger excrementipullorum | reverse complement strand
CGCCGGTGCTGTTGGGAACGATGTTGGCAGCGCCAGCGCGGGCACGACGCAGGTCGCCCTTGCGATGGGGGCCGTCCAGGATCATCTGGTCACCGGTGTAAGCATGCACGGTGGTCATGATGCCGGAAACGACCGGGTAGGTCTTGTTCAGGGTGTCGGCCATGGGGGCCAGGCAGTTGGTGGTGCAGGAAGCCGCAGAGATGACCTGGTCGTCGGGAGTCAGGGTCTTCTCGTTGACGGAGTAGACGATGGTCTTGAGGTCGTTGCCGGCGGGGGCAGAGATGACGACCTTCTTGGCGCCGGCCTCGATGTGGGCCATGCTCTTGGCTTTGCTGGTGTAGAAGCCGGTGCACTCCAGCACGACGTCGATGCCCAGCTCGCCCCACGGGCAGTCCTTGGCGTCCTTGATGGCGTAGATGGTGATCTTCTTGCCGTCGACGATGATGCAGTCCTCACCGGCCTCGACGGTGTGCTTGTTCTCGCCGATCTTGCCCAGGAAAGAGCCCTGCGCGGTGTCGTACTTCAGCAGGTGGGCCAGCATAGCGGGGCTGGTCAGGTCGTTGATGGCGACGACTTCGTAGCCCTCGGCCTCAAACATCTGACGGAACGCCAGACGGCCGATACGACCAAAACCATTGATAGCAACTTTTACAGCCATAGTAAATCCTCCCAAGATTTAGAGTATCACCTTGCGAACGGGGGGTTCCCGCTCTGCGGTATGATACCATTGTACTCTATTCCGGCGCAGTCTGCAAGGGGGTCGTTATTCTTTTAACGCGAATTTTCAAAAATTTTTTTGCGTTTTTACCAGAATGCCAGCATTTACCACGCCCGGGCGGGTGCAAACTGCATAGACTAAGCGGCGACACCATGGGAGGTGACCGCGATGCTGCCAGACGACCCCGCCCGCGCCCTGCTGGCCGAGCAGGCCGCCGCCGGGCTGCCCGTGCTGCCGCGGCTGCGGCTGCTGTGGCTGGCCGAGGCGCTTTCGGCCCCGGCCCCGGCGCGCGCACTGGACCTGAACGCCGAGCTGGACGCCCTGTGCACCGCCTTGCGTGAGGGCGTGCGCCGCCGCCCCGGCTGGCTGTACTTTGCGCCGGCCCCGCGCCCCGTGCCGGCCGCCGTGCCGCGCTGCCTGCTGCAGGCCGCCGTGCTGTGCTGGGCGGGCGGCGTGCTGGCCGCGCCCGGGCAGCGGGCGGTGGTGCAGCTGGACGCCGCGCCCGGCGCGGCGTTTTTGGCGCTGCGCGGCGGGCTGGGCCGCACCCTGCCCGCCGATACCCGCGCGCTGCTGCTGCGCCTGGGCGCGGTGTGCGGCGGCGTGGTGGTGCAAAGCGGCGGGCGCGGGGCGTTTGGCGCGGCGGTGCGCCTGCCGCTGGCCGGCGGCCTGCCGCTGTGCGCACCGCGCACGGCCGCCGACCTGCTGGGCGACCGCTACAGCCCGCTGCAGGTGTTTTTGCCCGGCCTTTGCGCCGGGCCGGCAGAATAAGCGACCGCAAAACAGCCGGGCCCGTACGGGCCCGGCTGTGTACAGTAAGGGTTCAGCTTCCGTCGGCGTCGGTGGCGTCGGGGCCGCAGGCAGCCCAGGCGCATACCAGGCCGCACAGGCCCAGCGCCCCCAGACCCAGGCCTGCCAGCAGGTCGGGCAGGGCCAGCATGCCGCGCGCGGCCTCCAGCAGCGTCTGCACCAGTTCCAGGCCGGTGCACAGCAAAAAGCAGCCGCTGCCCGCCGCAAACAGCGTGTGGCCGCAGGGCAGGCCGGGCGTGGCGAACAGTTTGAGCAGCACCACGGCAAACAGCAGCGCCGCCACGGCGCTGAGCACCCGCAGCGTGCACGGCAGCCGCGCCGGGGACGCCGGCACGAACTGGAACCGCCACGCCAGCCGCCACAGCATGCACAGCGGCACCACGGCGGCCGCCAGCGCCCCGGCCAGCCGGCCGCGCGCCAGGCCAAAGCCGACGCAGGCGCGCACGCCGTACACCGCCAGCCACAGCCCGGCCAGCAGCGGCAGCACGGCGTCCAGCCACACTACCACCGGCGGGTAGCCGTACCCCTGCAGCAGGGCCGGCTGCTGCGCTGCCGCCCGCGCGGCGGGCAGCGCCAGCGCGCCGGCGGCGGCCAGCAGCACGCCCGCCACCAGCATGCAGACGCCCAGCGGGCGGTTTTGGTCCTGCAGGGCGGCAGGCTGGGCGGCGGCACGGCGCGCCGGCAGGTACGGCAGCGCCAGCGCCGCCAGCCACACGGCGTACCGCGCCCAGGCCGGGCCGGCGGTGGCAAAGCCGGTGGCAGGGTCGGTCCAAAACAGCAGGTCGGCCGTGTGGGCCGCGCCCAGCGCCAGCCCCGCCAGCAGCACAAGCCCGGCATGCGGGCGTTTTGCTTCCATAACAGGCGTTCCCCTTTCCCCGTTTTTCTGTGGTATACCGCGCCGGGCTGTGCGCATACAGTAGGACAGGCCCGGGCGGCTGTTCTATTATTGTACCGCCGCACCGGGCAAATTGCAAGCGCAAAGGGGGGCCTGCCATGCGGCGCAAAGTTGCTGCCGCGCTGCTGGTTTTGCTGGCGGCGCTGGCCCCGTTTGGCGCGCTGCTGCTGCCCGGCGCGCCGGATGCCCCCACCCCCAGCCCGACGCCTGCGCCCACGGCCGAAGCCCCGGCCCCCGCGCAGCAGGCCCCGGCCGCCACGCCGCAGCCGGACGCCGACGCCAGTGCCCCGCTGACGCTGTACGACGCAGCCGCGGGGCGGGAGATCGAGGTGACGGTGGAGGCGTTTTTACTTGGCGCGGCGGCGTGCGAGATGCCGCCCGACTGGCCGGACGCCGCGCTGTGCGCGCAGATGGTGGCCAGCCACAGCTATGCCCTGGCACTGGGCGAGCCGATGCAGGTGAACAGCGCGCTGTGCGCGGGCTGGACGAACGCCGAGGTGTTGCAGGCGCGCTGGGGCGATGCGTTTGACGAACACTACGCCCGCTTTGCCGCGCTGGCGCGGCAGGTGGCCGACGCGGTGCTGTGTTACGGCGGCGCACCGGCCGCCGCGTGCTACCACAGTATCAGCGCCGGGCATACCGAGGCGAGCCAGAACGTCTGGCTGACGGCGCTGCCCTACCTGCAGGGGGTGGAGTCCCCCTGGGACAAAGCCGCGCCCGGGTACGAGACGACGGTGGAGTACAGCGCCGCGCAGATGGCAAGCCTGCTGCAGACGCTGGGCCTGGAACCGGACGGCGACGCCGCGGCGTGGTTTGGCGCGGCCGAGCGCGACGCCGCCGGGTATGTGGCGCAGATGGAGGTGTGCGGCCAGACGGTGACCGGCACGGCGCTGCGCCAGGCGCTGGGGCTGCGCGCGGCCAGTTTTACGGTGGCCTGTGCCGACGGCGTGTTTGCCATCACGACGCAGGGCTACGGCCACGGCGTGGGGCTG
>DXEI01000103.1 GCA_019115045.1 Candidatus Gemmiger excrementipullorum | reverse complement strand
GTGTACTGCTGGCCATGCAGGCGTTCGTGGCCGCCCACCTTGTGCTGGAGCAAGGCACCGCCGTGGCTGTGGCGCTGCTGCTGGGCGCGCTGTGCATTTTGGCGCTGGGGCAGTATGTGCTGGCCCAGGTGGTGCTGCTGAACATGGGCTTTGGGGGCATTTTGCGCAACGCCGTGCTGCTGTTTTTTGCCTACCTGCCGCGCACGGCGCTGGGCGTCGTGTGGCAGGTGGCGTACTGGGCCGCCATTGCGCTGCTGTACCCGCTCAGCACGCCGGTGGTGGTGTTGTGCAACTTCTGGGTGCCCGCGCTGCTCAGCCTGATGGCGATCTACCCCGGGCTGGACCAGAGCTTCTCGATCGAGGAGAACATCCGCAAAATGCGCGAGGAACAGCTGCAAAACAAATCCTGACCCCTTGCAGACAGGCCGCCCGCCGGGCGGCCTGTTTTTTTGCCGCTGCGCATGCCTTGCGCGGGCGCGGCAAAACGGGTATAATAGCAAAATAGGGAAAGTGCAGCAAAAAGGGGGAAACGGCGTTGAAGATCCTGCTGATCCACTGCCATTACCGCCTGCCCGGCGGCGAGGACGCGGTCTTTGCCGCCGAGCGCGCGCTGCTGCAGCGCCACGGCCACACCGTGCTGAGCTATGAGCGCAGCAACGAGGAAGCCGCCCGCGGCCTTGCCAAACTGCTGCTGCCGCTGCACGCGGTGTGGAACCGCCGCGCCGCGCGCGAGGTGCGCGAACTCATCGCGCGCGAGGGCGTCGAGGCCGTGCACATCCACAATACGCTGCTGCTGCTCAGCCCCGCGGTGGTGCGCGCCGCCAAACAAAGCGGCGTGCCGGTGGTGCAGACGCTGCACAATTTCCGGCTGTTCTGCCCCAACGGCATTTTGCTGCGCGGCCAGACCGTCTGCGAGGACTGCCCCCGCCGCGGGCTGTGGTGCGCCGTGCGCCACCGCTGCTACCGCGGCAGCCTGGCGCAGACCGCCGTGGTGGCGCTGGCCTATGCGCTGCACCGCCGCCTGGGCACCTGGCGCGGCGTCACGCTGACCGCCCCGACGGAATTTGACCGCCAGAAACTGCTGGCCTTCAACGCGCTGCGGCCGATGTTCGACGCCGCGCGCCTCGTCGTCAAGCCCAACCCGGTGGCCGTGCCGGCCGCCCCGGCGGCGCCCTGGCAGGAGCGCAAGCGCCAGTTTGTGTTCGCCGGCCGGCTGGAGGAGCTCAAGGGCCTGCGCACCGTGCTGGAAGCCTGGGCGCTGCTGGGCCCCGACGCCCCGCTGCTGCTGGTGGCGGGCGACGGCCCGCTGGGGCCCTGGGCGCGGCAGCACGCCGGGCCGAACGTGCGCTTTTTGGGCCAGCTGCCGCCGGAGGAACTGCACCGCCATATGGCCGAAAGCCGCGCCGTGGTGGCCGCCAGCCTGTGTTATGAGAGCTTTGCCCTGGTGCCGGCCGAAGCCCACATGCTGGGCACGCCGGTGCTGGCCAGCGATCTGGGCAACGTGGGCGCGGCCGTGCGCCCCGGCATCGACGGGCTGCGCTTTGCCCCCGGCGACGCCGCCGCGCTGGCCGGGGCTGTGCGCGCGCTGGAAGCCATGGCCTTTGACTGTACGGCCATTGCCGCCGCCGCGCGCCGCGCCTGCGACGAAGAAGAAAACTACCGCGCCTTGCTGCGCCTGTATACCGGGGAAACGCCATGAACCAACTGTACCGCGCCCTGCACATGCCGCCCGGGCGGCTGCTGCGCAAACTGACGGGCGAAAAAGAAGTGTATACCATCGCCGTGCGGCGCATCCCGCCGGCGGACGACGCCGGGCCGCTGCCCGCGCTGGGCGCTGCGCCCTACACGCAGCTGCCGGGGCGGGCCGGGGCCTGGTTCGCCGACCCGATGCTGTACCGCCGCGATGGCGCGCGCTGGCTGTTTGCCGAGGCGATGGACCTGGCCGCCGGCAAAGGCCACATTGAAGCGTGCGAGCTGTACGACGACGGCACGGCCGGGCCGTGGCAGCGCGTGCTGGAGGAGGATTTCCACCTTTCCTTCCCGCTGGTGTTCGACTGGGACGGCGAGACCTGGATGATCCCCGAGAGCGGGGCCGACCACAGCCTGCGGCTGTACCGGTGCCGGGCCTTCCCCGGGGAATGGGAGCTGGTGCAGCGCTTTGCCGTGGGGGGCGAGCTGTGCGATACCATCCTGCTGGACAAGGCCCCCGGCGCGCTGACGCTGCTGGGCAGCGAGACGCGCCCCCAAAACCAGTTTTTTGTGCGCTGGCGGCGCTACACGCTGCGGCACGCCGCCGCGGCGGAGCCGCTGCCCGGTACCGAGCCGCCGCCCCCCGAGGGGCCGTTTGAGCTGCTGCCCGACGAGGCGTTCAACCTGCAGCACCGCACGTTTGATCTGACCAGCCGCAACGCCGGGCCGTTGTTTGCGCTGGGCGGCCAGACCGTGCACCCCACGCAGGTCAGCACCACGGTGGACTACGGCGTCTACCTGCAGTTCCTGGCGCAGCGCGGCCGCTCGGAAGTGCCGCTGTGCGCGGCGATGCCGCAGCACCTGTGCATCACAGGGCTGGACGAAAAAGACGTCATCGGCGTGCACACCTACTGCCGCGACGACGTGCTGGAAGTCATCGACGCGCGGTACCTGACAAAACTGCCCAAAGCGCCCGCGCCCGGCGGGGGGCAGGCGTAAGCAAAACCACAGGGGGCAACGCATGAAAACCATCGTCATCCCGCAGTTTTACTGCGGGCCGTCCGGCCAAAAGGGGATGTATAACCGGCAGGAAGTGGGCCTGGCGCGGGCGTTCGCCGCGCTGGGCGCGCGCGCCGTCGTGCTGTACCCGGCGCCGGGCGCCGCCGCCCCCCGGGTCGAGGAGCCGGAGCCCAACGTGCGCGTCTATGAGCTGCCGGCGCGGGCGCTGGGGTCGCAGGCGTTTTACAAAAGCTGGCAGGTGCTTCTGGCCGAGCACGCCGACGCCGTGCACGTCATGGGCGACAACGCCCCCGGCGTGCCGGGGCTGTACCGCTTCTGCCGGCGGCACGGCATCCTGTTTTACAGCCAGATCGGCGCGCTCAAAAGCACGTCGCCGCACGCGGCGGTGCGCGCCGTCATGGATCTTTTGCTGCGGCGCAACCTGGCGGTCTACCAAAAAACGCCCACCTACGCCAAAACGCCGGCCGCCGCGGCCGAGCTGCAGGCCCTGGGCGTGCGCTGCGCCGGGCTGATGCCCGTGGGGCTGGACACCGCCATCATCCCCGACATCCCCGCCGAACGCGCGCAGCTGCGCGGTGCGCTGGGGCTGGACCCGCAGGCCAAAATTTTCGCCTTTGTGGGCCGGCTGGACGCCTACAAGCGCCCGCTGGACCTGGCGCCGCTGCTGCAGGCCGCGCCGGGGTGGCAGGCCGTCGTCATCGGCCAGGGCGCGCAAAGCGAGGCGCTGCGCGCCGCGCTGGCGCAAAACGGCCTGCTGGGGCGCTGCCGGCTGATCCCGCGGCTGGCCAACCAGGCCGTGCACGCCTACTACCACGCCTGCGACGCCTTCGTCAACTTAAACGACGGCGAAATTTTCGGCATGAGTTTGCTGGAAGCGATGTACGCCGGCTGCCCGCCGGTGGCGCGCCACGCGCCGGGGCCGGACCTGATCATTGAGGACGGCGTCAGCGGCTTTTTGTGCGATACCGTCGCGCAGATGGCCGCCGCGCTGGACCGCGTCGACGACGCCATGGGCGCGGCGGCGCAAAAACGCATCAACGAGCATTTTCTGTGGCAGAACAGCGCCGAGACCGCGCTGGCGCTGCTGCAAGGCAAGGGGGCCGCGCATGGATAACGACAACGCCTTGCTGGAAACAGCGCGCAACCTGTACAAGGGCCTGCGCTTTGGGTGGAAATACCGCGGCGTGCCGGTGCTGGACGCCGCCGCCGGCAACGACCTGGCGCGCCGCGCCGTGCTGCAGGGCGGGCCGTACCTGTTCGGCCGCTGCGGCGCGACCGAGATGCGCACCGTCGACGACTGGCTGCACGGCGGGACCTTTGCCGAAAAAACACGGCAGGACATCCGCATGCTGTCCGGCGTGTTCCCCACCGACGACGAGACGCTGGAGCGCTTCTGCCGGCTGTATGTCGACTGCGCGCACAGCGCCGACCTGCTGGCGCTGTGGGACGTCGGGGCCGAGCGCGAAGTCATCCGCGGCTGCCGCGGCACGATGTTCACCCGCCTGCGCGCGCTGGAACCCTACTACCATGCACAGCCCTGGAGCGCGGCGCTGGCGGGCAAAAAGGTGCTGGTGGTGCACCCCTTCCGCGAGACGATCCTGCGCCAGTACGCCCGGCGGGAACAACTCTTCCCCGGGCGGGACATCCTGCCGGCGTTCGCGTCGCTGACGGTGGTGCCCGCCGTGCAGGGCCTGGCCGGGCAGGAGACCGGCTACGCCAGCTGGTTCGACGCGCTGGCGGCCATGCAGCGCCAGATGGACGCGGCCGACTACGAGGTGGCCATCATCGGCGCGGGGGCCTACGGCCTGCCGCTGGCCGCCCACGCGCGGGACACCGGCCACGTGGCCGTGCAGATGAGCGGCGCGACGCAGCTGCTGTTTGGCATACGGGGCAAACGGTGGGACGACCACCCCGTCATCAGCAAGCTGTACAACGACGCCTGGGTGCGCCCCGCCGAGAGCGAGGGCATCGCCCGCCGCGAAGCCGTCGAGGGCGGCAGCTACTGGTAAACCACAAAGAAAGGGCGCCGGCTATGCGCATTTTGATGATCAGCAACCATTTGGGCGTGCAAAGCGGCGTGCAGCGCTATGTGCAAAACCTGCTTTTGCACCTGGACCTTGCGCGCTACCAGGTCGATCTGTTCGTGGGGCAGTGCCCGCCGGACCAGGCCAGCACCGCCCCGGCGCTGCAGGCCGCGGGCGTGCAGATCCTTGCGGTGCCCGACCATAAAAAGGACCGCATCCGCGCGCTGTGGGCCCACCTGCGCGCGCACAAGGACTATGACATCATCCACTACCACACCGCCAGCAAGATCGGCGCGCCGGTGTGCGGCATGATGCGCGCGCTCTGCCCGCGCGCCAAGATCATCGTACACAGCCACATCGTCTACCCGCCGCTGACGCTGGCCTGGCACGCGGCGCACTTGGTCTACCAGTGCTTTGCCGATTATTTCCTGGGGTGCGGCGTGGCGGCCGGGCGCTTTGTGTTCGGCGCGCACATCGACCAAAAACCCAACTTTGCCGTGGCCTGCAACGCCGTGGACCAAAGCCGCTTCCACCCCGACGCGGCGGCGCGCGCCGCCGTGCGCGCGCGGTACGGCGTGGCCGGGACCGACCGCCTGGCCGGGTTTGTGGGGCGCATCAACCACCAGAAAAACCCGCTGTTTCTGCTGGATGTCTTTGCGGCGCTGGCCGCAGCCGACCCGGCGTGGAAACTGCTGCTGGTGGGCACCGGCGAGATGGAGGCCGAGGTGCGCGCCGCCGTGCAGGCGCAGGGGCTGCAGGACCGCGTGCTCTTTGCCGGCGTGCAGGACGACGTGCCGGCGTTTATGAACGCCTTCGATGTATTTTTGCTGCCCAGCAACTTTGAGGGCAGCCCCGTCACGCTGGTGGAGGCCCAGGGCTGCGGCGTGCCGTGCCTGGCCTCGGCCAATGTGCCAAACGACGGCGCGGTGACCGACCTGGTGCATTTTCTGCCGCTGGACGCCCCGCTGGCCGTGTGGGCCGCCACGGCGCAGCGCATTGCGGGGCGCGGGCCCCATGCCGACCACTGGGCGCAGCTGGCCGCCGCCGGGTACGAGCTGGGCACGGCCGCCCGCCGCATGGAACAGCTGTACGACGAACTGGGGGGCGCGCAATGATCTACGCCGAACTGGCCGGGGGCCTGGGCAACCAGATGTTTATCTACGCCTTTGCGCGGGCGCTGGGCCTGCGCTGCGGCGAGGGCGTCACCCTGCTGGACCGGCAGGACTGGCGCGGCGGCGCGCCCGCCCACACCGCCTGCGCGCTGGCGGCGCTGGACCTTGCGCCGGAGGTGCGCATCCTGGCCGAGCCGGGCTTTGCCAAACAGCACCTGCCGCGGCAGAACGCCGCCAAGGCGCTGATGATCAAGTACGAGCAGCGCCGCGGCCTGCTGGCGCGGGACTGGCACGGGTTTGAGGCGCGCTGCGCCCCCGTGCTGAACCTGCTGGGGCTGCACTTTGCCACCGACGGCTACACCCCGGTGCGCCGCGGCCCCGCGCGGGATTTTTTGGCGTGGGGGTATTTCCAGGCCGAGGCGTATTTTGCCGGCTGTGCCGATGCCATCCGGCGCGAGCTGCGCGCCAAGCAGCCGCCCGCCGGTGCGGTGGCGGCGGCCATCGACGCTGCGGCGTGGCCGGTGGCGCTGCACCTGCGCCGCGGCGACTATGCCCGGCCCGAAAACGCGATCTTGCAGGTGTGCACGCCGGCGTACTACGCGCGCGCGGCGGCGGCCGTCAAAGCCGCGCGGCCCGACGCAGAGGTGTTCGTGTTCTCCGACGATGTAGACTGGGCGCGCGCCAACCTGGACACCGCCGGCCTGCCTGCGCAGTTTGTGCCGCGCGGCGACGCCGTGGCCGACCTGGCGCTGATGCAGCGCTGCCGCGGGTTTATCCTGAGCAACTCCACCTACAGCTGGTGGGCGCAGTACCTGGCCCCGGCGGCCGATGCCGTGTGGGCGCCCGACCGCTGGTACGCCCACACCAAGCGCACGGCGCTGTACCAGCCGCACTGGCGGCTGGTGGAAACGAAGTAAAACGCCGAAAGGAGGCCCCGCCATGCCGATGTTTTCCATCATCGTGCCGGTGTACAATGTGCAGAACTACCTGGCGGCTTGCGTCAAGAGCGTGGCCGAACAGCCGGGCCCCAAAGACTGGGAGTGCATCCTCGTCGACGACGGCTCCACCGACGCCAGCCCGCAGCTGTGCGACGCCTTGGCGGCCGAGATCCCTGGTTTCCAGGTGATCCACCGCAAAAACGGCGGGCTGGCCGCCGCGCGCAACACCGGCCTGAAAGCCGCCAGCGGCGACTGGGTGCTGTTTTTGGACAGCGACGACGCCATGGCCCCCGGGCTGCTGGCGGCGCTGCGGCGGGAGCTGGCCGCCCACCCGGGGTACGACTGGTACATTGGCAGACATCTGGAGTGGCAGCCCGACGGCACGCTGGCCGAACACCCCGGCCTGGCGCTGCGCCCCGGCCCCTTTGCCAGCGCCGACTACGCCGCGCGGCTGCGGGCTTTGTACACGGCGGGGCATTGGTCGGTGTGGAAATACTGTATGCGCCGCGCCTGGCTGCGCCAAAACCGGCTGCGCTTTTGGCCCGACGTGCGCTGGGCCGAGGACTGGCCCTTTGACCTGTGGGCGCTGACCTGCTGCGAGCGGCTGTACTTTTTGGACGTCGTGTTCACCCACTACCGCGTGGGGCGCCCCGGCAGCCTGCTGACCGACGCCCAAAACCTGCCCCGGCGCTTTGCGGCGCTGGTGGCCGCCCAGCGCCGCCTGGCCGCGCTGGCCGCCAGCGGCGGGGCCGATGCGGCCGCCTACGCCGCCATGCAGGACGCCGCCGCCGATGTCTTTTGGCCGCAGGCGCGCACGGCCGCCGTGCGCGACGCCGCGGTGCGCCGCGCCTGCCTGCCGTACCTGCGGCAGCTGCGCCCGCTGTACGCCCGCGGGACGCAAGTGCGCACCCGCCGCGACTGGCGGGCGTTCCAGGCGATGATGCGCCTGCTGGGGCCGCGGCTGACGCTGTGGCTGGCCGCCGCCCGCAAGAAAGGATAACCGTTTTGCGAACCAAACGTACGTTGTTGAATATGGCCTACGCGCTGGGGTCCAGCCTGCTGCTGTTGCTGCTGGGGCTGGTCACCCGGCGTCTGCTCGTCTACAATTTCGGCGCGCAGATCAGCACGGCGTCGCAGGTCGTCACCCAGCTGTTCAACTTTTTCTCCATTGCCGAGTTCGGCGTCGGCAGCGTCATCAGCTACCGCCTCTACGCGCAGATCGCCGCCCAAAATGAAGAAAAGATCAGCAAATACATGTCGATGTACAAGTGGGCCTACCGCGCCGTGGGCCTGGCCATCGCCGTGCTGGCGCTGCTGGGCGCGGCCGCCCTGCCGTGGATCATGCCCGACGTGCCGGCGGCCACGGCGTACACGGTGTACGCGCTCAACGTCGTTTCGACGCTGTGCAGCTACTTTTTGGTCACCCGGCGGCTGATGTACACCTGCACCCAGCAGGGGTACCTGTGCACGCGCATCGACTTCTGCTTCAACGTCCTCACCTCGCTGGCCAAGATCGCCGTCTCGCTGTGGTGGCCCAACTATGTGCTGTATTTCAGCACCGCCATCGTCTGCAACGTCTGCGCCAACCTCGTCATCGCGCGGCGGTTCAACAAAGACTTCCCCTATGTCAAGGACGTCAAGGTCACGCTGCGCGATTTTAAGGAGCTGGGCATCTTCCACGACCTGCGGTACTACCTCGTACACCGGCTGTCCAACACGATCTACGGCTCGTCCGACACCATCGTCACGGCGCGCATGGGCGGCTCGGTCCAGACGACGCACCTGGGCAACTACACCAACATCTCCACCAGCGCCACCGACCTCGGCAACAAGATCATGGACAGCTTTGCCGCGGCCATCGGCAACATCGTCTACGACAAAACGGCCGCCGCCAACGCCCACGACAAACAGGTGTTCTGGGGCATGGACCTGTTCAGCTACCTGTTCGCCAGCTTTGTGGCCACGGCGTATTTCTGCCTGTTCCAGCCCTTTATGGCGGCCTGGATGGGCGAGCAGTGGCTGCTGCCCATGAGCTTTGTGCTGGTGTTCTGTTTGAACGAATACATCGGCTGGAACCACCGCATGCTGGGGTCCTACCGCGCGGTGCTGGGCCATTTTGAGCAGGACCAGTGGTTCATGGTGGCGTCGGCCGCCGTCAACCTGGTTTTGAGCTTTGCGCTGTTCCCGCTGTGGGATGTCACCGGCGCGCTGGCGGCCACCGTCATCGCCCACGGCATCATGTGGGCGGGGCGCATCCGGGTGGTATTCCGGCAGTATATGCAGGGCAGCCTGGGGCATTACCTGCGCGTGCAGGCGCTGCACCTGGCCACGCTGGCGGCCTGCCTGGGCGTTACCTACGCGGCCTGCGCGCTGGTGCCGCTGGGCGGCTGGCTGGGCCTGGCCCCGCGCGCCGTGCTGGTGCTGGTGGTGCCCAACGCCCTCAACCTGGCTGTCTACGGCTGGGGCGGCGACGCCGCCTACCTGCGGCAGTACGCGGCCGGGGTCTGGCGCAAACTGATCAAGAAAAGGAGCGCGTGAAAATGCCCACCGTTGCGGTGCTGTACCTGTGCACAGGGGCCTATGTGGCTTTTTGGCACGACTTTTACCCCAATTTCAAAGCGCATTTCCTGCCGGACTGCGCGCGGACGTTCTTTGTGTTCACCGACGCCGGGCACATCGACTATGAGGGCGCGCCCGACGTCGTGCGCATCCCGCAGACCGCGCTGCCCTGGCCCTACAGCACGATGCAGCGCTTTAACGCGTTTTTGGGCCAGGCGGACCGGCTGGCCGGGTACGACTACCTGTTTTTTGCCAACGCCAACCTGCGCTGCATGCGGGATGTCCCGGCGGCCGAGCTGCTGCCCGACCCCGCCGCCGGCCAGGAGCTGACGGCGGTGTGCCACCTGCCCTACTACGGCAAAGACCCGCTGTTTCACCCCTATGAGCGCCGCCGCCAAAGCCGCGCCGGCATCCCGTACAACTGCGGGCGGTATTACGTGGCGGGCGGCCTCAACGGCGGCAGGGCGGCGGCCTACCTGGCCCTGTGCCGGGAACTGAAAGCCCGCACCAACGAGGACCTGGCCCGCGGGGTGATCGCACGGTTCCATGACGAGAGCCAGCTCAACCGGCTGGTGGCCGAATGCCCGCAGCGGTTCCGCATCCTGGGGCCGGACTACTGCACGCCGGAGGAAACGCCCACCGGGCACGAGGCGATCCGCGTGGTGCAAAAAGCGCGGTATATCGACGTCGGCGCCGTCAAGGGGCAGGCAAAGCCCCAGACCTGGCTGCAGCGCAAGTGGGAGGCGCTGCGCCTGAACTGGCTGCCGTACCTGTGGCGCGCGCGCGACGCGCTGCTGCGCCGCACCGTGCAGCCGCCGCACTGAGAAGGGGGAAAGCCTGTTGGACCCGAAACGGAAAACCGCCGCCCGCTACGCTTTGGCGGCCGCGCTGGCGCTGGCGGCCGCGGCGGCCATGCTGCGCACGCTGTACACCGGGCTGGAGATCGACGAGGAATACGCGCTGTCGCTGGGGTACCGGCTGGTAAGCGGCGACCGCCTGTTTGCCCAGATGTGGGAGCCGCACCAGCTCAGCGCGCTGACCACCGCGCCGCTCATCGCGCTGTTTCGGGCGCTGACGGGCGGCACCACCGGCGTGCTGCTGTTTGTGCGCGGCGTGATGCTGGCGGCCAAAGCGGGGCTGGGCGTCTGGTGTTACCGCAGCCTGCGCGGGGCGCTGGGCCGCCCTGCCGCGTATCTTGCGGCGCTGGGGGTGTTTTTGTTTACGCCCAAATGGTTTTTGGCGCCGGATTATACCAGCCAGCAGTTCCACTATACGCTGGCGGCGTTTTTGTGCTGGTACGGCTACTATGCCCCCGGCGCGCGGCAGTACCGCGGGCTGTGGCGCGTGGCGGCGGGGGCGGTGTGCGCCTGCCTGAGCTTTTTGGCCTACCCGCAAAGCGTGGCGGCCGCGCCGGTGCTGTGGCTGGGCATGATCCTGCTGGGCCGCCGCGGGGGCGAGGCGCGTGTGGGCCCGCTGCCGCGCGGCGCGCTGGCGTTTGCGGGCGGCTGCGCCGTGTGCGGCGGCGCGTTTTTGCTGTGGGTGTGCGCGGGCATGGGGTTTGACCTGCCGGCGCTGGCGGCGCGCATCGGCCTGGTATTGCATGACCCGCAGTACGATTTTACCGCCGCCCAGCGGCTGGCGGTGCTGGCGGGCCAGGCGCTGACGGCGGCCAAATTTGCGTTTTGGCCGCTGCTGGCGGCGCTGGCATTGTGGGCGGTATGGCTGTGGCGCCGCCGCCCCGAAGCGCCGCGCGCGGTGGAAGCGCTGCTGTGGCTGTTCACCACCTGTTTGAGCGTGCGCTGCGCGCAGTACGCCCTGGCGGACGTCGGGCTGGATTTCCGCCACCTGTACCTGGCGGCGGCGGTTGCCGGCGGCTGCACCTTTTGGCTGGACCGCCGCTGCGCGCAGGGCGGCACGGCGCGCGCCGTGCTGTTTTGGCTGGGGTGGCTGCCGGGGCTGGCCGCCTACCTGATGATCCTGCGCTCGACCTTGATCGGGCTGTCCACCACCTTTATGTACCTGTTCTGGCCGGCGGTGTGCGGCGCGGCGGCGCTGGCGCTGCGCCGCCCGGCGGCGTCCCGCGGGCGCGGGCTGGCGCTGGCGGTGCTGGGCGTCTTCTTTTTGGCCGCCCCGCTGACGATGCGCCTGGGTCTTGTGCAGCGCACAGGCTGGCGCGCCGTGCCGGCCGGCACGGCGCTGACGCGCATCGAGACCGGCCCGGCCAAAGGCATCTGGGCTGACGAGACTGCCGCCGACATGCAGCAATGCCTGTATGAAGCGCTGGCCCCCTATGCCGGACAGAAGGTGCTGCAGGCCGTTGGCGAGCAGCACGGCCTGGGCTTTTTGATGGCGGACGGCACGCTGGAAGTCGCGCAGGCGTCGGTCATCTCAGGCACCGACAGCGACCCGCGGTTTGAGCAGTATTACACCGACGTGCCGGACAAGCTGCCCGACGTCATTTTGTACGACGACGCCGAAGTGCGCGATATGGCGGCGTTCCACGCCTGGATCGAGGAACACTTTGCCATCACCGGCCGCTGCACCGTGACCCACGGCACCGCCAGCTTGCAGGTGCTCGTCGTCGACGGCTGGGCGGGGGACGCCGGATGAAAATGAAAAATGAAAAAATAAAAATGAAAAATGATGGTGTCCCGCGGCCTGCGGCCGCTCGAAAATAGGGGACGGCAGGTAAGGCGGACGCTGTGGCTGCCTGTTTAGGGTTTGCATGGTGTGTATTTTTGCTCTGTAGGGCGGGGTCTTGACCCCGCCGTGCAAACCGGCGGGAACGGGCGATCATCCCGGGAACCCCGCGTAAGGCGTACCCCTGCCGGGAGGCATATATGCCTCCCCTACAAATAAGGGTACTGCGTACGCGAACCAAAAACGGTATCATAAGGCGAACGGCCACGGGCCGCAACCATGCGGCCCGCAAAACGTTGCGGCGGTTACCCGGTTATGGTCTGGGTGGCGTTTATCCCGCCTTGCGGGGCGGGCGTTCACACCCGCGTCGCCGTTGCGGGGGCGGCGGCTTTGTGCTATAGTGGATACGGAAAAATACGGCCCGGTATCATTGCGATGCCCCGGGAAAAGGAGACGGTCATGGAAAAACTGCTGGTGTTCATCCCGGCGTATAACTGCGAAAAACAGGTCCCGCGCGTGCTGGACCAGCTGCTGGACGCCCGCGTCGCGCCGTGGGTGGGCGCGTGCATCGTCGTCAACAACCGCTCCACCGACGGCACCGAGGCCGCCGTGCAGGCCTGGCGCGCCCGCCACCCTGAGGCCCCGGTGCATCTTTTGCGCAACGACCAGAACTACGGCCTCGGCGGCAGCCACAAGGTGGCGTTCGGCTACGCCGCGGCGCACGGCTTTGCGCATCTGGTCGTGCTGCATGGCGACGACCAGGGCGCCATCGCCGACCTTTTGCCGATTTTGGAAAACGGCACCTACCGGCAATACGACTGCTGCCTGGGCTCCCGCTTTATGAAAGGCAGCCGCATCCAGGGCTACAGCGCGCTGCGCACCTTTGGCAACTACGGGTTCAACGCGCTGTTCAGCGTGGTGGCGCGCCGCAAGATCACTGACCTGGGCAGCGGGCTCAACCTCTATGCCGTGGCCCCGCTGCAAAACGGGTACTATAAAAAGTTCCCCGATACGCTGTACTTTAACGACTGCATGATTTTGGCGCTGTGCCAGCTCAAGCAAAAGATTTTGTTTTTCCCCATCAGCTGGCGGGAGGAAGACCAGGTCAGCAACAACAAGCTGACCAGTTTCGGCGTCAGTTTGCTCAAACTCTGCGGGCGGTACCTGCGCAGCCCGCGGGCGTTTGTGGCGCGCGAGTGGCGCGACAAGATCATCGACGACTACACCTACACCGAGATCCCCGCGCAGGAATAAGGAGGGTTTGGCAATGAAAGTTCTGGTAACGGGCGCCGCCGGGTTCATCGGCGGCCAGCTGTGGCACGCGCTGTGGCAGCGCGGCGACGACGTCGTGGGCATCGACAACTTCTCCTACGGCAGCCTCGACAATTTAAAATTCGACGACCATGATTTCGGCGGCGAGGTGCGCCGCATCGACATCCGCGACCGGCAGGCCATCCCGGCGCTGTTCGAGCAGGAGAAATTCGACGTCGTCTACAACATCGCCGGCATCGCCCCGCTGCCCGACTGCCAGAGCGACCCCGTGCAGGCCGTCGAGGTCAACACGCTGGGCCTGGTGCACCTGCTGGAATGCGCGCGCCGCACCGGCGTCAAACAGCTCGTGCAGGCGTCCACCAACGCGATGTATGAGAACGAGACCGAGTTCCCCACCGTCGAGGGCAGGTTTGCCCCGCCGACGCTGATCTACCCCAACACCAAATACTGCGGCGAGCGCTTCTGCCAGAGCTTTGCCGACACCTACGGCATGACGGTGACCTGCCTGCGGTTCGCCAACGTCTACGGCCCGCACATCGACTGCCTGCGCAAGCAGCCGCCGTTCGTGGGCTACATGATCCGCGAACTGTACTATGACCGCGTGCCGGAGTTCCACTCCGACGGGAAGCAGCGGCGGGATTACATCTATGTCGACGACCTCATCGCGCTGGCGCTGCGCGTCGTCGAACGCCCGCAGAAAGGCTTTGACGCGGTCAATGTTTCGAGCAACCAGAGCTACTCGGTGCGGGAGCTGTACGCCACGGCCAGCCGCCTGATGGGCAAGGACATCGAGGCCAAGTACTGCCCGCCCAGCCACTACTGGGCCAAATACCCCGAACTCTACGGCGGGGCCTACGGCATCAAGCCCGAGATCCTTGACCACGAGGTCAACAAGTTCAGCCTGTGCGACAACGCCCATGCGCGCGAGGCCTACGGCTGGACGCCGCAGGTGGATATCGAGACCGGGCTGGCCCGCGTCATCGAGGCCGAGTGCAGGATGCTGGCCGCGCGCGACAACGCCTGAACCGCCGAAAGGAGCCGCCTTATGCCCAAACTGCACCTGATCCTGCCCATGGCGGGGCGCGGCAGCCGCTTTTTTGAAAACGGCTTCGTCTGCCCCAAACCCCTCATCGAGATCCACGGCAAGCCGTTTTTCTACTGGGCGGCGCGCAGCATCGAGAAGTTCGTCGACTGCGCCGACGTGACCTTTGTCGTGCTCGAGGAGCATATCCGGGAGTTTGCCATCGACCAAAAGATCCGCGCCTGCTGGCCGGCGGCGCGCATCGTCGCCCTGCCGGAGGTCACGACCGGGGCCGCCGTCACAGCTTTAAAAGGGGCCGAGGGGCTGCCCGGCGGCGAGCCGCTGCTGTTCAACGACTGTGACCACCTGTTTTTGTGCCGCGCGTTCTATGATTTTTGCGCGGCGGGGGCGTTTGCGGCCGGCCCGGCCGGCGCGCTGCTGACCTTTGCCAGCGATTCGCCAGCATACAGCTACCTGCAGTACGGGCCGGACGGCAACGTCTGCCGCACGGTGGAAAAACAGGTCGTCAGCCGCGACGCCATCTGCGGCGCGTACTATTTCAAAGACAAAGAGACCTACGCCGCCGCCTGTGCGGAATACCTGCACGCCTGCGAGTATAAAGAGTTTTTTGTCTCGGGCATTTACAACGTGCTGGCGCAGCACGGCGCGGCGGTGCGCGGCTTTGCCACCGACCTGCACCTGCCCTTTGGCACGCCGGACGAGTACCGCGCCGCCGAAGCCCCCCAAAACGACGCCGCGTTTGCCGCCCTGGAGTGAGGCGGCCCGACACCCTGCGAAAGGAGGCCCTGCTATGGCGCTGCTGATCCTGCTTTCCATCGCCCTGGTGCTGGCAGGGCATGCGTTCCGCCTGCTGCGGTGGGAGCAGTTCGTGCGCATTTATGAGCGCCCGCAGCGCGGCGTCATGCTGCGCGGCATGGCCGGCGGCTACGCCGTCAACACGCTGCTGCCGCTGCACCTGGGCGACGTACTGCGCGCCGTCTATGTGGGCCGCCGCATGAAGACCGGCGTCGGCTTTGCGCTGGCCACCGTCATCATGGACCGGTTTCTGGACGTCTGGTTCGTGGCGCTGGGCTTTGCGGCGTTTGCGCTGCTGGGCCAGGGCGGCGCGGCCGTGCAGGGCGCGGCGGCGCTGTACCTGGCGTTCGCCGTGGCGCTGGCCGCGGCGCTGGTGGTCGTCGTCGTGCTGCGCGACGCCATCAAGCGCGCCTGCCTGGCGGTCTGCGGCATTTTTAACGAGACGCTCAAGCTCGACGGCATGGTCTTTTGCTGGAGCCTCATCAACACCTTCAAGGACCTGCGCCGCGTCGACCTTTTGCGGCTGGCGGCGAACACCGCCGTCATGTGGGCGGCGTACCTGGGCTCCTACGCGGCGCTGGCCGCCGCGCTGACCGGCGCCGGCCGGCCGATGGCGCTGGTGGATGTGTTCGGTATGCTGTTTGGCCAGACCGCCGGCGATTTGCGCGTGGCGCTGCCCGGCGGCGTGCTGGACGGCGCGCCCGCGGCGGCGTATGCCGTGCTGCTGGCCTGGTTTTTGGCGCCCATTTTGGCCATGTGGCTGGCCACGCGGCTGCCCGCGCGGGTGCGCGGGGCCGTCAACCAGGCCACGGCGGCCGCCCCGGCGGGCGAAAGCTACCTCAACCTGCTGCCCCAGGCCGACCCGCAGGACCGCGCGGCGTTTTTAAGCCAGTATTTCGGGCTGCAGAACAAGACCTGGGTCGACCGTTTTTTGCAGATGAACCAGGGCATCACCATTTTGCAGGATTTTTCGGCCGGGTCCAACGCCACCACCATGCTGTGCATGGACAAAAACACGACGTTTTACCGCAAATACGCCTTTGGCGCCGACGGCCAAAAACTGGCCGAGCAGCTGCACTGGCTGCGCGCGCAGCAAGCCCGCCTGCCGCTGTGCGAGATTTTGCGCACCGGTGAGGACGATGCCTGCTGCTGGTATGACATGGCCTACGACCCGCAGGCCGTGGGGATGTTCCGGTACCTGCACTCCCACCCGGTGGCGCAAAGCGCCGCCGTGCTGCACGCTGTGCTGGACACGCTGGAACAAAACCTCTACCGCCCCACGGCCCTGCCCGCCGACCCCGACGCCGTCGAGCGGTACATTGCCCAAAAAGTGGACGGGAACCTGCAAAAGCTGCGCGACGCGCGCAGCCTGCATGAGCTGCTGGCCGCCCCCACGCTGTGGATCAACGGCACGCAGTACCAGAACCTGCACCAGCTGGCCTGGCTGTTCGACCACGACCGCCTGCGCGCGCTGTTTGCCCGCGACCCGGTGGGGACCATCCACGGCGATTTGACCATCGAGAACATCATCTGCCGCAACGACGGCAGCTGGTATCTCATCGACCCCAACACCGGCAACCTGCACGAAAGCCCGTTTTTGGACTACGGCAAACTGCTGCAGAGCCTGCACGGCGGGTATGAGTTTATGATGATGACCCCGCGCGTGAGCGTGCAGGGCGGCCGCATCGACTTTGCGCTGACGCGCTCGGCCGCCTACGACGCGCTGCTGGCCGACCTGATGGCCGAGCTGGGCCGCCGCTACGCGCCGGAGCAGGTGGACAGCATCCTGATGCACGAGGTCGTGCACTGGCTGCGGCTGATGCCCTACAAGCTCGCGCGCGACCGCAAGCGCGCGCCGATGTTCTACGCCGGGCTGGTGATGGTGGCCAACGACGCCGCCGCCCACGCCGCGCGCGGAAAGGAGGACCCATGCTGATCTGTGTCGACTTGGACGGTACGCTGCTGGACACCGTGCCCGCCAACGGCGCGTCCTACCGTGCCGCGCTGGAGGAACTGGGCTTTACCGTCAGCGACGAATACTACGCCGCCCACTGCAACGGCGGCTACTACAAAGACTTTTTGCGCCCGCTGATGGGCGGCGACCCTGACCCCGCCGACGTTGAGCGCGTGCATGACCGCAAAAAAGCGCTGTACGGCGATTTTTTGGACCGCGTGCGCCCCAACACGGCGCTGCTGGCACTGCTGCAGGGCATGCGCGCGGCCGGGCACAAGCTGGCCTGCGTGACGACCGGCAGCCGCCGCAACGCCACCGAGGCGCTGGCCCACGCCGGCTGCCTTAGTTGGTTCGACCTGGTGCTGACGAGCGAGGACGTGACCCGCAACAAGCCCGACCCCGAGGGCTACCGGGCCGCGATGGCGCATTTTGGCGCGACGCCCGCCCAGACCATGATCTTTGAGGATTCCGGCCCCGGGCTGGCCGCCGCGCAGGCCAGCGGGGCGGCGGTGTTCCGCGTCGAGGCGTTCTGACACCCCCCGCTGTTGACAAGAAAGGACCCCCTGTTATGAAGATACCCGCAAACGGCTTTACCCACGGCGGCAAGTTCCACGCCGACGACGTGTTTTCGACGGCGCTGCTGCAGATCGTGCGGCCCGACATCCAGATCACCCGCGGTTTCACGGTGCCGGAAGATTTTGACGGCATCGTCTACGACGTCGGCGGCGGCATGTTCGACCACCACAGCGAACCGCGCGAGACCCGCACCAACGGCGTGCCCTACGCAGCGTTCGGGCTGCTGTGGCGCGTGCTGGGCCCCCAGCTGGTGGGCGCGCACCAGGCCCGCCTGCTGGACGAAAATTTTGTGCAGCCGCTGGATCTGAACGATAACACCGGCGAGCAGAACTCGCTGGCCGACGCCATCGGCAGCTACAACCCGCTGTGGGACAGCAAAGACGACCCCGACGAATGTTTCTGGCGCGCGGTGCCGGTGGCCAGGCAGATTTTGGAAAACGAGATCGCCGCCGCCAACGCCGTCAACCGCGCCGACGAGGCGGTGCGCCGCGCCTACGCCAACATGCGCGACGGTATCGTGGTGCTGCCGGCCTACATGCCGTGGAAAAACGGCCTGTACAAGACCGACGCGCTGTTCGTCGTCTACCCCAGCCAGCGCGGCGGCTACAGCGCCCAGTGCGTCACCGACCACCGCACCAGGCGCAGCAAGGTGCCGTTCCCGCCTGCGTGGGCCGGCAAACCGGAGGAAGAGCTGCGCCAGGTCAGCGGCCTGGGGCTGCGCTTTTGCCACCCCAGCCGGTTTTTGATCACGGCCGACGACAAGGCCGCGGCCATCGAGGCCTGCCGCCGCGCGCTGCGCGCCGCCGGCCGCCCCGTGGGCGAATGAGCGCCGCGCTGTACGGCCCCGCCGCCAGCACGGCCGCCGACCGTGAGGCGCAGGCCCCGGCCGCCTGGGTCTACCTGCTGCGCTGCGCCGACGGCAGCCTGTACGCTGGCTGGACCAACGACCTGGCCCGCCGCCTGCGCGCCCACCGCAGCGGCGCGGGCGGCGCCAAATACACCAAAAGCCACGGCAAAGCCGCCGTGCGGCTGGCCTATGCCGAGCGCTGCGCCGACAAACCGGCCGCGCTGCGGCGCGAAGCGGCGCTGAAAAAGCTGCCCAAGGCCGAAAAAGAGCGGCTGGCCGCCGCCTGGGCCGCCCGCAGCCGCCTGACGCTGCGCATGGCGACGCCCGACGACGCGCCGGCCGTGGCCGCGCTGTACAACGGGTATGTCACCCGCGGCACCCAGACCTTCCAGTACCAACCGGCAACGGAGGAGGAATACCGCCAGAACATCGCCGGGGTGCTGCGCGCCGCGCCGTTTCTTGTGGCGTACACCGCCGACGGCCGCCTGGCCGGCTACGCCTGCGCCCACCCGTGGCATACCCGCCGCGCCTTTGCGTGGGACGTCGAGACGACGGTCTACTGCGCGCCGGACTGCCTGGGCCAGGGCGTGGGGCGCAAACTGTACACGGCGCTGCTGGAACTGCTGCGCCGCCAGGGGTATGTCAACGCCATCGCGCTCATCACCCGCCCCAACCCGCAGAGCGAGGCGTTCCACAAAGCGCTGGGGTTTACGCGCTACGGCGTCGAAAAAAACAGCGGTTACAAGTTCGGCCGCTGGCTGGACCTGGGGTACTGGGCCTGCGCGCTCAACCCGCCCGCCGACCCGCCCGCCCCCGTGCGCCTGCGCCTGGACGCAGCCGAGGTGGCGGCGGTGCTGGCGAGAAAAAATGAAAAATGAAAAAATAAAAATGAAAAATGCTGGTGCCGCGCGCAGCGCGGCGGGGTTTAAAATTTGTATGGCGTTTTTCTCGGTTCGTAGGGGCCGCATGCATGCGGCCCGCGAGCGATTGCCTTACGTTACGGTTTTTGCGTTGTGACCGCGTTCGGTCTATGCGTAGGGGCGGCATTGCCCGTTGCCGGTTTGTATGATGTTTACCCCGCATTGTAGGGCGGGCGTTCACGCCCGCCGCACATATTATAAAAATTTAAAAAATTATCGGTGCGGCGGGGTCAAGACCCCGCCCTACAGAGCGGCGGAAACGGTCATGTTACCCATAAACCCCGCGTGGGGCGCACCCCTGCCGGGAGGCATATATGCCTCCCCTACAAACACCCGGGGCCGCGTACACGAACCAAAAACGTTGCCATGGGGCGAACGGCCGCGGCGGGGTCTGCGCCCGCAGGCGCGTTTCGGAGCGCAACCGGGCCGCAAGGCCCGGCTCTTAGCGCACAGATCAAGACCCCGCCCTGCAGAACAGGGGAAAAACGTCCCGTGCCCCGCCAAAACCTGCATATTCATGCAGGAACGCGCCCCGGCGGCGCCGCGCCCGGTCAGAATCGCCAAAAAACCGCCCAAATCGCCGCTGCCTTTGTGCGCTTTACCCCTTGCCTTTTGGCAGAAATGTTGTATAATATACAACATCGAATGAATAAATATTCAAACCGGGCGTGCCGCGGCCGCCGCGCCGCCAAAACCGGCGAGCCCGGCCCCATACCAAAACCCAAAGAAAGAGGAACGGATCATGAAAAAAGCAAAGAAAGACATCAAAAAAGTCGTGCTGGCCTACTCCGGCGGGCTGGATACCTCCATCATCATCCCCTGGCTGAAGGAAAACTACAATAACTGCGAGGTCATCGCGGTCTCGGGCGACGTCGGCCAGGGCACCGAACTTGACGGCCTGGAGGAGAAAGCCAAAAAGACCGGCGCGTCCAAGCTGTATGTGCTGGACCTCAAAAAGGACTACGTCGAAAACTACATCTGGCCCTGCCTGAAAGCCGATGCCAAGTACGAGGATTACCTGCTGGGCACCAGCCACGCCCGCCCCTGCATCGCCAAGGGCCTGGCCGAGATCGCCATCCAGGAGGGCGCCGACGCCATCTGCCACGGCTGCACCGGCAAGGGCAACGACCAGGTGCGTTTTGAGCTGACCCTCAAGGCGCTGGCCCCCGACATGGCCATCATCGCGCCCTGGCGCGAGTGGGACATCAAGAGCCGCGACGAGGAGATCGACTACGCCGAGGCGCACAACATCCCGCTGCGCATCAACCGGGAGACCAACTACTCCAAGGACAAGAACCTCTGGCACCTCTCGCACGAGGGCCTCGACCTCGAGGACCCCAAGAACGAGCCGACCTACAACAAACCCGGGTTTCTGGAGTTGGGTGTCTCCCCCGAGCAGGCGCCCGACACCCCGACCTATGTGACCATCCACTTTGAAAAAGGCATCCCCACCGCCGTCGACGGCAAGGAGATGGACGGCGTGGCGCTGATCGAGTACCTGAACAAAGTTGGCGGCGCCAACGGCATCGGCCTGCTGGACATCGTCGAGAACCGCCTCGTCGGCATGAAGAGCCGCGGCGTCTACGAGACCCCGGGCGGCAGCATCCTGTACAAGGCGCATAACGTGCTGGAGACCATCACCATCGACAAAGAGAGCTTCCATTTTAAGGAGATCGTCGCCCAGAAGATGGGCGAGCTCGTCTACAACGGCCAATGGTTCACCCCGCTGCGCGAGGCGCTGAGCGCGTTCACCGACGAGCTGCAAAAGACCGTGACCGGCGACGTGACGCTCAAACTCTACAAGGGCAACATGATCAACGCCGGCGTCACCAGCCCCTACACGCTGTACGACGAGCAGAC
>DXEI01000102.1 GCA_019115045.1 Candidatus Gemmiger excrementipullorum | reverse complement strand
TGGTGGCGAGGATCTGGTCGAGCTCCTCGTGCCGGATGACGCGCTGGCGCTTGGGCGCAAAGCGGTTGGCCCGGCTGGCAAAGTAGCGCCGGTAGTGCACAAGGCCGATGTAATCGGCCTCGATGTTTTTCCAGGCCCAGTACAGCCCGGTCAGCTCGCAGAAATTCCAGTTGCGGTCGGAGATGTTCTCGCCGGTATCGTCGCCGGTATAGCCGATATCCGGGTGGATGGCATGCCCCATCTGTACCGGCAGATACATGGGATCGTCCGGTATCCAGTAAGGCTTATGCGTAGCGATGATGATCTTCGTTTCCAACTCGGTTCCCCGTTCGCAGTTTTGCGGCACAGCGCCGCGTTTTGGGCACAGTTTACGGCATTTTTAAAATTAGTATACCGCGTTTTGACCAGAAAGCAAGTTACAGTTGCGTAAAAGTATCAGGCGTCCTCGGCTTCCAGGCGTTCCTGCTCCTCGCTCAGGCGTTCCCACTCGTCAAATTTTTCCTGCTGGTGGAAGCGCGCGTCGTCCAGTTCGTCGCATTTGTCGCGCACAAGCAGGTGGTCGCGCAGGACCTGCGGGTCGTTCAGCTCGTTTTCCAGTTCAACGATGTGCGCGCCGAGGTCCTCGATCTCGTCCTCCAGCGCCTTGATGCGGGCGCGCAGCTCGGCACGGCGGCGGCGCTGCTCCTTGCCGTAGCCGCCGCGCGCCGGGGCTTCCTTCGGCGCGGCGGCGCGCGGGGCGGCCGGGGCGGTGTCCTGCGCATGCAGGGCGGCGAAATCGCGGTAGAGCGTCGCCTTGCCGTCTTCAAGGTAGAGGATCGGGCAGCCGAGCGTCTGCATCAGGTAGCGGTCGTGGGTGACGAGCAGCAGCGTGCCGGTGTAGGCGGCCAGCGCCTGGGTCAGGCTTTCGCGCATATAGATGTCGAGGTGGTTGGTCGGCTCGTCCAGAAACATCAGGTTCGGGCGTTCGAGCGCGAGCTCGGCAAAGCGCAGGCGGGCGGCCTCGCCGCCGGACAGCGTCGCGCAGTCCTTGAAAACTTCCTCGCCGCGGTAGCCGAAGCGGGCCAGGTGGCTGCGGACTTCGAGCTCGGTAAAGCGCGGGTACTGGTTCCAGATCGCGTCGATGACGCGGCCGGCGCGGCGCGCCTGCTGCTGGGTAAAGACGCCCGCCTTGGCCCCGGAGCCCAGGCGCACCATGCCGCCGGAGGGGCGGCGCTTGCCGTCCAGCACCTGCAAAAGCGTCGATTTGCCCGTGCCGTTGGGCCCGGCAATGACGAGCTTGTCGCCGCGGCGGACCGTGTAATCCAGCGGTTCCAGCAGCGTGCGCTCGCCAATGCGGATGGTCAGGCCCTTCATGATGACGAGCTCCTCATACGGCTCGATGTCGTATTCAAAGCGGAAATTGAGCCCGCGGCCGGGACGCTCGGGCGCGTCGACGATCTCGAGCTTTTCCAGCTGCTTGCGGCGGCTTTGGGCCATTTTGGTCGTGGAGGCGCGCACGAGGTTGCGGTCGATGTAATCCTGCAGCTTGGCGGCCTTTTCGACGGCGGCGTCGTGCAGCTTCTGCTGGCGTTCGTCGGCGGCTTCGCGCTGGGGCAGGTACGCCGAATAGTTGCCCTTGTAGGTCACGATGGTCTTGCCCGCCAGCTCCCAGATGCGGGTGCAGACGGCGTCGAGAAAATAGCGGTCGTGGCTGACGACAAGCACCGCGCCGCGGTAGGCCCTGAGGTAGGTTTCCAGCCAGTCCATCGTGGTCAGGTCCAGGTGGTTGGTGGGTTCGTCCAGAATCAGCACGTCGGGGCGCTCGAGCAGCAGGCGCGCCAGGCGCAGGCGGGTCTGTTCCCCGCCGGAAAGCACGCCGGCCGGTTTTTGCCAGGTGTCGGCCGGGAAGCCCATGCCGTTGAGCACCTTCTTGATCTGGGTGTCCATCTGGTAGGCGTCCATGGCATCGATGACCGCGTTGCAATGGTCGATCGCCTGCTGTACGCCGACGTCCTGCGGTGCGGCGGCCAGCTGCTTTTGCAGCGTTTCCAGCTGCTGCATCGCCTGCAATGCCGGCGCAAACGCCAGGCGCATCGTGCCATATACATCCAGCGCGGGGTCCAGATGCGCGTTCTGCTCCAAATACCCGCAGGTCACGCCGCTGCCGAAAGCGGCCTCCCCTTCGTCTGGCTGGCGCTCGCCATACAAAATGCGCAAAAGGGTCGTCTTGCCGGTGCCGTTGGCGCCGATGATGCCGATGCGGTCGCCGCGTTCCACGCTGGCGTTGACATCCTTTAAAACTTCCTGCTCGCCAAAGCTTTTTCCCAGTTGTTTCAGTTCCAGCAGCATAGTGGTCTTTCTCTGTGTCCCCTCTTTTGTCGTTGGGCCGCCGCAGACACGGCAAAGCCCGGCCTGCGGGCTGCGCAGGCTCAGGCTTCGTTGCTGTGGCGGCGGTTGCGCACGCCGAGGTTTTCCAGCTCCTCGGGTTCCATCACGATGCGGTACAGTTCCTCATAGCTGTGGATCTCGTAGGTAGGCTCGACGCCGCTGTGGTTTTCCTCATTTTTAAAGTTGACCCAGCAGGTGTCCAGCCCGGCGTTCTGCCCGCCTTTGATGTCGGCCAGCAGGTCGTCGCCCACCATGAGCACCCGGCTGCGGTTGGTGATACCCAGGTCTTTGAGCACATGCTCAAACAAACGGGCCGACGGCTTGGCGCAGCCGACTTTTTCGGAAATATAGACGCCGTCCATGTACCGGCCGATGCCGGAGTCCTGGATGCGCGGCTGCTGCACCGCCGTAGCGCCGTTGGAGACTGTCGCCAGCGTTGCCACTTCGCCCAATTCCTCCAGCGCGTTGAGCGCGCCGGGGATCAGGTCGGCATGGGTGGAGAGCAGTTCTTCATACCGGTCGTTCATCGCGGGGCCCTGGCCGTTATCGGGCAGGCCCAGCGCCTGCAGATACCGCGTAAAGCGCGTCTGGAAGAGCTTGGCCTTGTTCAGCTTGCCTTTGGCCAGGGCGTCCCACAGCTCGCGGTTGAGTTTGTGGTAGGTCTCACAGGCCTGGGCGTCGTGCGGCAGGTCGTATTCCTGCAGCATCGCGGTCAGGGCCTGGCGCTCGGCAGCGTCAAAGTCCAGCAGCGTGTTGTCAACATCCAGTAATAAACATGTATAGATCGCCATGGGTCATAACTCCTGTTTTTCAGACGTCTGCATGCCTGTGCCGTTGCAGGCAGGGCTGCAAACACGATTCAGTCATCGCCGCCCTCATCCGCTTTCCGGGTTCTGGCTCGGTGTCGGTGTCGGCGCCGGCGTTGGCGCGGGGCTGACTGTCAGCGTAAACACTGCCTCGGCGCCGTTGTTGCGCGCGCGCAGGTGGTAGGTGCCCTCCTGGTTGGCCGTAAAGGTCACCTGGTCGCCGGTCGCCGTCCAAGAGGTTTCATCACAACTCCAGGTAACGTCGCCCTCTTTATTCTGTACGCTGGCGTTCAGCTGCGTGCTGCCGCCGACGGTGATGGTACCGGTACCGCTGACACTGATGGAAGTAAGCGGTTTGGGTTCTTCCTGCACAGTCACCGTGATCTGCGCCGTAGAGAATCCGCCGTTGACCTCGATGCCGGCGCGAATCACATAACTGCCGGCCGCATCCGGCGTAAAGGTAAAGCTGCCGCCGTTCATCTGCAGGTCGTCATTGACAGCCCACTGCACGTTGCTGTTGTCGTACGCTTTGCCGCCCAGCGTCACCGTGACGTTGATGGGCAGCGACTCACCAACTTTGATGGTGGAGTCCCCGCGGTCAAGCTTTACCTCGACGCGGGCGTCGTTGAACATGGCGGTGACCGAGATGTCTTTGCTCAAATTGTCGTAGCGCGTGGCATCGGTGACGCCGTCGCTCCATTTATAGAACGTATACCCTTCCGCCGGGACGGCCGTCACGCTGACATTATCGCCCGAAGCCCCCTGGATCTCCAGGCTGGTGACGCCGGATTTTCCGTTGCCGGTCAGGGTGCCTTTGCTGGCATCCTCGACGGTATAACTTGCCGTAAGCTGCGTCGGCGTCGCGGTGGGCGTCGGCGTCGCCGCGCTGCCGCTGGGCTGCGCCGCACGTTTGGGGATGTCGTTGGTATCGGGGCGGGTATCGTCCGTCTGGAACGCGTGGGATTTCACATATTCCAAAAACGCATTGGCGCCGGCGGCGTTCCAGCTGCCGGTGGAGGCGTCCACATAGCTGGCCTCGGCATAGCCCTGCTCATTTTTCAGCACGGCAGGGCTGTTGAGATACTTATACCCCATTTCGTCGCAGGCCGCGGCGATGGACTGGTTGAACTGGTCGATGTTGGTCTGGATCTGCGCCGCATTCTCGCTGTCCTGCGTGACGGGCGGGATGGCGCAGGCGATCACATCGCAATACGAATAGGCACTCTTGATGTTCTGCAGCGCCTGCTTATAATCCGCCATGAAAGCGTCCGGTGAGACCGAACCGTCGACATCGTTGCTGCCGATCAGCACATATACACGGCGGGGTTTCATTTTGGCGATGGCCTGCGGGATCGTATAGGTATTGGCGTCGTCCACAAAGGCGACAAAACTCTCCTGCAAAACGCGGGAGACCTGCAGGCCTTCCTGCCCGGCAAACTGGTCCAGCGTGATGCGGCCGTCCTTTTGCAGCGCCACGGCGTTTTGGTCGCCGACGAACACGCTCTGCGTCAGGTAGGAATCATCGGCCGAGCTGTCCCCCAAAACCGCCCCCAGGCTGGTATCCAGCGGGTACAGGTTCGGGTCGTACGCATCGCCCGTGCCAAGATCCAGTTTGGACGGCAGCACCCACGCCAGCAAAACGCTGAGCGCAACGGCCAAAATGCAGCATGCCAGCACGATGCAGGCCTTGCGCTGGGTCGGGCTGAGACCAGGGTTGGAACGGGAGTTATGGCGGCTCATCGGGTACGGCGACCTCCTTGTGCATGGCGGGGCGGCGCACAGCCGCACCCCACCGAGTATAAACAACTAAACAGATTATAACACGAAACATCCGTTTTGGATACGCTTTTTATAAAAATGTCACGGGTTACAAAACCGTAACAGTTTGCCGCGGTGCGCCCGCCGCCCCCGCGGGTGCAAACCAAAAGCGCCGCCCTTACGCCCGGCTTGCGCGAGGGCGGCGGCGCTGCGGCATTACAAAAGCAAGGCCCCGTCCGTGCCGCCGCCTGGCAGCCGCAAAAGCTGCCGGGCGCCCCGGCACGGACGGGGGGCTTGCTTTGTCAGTTTTACCACTGTGTACTCGGCTGCATGGCTGCGCCCGGCCAGGCGCAGCTGCCAAAGGACACAAATTTACGAGAGCAGCATGCGGTCGTTGGCAAAATCGCCGTCGCTGACCTGCTCAAAGCGCTGCAACAGGTCGCTGACCTGCAGCCTGGCCTTTTCCTCTCCGCGCACGTCGTAGATGATGCGCCCCTCGTACATCATGATCAGCCGGTTGCCGTAGCGGATGGCGTCTTTCATGTTGTGGGTAATCATCAGCGTCGTCAGGTGGTTTTCGTGCACGATCTTGTCGGACAAAGCCAGCACCTTGGCCGCCGTCTTGGGGTCCAGCGCGGCCGTATGTTCGTCCAGCAGCAGCAGGCGCGGCTTTTTCAGCGTTGCCATCAGCAGCGTGACGGCCTGGCGCTGCCCGCCCGAGAGCAGCCCCACCTTGCTGGTCATGCGGTCTTCCAGGCCCAGTTCCAGCGTTTTGAGCAGTTCGTGGTATTCTTCATGCTCTTTTTTGGTGATGCCGGTGCGCAAGGTGCGCGCCATGCCGCGGCGCGACGCCAGCGCAAGGTTTTCGTCGATGCCCATCGTGGCGGCGGTGCCCATCATCGGGTCCTGGAACACGCGGCCGATGTACTTGGCTCGCTTATGCTCCGACAGGCGGGTCACATCCTGCCCGTCGATGAGGATCTTGCCCATGTCGATGGGCCATACCCCGGCCACTGCGTTGAGCATGGTGGATTTGCCGGCGCCGTTGCCGCCGATGACTGTCACAAAGTCGCCGTCCTCCAGCGTGAGGTCCAGACCGTTGAGGGCGATCTTCTCGTTGACGGTGCCGGCATTGAACGTTTTGTAGACGTTTTTGATCTCAAGCATTCTTTTCGCCCCCCTTTGCTGCGACCGTGGGTTTGGTGAACTGGCGTTTCCAATACGGCACCGCCAGGAAGATCGCCACCACGACGGCGCTGAACGCCTTGAGCAGGTCGGTGTCGACCTTGCACCAGATGACGACCTGGTACACCAGATAGTACACGATGCTGCCCACCGCTACCGACAGCAGCTTGAGTGCAAAGTTGTGGAACACACGGCTGAGCAGCGCTTCGCCAATGATGACGGCCGCCAGGCCGATGACGATGGAACCGCGGCCCATGTTGATGTCTGCAAAGCCCTGGTACTGTGCCAGCAGCGCGCCGGACAGCGCCACCAGGCCGTTGGAGACCATGAGGCCGATGACTTTGTTGAGGTTGGTGTTGATGCCCTGCGCGCGCGCCATGTTGGCGTTGCAGCCCGTGGCGCGGATGCCGCAGCCGAGCTCGGTGCCAAAGAACCAGTACAAAAGGGCGATGAGCACCGCGATCACGATGGCCACCACAAAGATCGTGTTCTGGTAGAACGGCACGTCCTTGATGTAGCGCAGCGAGACGAGCAGGTCGAATTTATCGACGTTGATGGCCTGGTTGGCCTTGCCCATGATCTTGAGGTTGACGCTCCACAGCGCAAGCTGGGTCAGGATACCGGCCAGGATCGGCTGGATGCCCATGAACGTATGGAAAATGCCGGTGACGAACCCCGCCAGCAGCCCGGCACAGGTCGCCGCCAGGATCGAGAGCCACACGTTGCAGCCGGCCAGCATGCAGACCACGCAGACAGCGCCGCCGGTGCACAGCGTACCGTCGACCGTCAAGTCGGCAATATCCAGCACGCGATAGGTAATGTACACGCCGATGGCCATGATCGCCCAGATCAAGCCCTGCGCCACTGCGCCCGGCAGCGCGTTGACCAATGTCGTGATATCCAAAAGAAACATTCCTCCCTGTCAGGGGCAGGACGCCCCTGCCCCGGGCCGCCGCAAAAGCGCCCCAAAAAATCATTACAGACTTGTATAGTATAGCAAAAAAACAGGAAAAAGGGAAGCATTTTTCCCTTTCTCCTGCTGTGTCGGGCCCTAACGCGGCGGTGTACGCACGTTTTGCACCGCACACGCCCGGGAACTCAGGCCGCCGCTTCGATGGCGACGTAATCCTCGGGGACGGTCACGCCCAGTTCCTCGCAGTTGGCAGCGTTGTACATCTTGGTGAAGTTGGGCGCGTACTCGATGGGCATGGTGGAGATGTCCGCCTCGCCGGAGAGGACCTTCACCGCCATCTCGCCGGTGGCGTAGCCGAGGTCATAGTAGCTGATGGACAGCGTCGCCACGCCGCAGCCGGAGCAGATGCCCTGCTCGCCCGCGATGATGGGCACGCCGGCCGGCAGGCAGATGTTCTGGATGATCTCGGTGTTGGAAGCCGCCGTATTGTCGGTGGGGACGTAGATCACGTCGCACGCCGTGGAGGCGCTGGTGGCGACGGTGGACAGGTCATTGGAATCGCTGAAGGAGTAATCCTCACAGGTATAGCCCATCTCGGTCAGGAAATTGGTGACCTGCTCGACCTGGTAGGCGCTGTTGGGTTCGGCGCTGCAGTACAGCATGCCGACGTTAGGGTATTCTTCTACCGGGAAAAGGTCCGCCAGCATCTGGGCCTGCTGGTCGAGCGGGGCCAGGTCGCTGGTGCCGGAGACGTTGCCGCCCACCGTGCCGTCAAAGCCGTCGATACCCAGGGCCACGCCATACTCGGTGACCGAGGTGCCCAGGATGGGGATATCGGCCGTGCCGGCCTGCGCCGCCTGCAGGGCACTGGTACCGTTGGCCATGATCAAGTCGTACCCGCCGGACACAAAGCTGTTGACGATGGTGTTGCAGGTGTTGGAGTCGCCCTGGGCGTTCTGCTCGTCAAAGGTAACGCCGCCCTCGCCAAAGGCTTCGACCAGCGCATCCTTAAAGCCCTGCGTGGCAGAATCCAGCGCCTCGTGCGGCATCTGCTGGCAGATGCCCACCACATACGCCGCACCGTCCGCCGCGGCAGTGTCCTCCCCGGCCGCTTCTTCCGTTGCGGCTTCGCTCGAAGTCTCCGCGGCGCTGTCCGCCGTGCTTTCGCCGGTCGTCGCCGTGCCGCCGCACGCCGTCAGGCCCAGTACCATGGCGGCTGCCAGCAGAAAAGATAACGCTTTTTTCATTGTTCTTCCTCCAAACCTGACCGGCCCTGCCTGCTGCGGCATACGTTGCGCCCGCAGCGCCTCTGTGCGCTTTGCCGGTTTAATGTCACAAAGTATAGCACACTTTACCGCACTAAAGCAATAAACACCATTGCCAATTTTCTTGCCGTATCCTGGCACCTGTTTGTGCACAATGGACAAAAACGCAAAAAAGCAGCCGCAGGGGTACCGCCCTGCGGCTGTTTTTTTGCGCGTTGGTTCAATCGCCAAAAGAGGTATTCTCCGCTTTTTGCAGCAGTTCCAAAAAGCGCTGCGGGCTGCTGGCATGGCGCAGTGCATCCACCAGCGCGCCGCGCCCCAGCAAATTGACCAGGCGTGCCAAGATCTGCAGATGCAGGCTGTCCTGCTCCGGCGGCACAGCGATCATAAACAGCAGGTCCACCGGGCGGCCGTCCGGCGCGCCCCAGTCCACACCGTGGCGCAGCGTCATCGCCGCCACCCCCGGGGCTGACACGCCGGCGTTGCCGGCGTGCGGCAGCGCGATGCCGTCCCCGATGGCGGTCGTGCCGCCAAAAGCCTCCCGCTGGCAGACTGCGTTGTAATACGCGGTGCCGTTGGTGATCACGCCCAGATGCTCCTGCAATTCCACCAGGATGCCCAGCACGTCGGCGGCATTGTCGATGTTGGCATACAGCAGGATACCCCTTGGGTCCATCAGTTCGCTTACTTTCATGGTGCAGCCCCCCCCTGCCGCAGCCTCACAGATCCGTCTTGCTGCGGATCAGCTGGTATAAGTACTCGCCCACGGCGCCCTCCGTACAGGTGCAGGTCGTCACCGTGTCGGCGCTGGCTTTGACCTCTGCCGGGGCGTTGGCCACCGCCACCGCGTAGCCGGCCTGACGCATCAGTTCCAGGTCGTTGTAGTAATCCCCGATCACGATGGTCTGCTTCGTTGGCAGGCCCATCAGGTCGCAAAGCGTATGCATGCCGGTCGCCTTGCTGACGCCCACGGGCATGATCTCCAGGTAGATGCTGTTGGTGGGCAAAAAGTAGTTGTCGCGCCCGTAGTAGCGGGTCTTGGCGTACTGCCCCAATTTGCGGATCGTCTCGGGGTCGGCAGCAAAAACCACTTTGACCCACCCGTCCGGCACACACTCGATGGGGCAGGCGATGCTGCCCAACTGTTCATCGACCTGGTGCGCGTGGGTATACTCGTTGGCCTGCAGCACGTACATTTCGCCGTTGCCGGCCATGACCTCCACGCCCAGCCGCGGGAACTTGGGCAGGATATCGGCGATGGCCGCCGCAGCCTGTGCGCGGTCCAGCGTGGCGCGGTACAAAACGGTACCGCGGGAAAGATCATACAGCAGCGCGCCGTTGCAGGAGATCGCCGGGGCCGAGAGCTCGATCCCCTGCATGGCCGCACGGATGGACGCCGGCGGGCGGCCGGTGGCGACCGTAAACCGGCCCCCCAGCTCGGTAAACAGGCGGATGACCGTGCGGTTGCAAGGCGGCAGCCCCTCTTTTGCGGTCAGCAGCGTATTGTCCATGTCGCAGATCACAAGATATTCGCTGAGTGGCGATCTCATATTCCGCGTTCCTTTCTTAACCGGTCCAGAAATGCCGTAAAATAGGGCGGCAGCGGTGCGTCAAACTGCATCCAGGCGCCGCTGGACGGGTGGTGAAACCCCAGTTCTTTGGCATGCAGGCACTGGCCGCCCAGCTTTTGGATGCAGCTGCGCGGGCCGTAGACCGCATCGCCTGCCAGCGGGTGCCCCAGCGACGCCATATGCACCCGGATCTGGTGCGTGCGCCCGGTCTTGAGGCGGCAGGCGACGTAGGTAAAGTTCCCAAACCGCTCCAACACCTGCCAGCCGGTGCAGGCATAGCGCGCCCCGGCCGCAGATTGCGGCACCACCGCGATCTTTTTGCGGTCGCGCGGGTCGCGGCCGAGATACGTCTCGACCGCGCCTTCGTCCTCTTTCAGGTTGCCGTACACCACTGCATGGTAGACGCGGTGGATGCTGTGTACGCGCATCTGCGCGCTGAGGGCCTGGTGCGCGGCGTCGTTTTTGGCCACCACCAGCAAACCGCTGGTGTCTTTGTCGATGCGGTGCACGATGCCGGGGCGGATGGCGCCGCCAATGCCGGAGAGCTGCCCGGCGCAATGATACAGCAGCGCGTTGACCAGCGTGCCGTCGGGGTTGCCGGGCGCCGGGTGCACCACCATGCCTTTGGGTTTGTTGACGACGAGCAGGTCGGCGTCCTCATACACGATGTCCAGCGGGATATTCTGCGGCGCCGCCTCGATGGGCTGCGGGTCCGGCACTTCCACCGTCACCCGGTCCCCTGCCCGCGTCTTGTACCGTTTGGGCACGCAGCTGCCGTTGACCTGCACACGTTCTTCTTCGATCAGGTTCTGCAGGGCGCTGCGGGTCAGCCCTTCGCACGCCTCGCTCAAAAAGCGGTCCAGGCGCTGGCCGGCAGCCTCCGGCGGCACAGTGCGCTCAAGCGTCTGCATCGTGCGCGCCGCCTTCCTGTGCGGGGGTGTCCCCCGCCGTCTGCGGGGTTTCGGTTTTGCGGCGGCGGGTCTCGACCAGCAAAATATCCACAAACAGCAGCGCGATGCCGCACGTCACGCAGATGTCAGCAAAATTGAAGACGGCAAAGTCGATGAACAGCAGGTTGATATAATCGACGACCTGCCCGGCCAGCACGCGGTCGATCAGGTTGCCGATGCCGCCGCCCAGCACCATCGTCCAGGCGATGCGCTCCGCCAGGGGCGGGCGTTTCCATACCAGGTAGACCGCTACGGCGGCCAGCATCACCGTCGTGACGGCGATCAGCAGCGTCTGCTGCCCGGCCAGCATCGAGAACGCCATCCCGTCGTTGAGGTAGTAGCGCAGCTCGACCACGCCGGGCCAGACCTGCATGGCGCCGACAGGTTCCAGCACGGCCGTCGCCCAATGTTTGATCAGCTGGTCAACGCCCGCCAAAACGGCAGCCGCCAGCAGCGAAAGCAAAGAAGGGATCATGCACAGCTCCATTACTTGAAAAAATCAGCGGTGCTTAGAAGGACGTAAGCACCGCTGAAAGAGAAAGATCACATACCCAGAACGTTGGCGCAGCGCGGGCACAGACCGTTTTCGCCGATATCCGGCGTAAACTTCCAGCAGCGCAGGCATTTGGCGCCCGCGGCATGGCCGGCCTCGACGCCCAGGCCCTCGACAGCGCCTTGGACGCCGCCTTTGCCCTGGTGCAGCGCGACCTGCGAGACGATGAACAGATCAGCCAGCTCATCCATCGGGATGGCGTTGAGCAGGTCATACGTGGGCTGGTCGCAGTACAGCGTCAGCGCCGCCTCCAGCGAAGAACCGATGACTTTGTCGGCACGCGCCTGCTCCAGCACCTTCTTGACGTCGTCGCGGATCGCCATGATGCGGTCCCACTTGGCCGTGAAGGCTTCGCCGGCCGCGGGCTTCGCCTGCGGCATCTCCTCAAAGACGACGTAGTCTTTCATGCCGGGCATCTTGGGCACATAGCTCCAGATCTCCTGGCTGGTAAAGCAGAGGATGGGCGCCAGCAGCTTGGTGAAGTCCACCAAAATGCGGTACAGCGTCGTCTGGGCGCAGCGGCGGGCGTGGTCGTCGGCGCAGTACAAGCGGTCTTTGATGACGTCCATATAGAAGTTGGACATATCAATGACGCAGAAGTTATACAGCGCATGGTACGCGCGCGAGAAGTCGTAGTGGTCGTACGCGTCGCGCATCGTGGCCGTCAGCGCGTTGCAGGCTTCCAGCGCCCAGCGATCGATCTCAAACAGCTGGTCGTCGGCCACCGCGTCCCGGTTGGGGTCGAAGTCGCTGAGGTTGCCCAGCATGAAGCGCGCCGTGTTGCGCATCTTGCGGTAGGCTTCCGACAGCTGGCGGAAGATCTCCTTGCCGGCGCGCACGTCGACGGTGTAGTCGCTGGAGGCGACCCACAGGCGGATGATGTCGGCGCCATAGTCGCGGATGATCTCGGCGGGCTCCATGCCGTTGCCGGCCGACTTGTGCATCTGTTTGCCCTGGGCGTCGACGACCCAGCCATGGCACAGTACCTCGCGGTACGGGGCGATGCCCTGGGTGGCGACACAGGTCAGCAAACTGGACTGGAACCAGCCGCGGAACTGGTCCGCGCCTTCCATGTACAGGTCGACCGGCCAGGTGAGCTCGGGGCGCTCACGGCAGACGGCGCTCCAGGTAGAGCCGGAGTCGAACCAGACGTCCATGATGTCGGGGTCCTTCTCCCAGTCGGACGCGCCGCACTCGCACACTTCGCCCTTGGGCATGATGTCGTTGGCGTCGTACTTGTACCAGGCGTCGCTGCCCTCTTTGCGGAACAGATCGCTGACCGCTTGGATGGACGCGTCGGTGATATGGTACTTGCCGCACTTTTTGCAGTAGAACACCGGGATGGGCACGCCCCAGACGCGCTGACGGCTGATGCACCAGTCGCTGCGGTCGCGCACCATGCCCGCCATGCGGTCATGGCCCCACGCCGGCTGCCAGTGCACGCTGTCGATGGCTTTGTAGACGTCTTCTTTGAAGGCGTCGATGGAGCAGAACCACTGCTCGGTCGCGCGGAAGATGATGGGATGGTGGCAGCGCCAGCAGTGCGGGTACTGGTGGGTGATATGCTGCACGCCCATCAGGTTGCCGGTGCCTTTGATATGCTCGAGGATGACCTTGTTGGCGTCCCAGACTTTGAGGCCGGCAAACTGCGCGCCGGCTTCCTCGGTCAGGCGGCCCGCGTCGTCCACCGGCACGACGACCGGCAGCTGCGGGTAGTGGTTGACGCAGACTTCAAAGTCCTCGACACCGTGGCCGGGCGCGGTATGGACGCAGCCGGTGCCGCCTTCCAGCGTGACATGGTCGCCCAGGATGACAAGCCCCGTGCGGTCCAGGAAGGGGTGCTGGTATTCAACAAGTTCCAGCTCATCGCCGTGCACGGTCTCGGGCAGGACTTCATAGTCCTCGATATGGCAGGCTTCCATCGTCGGTTTGACGAGCTCGGCCGCCATGATGTGGTAGTCCCCGCCGATCTTGACGAAGGCGTACTCCAAATTGGGGTTCAGGCAGGTCGCCACGTTGGCGGGCAGCGTCCAGGTCGTCGTGGTCCAAATCACGATCCACGCCTTGTCCAGCGGGATGTTGTGCTTGGACAGCACGCCTTTGGGGTCGCCGGTCAGCTTGAAACGGACGTAGATGGAGTCGCACTCGTCCTCGCCATACTCGATCTCCGCTTCGGCCAGCGCGGTGCGGTCCTCAGGGCACCAGTAGACGGCTTTCATGCCCTTGTAGATGTAGCCTTTTTTGGCCATCTCGCCAAAAATCTCGACCTGGCGGGCCTCAAACTCGGGGCGCAGCGTCAGGTAGGGGTTTGCAAAATCGCCCTGCACGCCCAGGCGCATGAACTGCTCGTTCATGACGTCGATATGCTCGGTGGCAAACTCGCGGCAGATCTTGCGCAGTTCCAGCTTGGAGACGCCGGCCTTTTTGTCGCCCAGCGAGCCCAGAGCCTTCAGCTCAATGGGCAGGCCGTGGGTGTCATAGCCCGGCACATACGGGGCCTGGAACCCCGCCATATTTTTATAGCGGATGATGATATCCTTGATGATCTTGTTGAGCGCCGTGCCCATGTGGATGCTGCCGTTGGCGTACGGGGGGCCGTCGTGCAGGATGTAGCGGGGTTTGCCCTCGTTATTTTGGATCATCTGCTCATAGACATGGTTGTCCGCCCAGTCTTGCAGCATCTTGGGTTCCTTTTTGGGCAGACCGGCGCGCATCTCGAACGGGGTCTGCATTTTATGGATCGTATCGTTATAATTCTGCGGCAAGGTTTCCTACTCTCCTCTATCAAAAATAGCCGGGGCCTGGCTTTCAGCTGTCAAAGTCGACGCCCTCAAAGTTATCAAACGCCGGGGAGGACAATTCCTCCTGCGGTTCGGCGGCTGCTTTGGGTTTGCGCGTGCTGCGCTTGCCGGTGGAAGATTTGCGCGCCGTCTTGCGGGCCGGTTTTTCGGCCGGCGGCTCGTCGTACAGGCCGGCGCCCGGCTGGAACGGCAGGTCCTCCTGCGGCTGCGGGGCCGGTTCCGCCATGGCGGCTTCCTCGGGCTCCTCCTCCGGGTGCGGGGCAATGGCAAATTCCACCGTATCTACCTTTTTCGTTTCTGTGGCGGGCGCGGCGGGCTGCGGTTCCTCCTGCGCATACAGGGGTTCTTCCGCTACCGGGGGCTGCGCAGCCGGCGCCTCATAGACAGGCGCCGGTTCCACGGGCGGCTGTTCTGCCGCCGGGACGGGGGCCGGTTCTGCCGGTGCGGCATGTTCCTCCTGCGGCTTTTTATACTCCGGCAGTTTGCTGATGAGGTTAATGTGCTTGCGGTACATATCCAGCAGCGAGCGCTTGAAGCTGTCCGCTTCGCTTTTCAGCGTCACGATCTCCTGCTGTGCCAGGGCGACATCGTCCCGCACGCGCTGTTCGCGGTCCTCAGCCTTGATGTTGGCCGCACGGATGATCTCGGCCGCTTTCTGCTTTGCTTCCCGGATCACATTGTCCCCCAGGCGCTGGGCGTTGATCATCGTCGTGCGCAGGGTGTCCTCCTCGGCACGGTATTGGTCGATGCGCTGGGCCAGCACCACGAGCTTTTTCTGCAGATCGTCATTCTGCGCCGCCAGCGCGTCCATGCTCTCGGCGACCTGTTTCAGGTAATCGTCGACGTCGTCGCAGCGGTAGCCGCGCATGGCCTTGTCAAATGTTACGCGGCGGACATCCTCAGAAGATATCATAGTATTCCTCCTGTTTTGGGCTTCCGTGACCGGGGCGGTCATGCAAAAGGCGCTGTGCGCCTTACCTTAATACTGAAAGAAGGAGATAAACACGCGGTCTTTGCGGCTTTTGCCGCCGATCTCGGCCAGGCGGTAACGCCCGACGCCGCGCACGGTAAAGACATCCTGCGCAAAGACCGGTTCGTGGGCGGCGCGCAACGGCAGGTGGTTGATCTCCACCCGGCCCGCCGCGATATAGTCTGCCGCCCGCGCGCGGGAGGTATGCATCATCGCAGCCAGCACAGCGTCGGCCCGCAGAGAGGGCACAGTCGCTTCCTGGCAGATACGCGCCGGCCCCTGCAGCAGGTGCGCGGGCAGCGCATCGCAAATTTCAGCGCGCACCGGGCAGCGGCCGGCGCTGGTCAGTTCCGCTGCGATCAGCTCCAGCTTATCCGCCAGCGCTACGGCATAAAAAAGCGCGGCCTGCTGCGGGTCCGGCAAAAGGTCCCCCAGGCAGGTGCGCTCCAGCCCCAGGCCCAAAATCGCGCCCAGATAGGCGCGGTGGTCCGGCAGCGGCTGGCCCGCAGCGGTCAGGCGCAGGTAGCCCAGCGGTTCTTCCTGCCAGGCGTCGGGCGGTTCCAGGCACAAAACGCAGCGCTCGGCCCCGTCGTAGCCGCCCCAGAACCGAAAGGAAGTGAACCCGGCGCGGTGGCAGGCCGCCTGTGCCAGCACCTGCTCGCGGTCCGACAAAAAGCCGGTATACCGCGGGATCGACCGGCTGGCGGCGACGCGGCACAGTTCTTCGACACGGCGCATCAGCCAGCGTTCCTCCTCGCTCTGCGGCGGTATAAAGCCGCGCACAGCCGGGGCAGGGTCAGAAGAATACGCCATTATTCTCCAGCTCGTCGATCAGGTCGCCCATG
>DXEI01000101.1 GCA_019115045.1 Candidatus Gemmiger excrementipullorum | reverse complement strand
GGCGCTTGGCCGGTCAGGTTCAGCCTTTGACGGCGATGTTGACGAGCTTGCCTTTGACGTAGATCTCTTTGGCGATGGCCTTGCCGGCGATGGCAGCGGCCACGGCGGGTTCGGCCTTGGCGGCGGCCAGGGCGTCGGCCTGCTCGATGGCGGCGGGCACACGGATGCGCGCCTTGACCTTGCCGTTGACCTGCACGGCGATCTCGATGGTCTGCTCGACGCACTTGGCTTCGTCGTAAGCGGGCCAGGGCGTGTAGGCCAGCTGGGTGTCGTGGCCCAGCTGCTGCCACAGTTCCTCGGTCAGGTGCGGCGCAAAGGGGTTGAGCAGCTGCAGCAGCACCTCGTACTCGGCGCGGGTGGCGCCGCCGTGGTCGTTGAGCTCGTTGACGAAGATCATCAGCTGGGCGATGGCGGTGTTGGCCTTGAGGGCGTCGATGTCCTCGCCCACCTTTTTGATGGTGCGGTGGGTGACGGCCTCGACCTCGGGGCGGATGCCGTCGCCGGGGGCGAGCTTCTCGCTCATGCCCCAGATCTTATCCAGGAAGCGCTTGCACCCCTTGATGGAGGAGGTGTTCCAGGGGGCGGCTTTCTCAAAGTCGCCGATGAACATCTCATACAAACGCAGCGTGTCGGCGCCGTACTCGGCCACGACGTCGTCGGGGTTGACGACGTTGCCCAGGGACTTGCTCATCTTGACGATGGGGTGCTCGGCCATTTCGCCGTACTGCTCGACCAGATGGGCACGGGCGGCTTTTTCGCTGCCGTACTCGGCCAGCAGGCGCTTGCGCTCGGCGTCGGGCAGGTTCTCAAACGCATGGGGGTTGAGGCCCAGGATCATGCCGTGGCTGGTGCGCTTTTTGTAGGGCTCGCTGGTGGGTACCACGCCGATGTCGTACAGGAACTTGTGCCAGAACCGGCTGTACAGCAGGTGCAGGGTGGTATGCTCCATACCGCCGTTGTACCAGTCGACAGGGCTCCAGTATGCCAGCGCCTCTTTGCTGGCAAGTTCCTTGTCGTTGTGGGGGTCGCAGTAGCGCAGGAAATACCAGCTGGAGCCGGCCCACTGCGGCATGGTGTCGGTCTCGCGCTTGGCGGGGCCGCCGCAGTGCGGGCAGGTGGTGTTGACCCACTCGGTATGGCGGGCCAGCGGGCTTTCGCCGTCCTCGCCGGGTTCAAAGTCCTTGATCTCGGGCAGGCGCAGCGGCAGTTCGCTTTCGGGCAGGGGCTGCCAGCCGCATTTCTCGCAGTATACCATGGGGATGGGCTCGCCCCAGTAGCGCTGGCGGCTGAACACCCAGTCGCGCAGTTTGAAGTTGACCTGTTTGTGACCCTTGCCGTTTTCTTGCAGCCAGGCGTACATTTTTTCTTTGGCGTCCTCGACCGAGAGGCCGTCCAAAAAGCCGGAGTTGACCAGCGTGCCGGTGGCGACGTCGGTGAAGGCTTCTTTGCTCAAGTCGCTCTCGGCCTGGCCCTTGACGACCTCGACGATGGGCAGGCCGAACTTGGTGGCGAACTCCCAGTCGCGGGTATCGTGGGCAGGCACGGCCATGATGGCGCCGGTGCCGTAGGTGGCCAGCACGTAGTCCGAGATGAAGATGGGCACCTGTTTGCCGTTGACGGGGTTGACGGCCTCGATGCCCCGGATGCGCACGCCGGTCTTTTCTTTGTTGAGCTCGGTGCGCTCAAAGTCCGACTTGCGGGCGGCCTCGGCCTGGTAGGCCTTGACCTCGTCGACGTTTTGCAGCAGCCCGGCGTCGATCCACTTCTGCACATAAGCGTGCTCGGGGCTGACGACCATGTAGGTGCAGCCGAACAGCGTGTCGGCGCGGGTGGTGTAGACGGTCAGCACATCGCCGGCGGTGGTGTCGAAGTTGATCTCGGCGCCATGGCTGCGGCCGATCCAGTTTTTCTGCTGGGTCGAGACGCGCTCGATAAAATCCAGCCCGTCGAGGTCGTCGATCAGGCGGTCGGCGTAGGCCGTGATCTTGAGCATCCACTGGCTTTTGACCTTGTGCACAACGGGGCTGCCGCAGCGCTCGCAGACGCCGTTGACCACTTCCTCGTTGGCAAGAACGACCTTGCAGCCGGTGCAGTAGTTGACGGTCATCTCTTTTTTGTAAGCCAGGCCCTTTTTGTACAGCTGCAAAAAGATCCACTGGGTCCACTTGTAGTAGTTGGGGTCGGTGGTGTTGACCTCGCGGTCCCAGTCAAACGAGAGGCCCAGCGCCTGCAGCTGGCTTTTGAAGCGGGCGACATTTTTGGCGGTGACGATCTCGGGGTTGATATGGTTTTTGAGGGCGTAGTTCTCGGTCGGCAGGCCGAAGGCGTCCCACCCCATGGGGTAGAGCACGTTGTAGCCGCACTGGCGCTTTTTGCGCGCGACGATGTCCAGCGCGGTGTAGCTGCGCGGGTGGCCGACGTGCAGGCCGGCGGCGGAAGGATACGGGAACTCGACTAGGGCATAGAACTTGGGCTTGTTGTGGTCGATCTCGGCATGGAAGGTGTGTTCGTCCTGCCAGACTTTCTGCCATTTGGCCTCTACGGCCTTGAAATCATATTTCACGTGTACTACTCCCCCACTTAACGCGCGGCTCGCTGAGAAAACAAGGCCGCAAGCCTCTGCCTGCAAAGCGGCTTTGCGGTGCTTCGCAGCCCTTGCAGGACCTTGGTTCTCTTACCGTTGCTCGCGCTTTGTTCGGTTTATTCTTCTTCTGCCTCCGGGGCGGCTTCCAGCCACTCGGCGGCGGGCACCGGCGCGGCGTCGGCCCACAGGTGCTCCAGATCGTAATAGTCGTGCGCTTCCTGCGTGAAGACGTGCACGATGACGCTGCCGTAGTCCAGCAGCACCCAGCGTTTGCCGTCGTGGCCCTCGGTGCGCAGCACCTTGACGCCCGCGCGCTCAAGCTGGAACTCGGCTTCGTCGGCCAGCGCGCCCACATGGGTGGTGGACGTGCCGGTGGCGATGACGAAGTATTCGGTGACGGTGGTCAGGTCCTCAACCGCCAGGATATGGACGTTGAGGGCTTTTTTGGCGTCCAGCACGCGGGCCAGACGGATGGCAAGTTCACGGCTTTCCATAGTAGTTTCTCCTAATTTTACGCGGCGTTGTCGGCGTCGCCGGCGTCCTCGCCGCCGGAGGCGCTCTCGGCCGACGGGTCGCTGCTGGCGCTCTCGGTCACGTCGACGACCTGGTTGGAGCCGTCGAGGTTCTGGTCATGCTGGGCCTGGTCGGCTTCGCTCATCAGCCCGCCCATGACCTGGATGTTGGCGTCGGTGGCGGTGTAGCCGGTCAGGTCGACGGCGTTGTCGCAGAGGTTGAGCTGGCTGGCGTCGACGGCGCCGGTATTCTCGCGGAAATACTGGTTGAGGAGGTCGGCGTCCTGCTGCCGGGCCGGGTAGACGAGCGCCTGCTCGTTGTACATGGGGCCGCTGATGACCGGCAGCTGGCAGATCATGATGTTGTTGCTGTCGACGTTGAGCAGGCTGACCGCAAAGCTGATGAGCTGCGAGGCGCTGAGGTCGGTCTCCATATAATTGAGCACGGCGGGCGTCAGCTTGGCGACGTCCCAGATGTTGCCGATGCTCTTGAGTTTGCGGAAGAGCGCGGCGTAGAACTGGCGCTGCATGTTCAGGCGGCCGATGTCGCCGTCGGGGTAAATTTTACGCGCGCGCAGCAAAAATTCCATCGCGTCGCCTTTCAGCGTCTGGTAACCGGCCGAGATATAGCTGTCGCCCAGGCCCAGCGAGGCGTAGTCGACGTCGAACGGGACGTAAATTTCCACGCCGCCGAACAGGTCGACGAGCTCGGTGAGCATCTCGAGCCGGATGGTGACGTAACCGTCGATGGGGACTTTGAGCTGGTCGGCCACCAGCTCACACAAAGCGGCCATATTGTTGTTGCCGTCCGAGCCCTGCGTCTTGGCGACGCCGTTGATGCGGTAGTTGCTGGACACGCTGGGGTCGGTGGTGACCATCATATCGCGCGGGATCTGCAGCATCTTCATCTCGCCCGTTTCGTTGTTGAAATGGACGTAGAGAATCATATCGGTCATGCCGTCGTTGACGTTGGAGTCGTTGGCGGCGCCGGCCGAGAGATCGCCGGCGCTGGAGCGGTCGACGCCGGTGACAAGGATGTTGAGTTCCTTGCCCTGGAACTCTTTGGGCGTGTTGATGAGCTGGCTGATGGTGATGCCGCCCTCGGGCGCGATGGACGCCATGATGAGCGCGTACGCGCCGCCGAAGATGAGCACGATGACCAGCAGCGTGATGAGCAGGATCTTCCACCACAGGCCCTTTTTCTTCTTTTTGCCTTTGCCTTTGTAAGGGCCTGCGCCGTCGTCCTTTTTGCCTTTACCGCCTTTTTTGCCGCGGGGGCCGCCGTCGCGCGGGGGTTTGCCGCCGCTGCCGCCGCCGGCTTTGGGGGTGCGGCGCGGCGCGCTGCCGCTGCCGGGCTTGGCCGCCGGGGCCGCCGGGCGCGCGGGCTGCGCGGGGGCGGCGTCCTCTTCGAGCTGGATGCCGCCGGCCGGCGCGGTGTTGACGCTGCGGTGCGGCTGCGTGTTGACGGTGCGCTGCGTGCCCGGGGCGCTTTGCGCCTGCCGGGCCGACCGCTGCACGGGGAAGCGCACGGTCTCGCCGTATTTGCGCTCAGCCGCGGCGCGGTAGGCCAGGGCCTGGCGCTGGGCGCGCGTGAGCTCCCGCGGGGCTTCGGGTTCCTGCACGGGCGGCTGCTCCACGGGTGCCTGCACCGGTTCTTCGACCGGCTGGGCCTGGCGGATCTTGCGCGCGGTTTGGGCCGAGCGCACCGGCTGCTGCAGCGGGCGGCGCTGGGCGTTCTGGGTAGCCAGCTGGCGGGCGCGGCGGCGCGCGGCCTCGTATTGATCCTGGTCGGACATGCCGGCCCCGGCGGCCTGGTATGCGCCGCCGGCAGCGCCGTCGGTATGGAGCTTACGCGGTTCGCTCATGGACGTTTTCCTCCCTGTTCCTGGGGGCGCGGCGGAAAGGCGGCCGCAGCGCGTGCTGCGGCGCCGCAGAAGTTCCGGTGCACCCGGGCTTTTCACGATCTGGGGGCGCGCGGCTCAGCGCCGGGCCAGGCGCGCCTTCTGGTACTCGTAGGCGGCGACGCTTTCGGGATCCAGCGTACCGCCTTTTTCTTGGACGAAGTCGATGCTTTGTTTGAGAGCCTGGCACAAGGCGGCGTCCAGGTCCTGCATTTGCAGGGCGCGCAGTTCCTCCACGCCGGGCCAGTCGCGCTCGGCGCTGGTCATATCGGCCAGGTAGAGGATCTTGTCCAGCAGGCTCATATCCGGTTTGCCGGTGGTGTGGCAGCGGATGGCCGAAAGCACCTCCGGGTCGGTAACGCCCCACTGCGTCTGCGCCAGGATGGCGGCGGCGATGCCGTGCCAGATGGCGGCGGGCCGCGCGGGGGCATTTTCTGCTATTATAGCATTGTCGGCAAAAATCTGCAACAGGGCTTCACGCGGCAGCTCTTTGGCGCTGTCGTGCAAAAGGGCCGCCAGGGCCGCTTTCTCGGGGTCTGCGCCCCAGCGTTTGGCCAGCTGGACGGCCATCGTTTTTACATTTTTGGTGTGCGTCCAGCGTTTATGCCCCAGGCGCGGCTTGACGAGTTGTTTGGCTTGTTCGCAGGTCATGGCAGGCCCCTTTCTACTTGGTATCGGCGGCGTACAGGCCCCGCTGCTCGATGACGCGCAGCGTTTCCGGCGGCAGGAACTGCCCCCACGCCGCGCGCGGGATCTTGCCGCTGCGCAGGTCGCTGGACGCGCAGGGGTAGCTTTCGGCGCGGGCAAACAGCACCCGCCCGCCCTGCGCGCGCAGCTGCTGGGCGGCGGCGTGCAGGGCGGCTTCCTCGCCCAGGCGGCGGCTTTCCACCACCAGGGCGGCCATGCGCAAAATATCCTGCCAGCGCAGCCATTTGGTAAAATCCAGCAGCATATCGCTGCCCACGGCCAGGTAGAGCTCGGCCCCCGGGTACTGCGCGCGCAGCATTTCCAGCGTGTGTACGGTGTAGCTGGGGCCGCCCTGGCGAATTTCCCAGTCGCTGAGGCGCACCGCCGGCGACAGCGCCGCAAAGCAGGCGCACATGGCCAGGCGGTCGGCGGCCGGGGTGGCGCTGGCCGCTTTATGCGGCGGCGTGCCCGCCGGCATGACGACGGCGATGTCGGGGCGGATCAGCGCCAGCGCGGCGCGCAGGTTGTTGATGTGGCCGTTGTGCGGCGGGTCAAACGTGCCGCCATACAAGAGCACTTTCATTTTTGCAGCATTGCGGCGTAGGCGCTCTCTTTGGGTTTTTGTTTGAACAGCACGAACTTGCGGCCGATGACCTGCACGCAGTCGGCGCCGGTGGCTTCGCTTAAAATATCGGCGGCTTCGCGGGCTGTGTATTCGCTGTTTTCCAGCACTTTGATCTTGATGAGTTCGCGCGCGGCCAGGCAGTCGGCCACGCCCTGGATCAGCGCCGGGTCGATCTCGCCTTTGCCGACCTGGTACACGGGGTCCAGCGCGTTGGCGGCGCCGCGCAGCGCGGCGCGTTGTTTGCTGTTGAGCATAGGGTCTCCTTTTTTTGAAAATGAAGAATGAAAAATGAAAAAATAAAAATTGTGGTGCTGCGCCCGCAGGCGCGTCTCGGAGCGCAACCGGGCCGCAAGGCCCGGCTCTTGGCGCGGAGAGGACCGGCGGCCGCAGGCCGCCTAAAAAATGGGTTGATGGCGCAATAGAACACAGTGGTTGGCAGGGTACGGTTTACAGGGCGTTTGTCGCGCATGGCAGGGCGGGCGATTTTGCGTGCCGAACCGATAAATTTATAATTTTTTCAATGTGCGGCGGGCGTGAACGCCCGCCCTACAGAGCGACGGAAACGGGCAACCAGCCGGGAACCCCGCGTGGGGCACACCCCTGCCGGGAGGCATATATGCCTCCCCTACGCATGGGGGAAGCGCGTACGCAACCCGGGGATGCGTGGTAGCCGTACCGTTCCACGGGCCGCATGCATGCGGCCCCTACGAACCGGCCAGGAACGACCGGCAAACGGGCAAGGCCGGTATCTGCCGCAGGGCCCGCCCTGCCATGCACGGCACACGCCTTTTACGGTTATGCTTCGCTTTCCGCCAAAAATTGCGGCAGTTCCGCTTCCAGTTTTTCCATGGCGCGGCCGCGGTGGCTGATGGCGTCCTTTTCGGCGTCGGCCAGCTCGGCGTAGCTGCGGCGGGTCAGGTTGGGCGTGACGGCCCCGCTGGGCAGGCCCACGAAATCGGGCACGAACAGCGGGTCGTAGCCAAAACCGTTGTGGCCGGTCTCGGCAAAGGCGACGGTGCCGGGGCAGACGCCCTCGACCGTCAGCGCGCGGCCGCCGGGCAGCATAAAGCACACTGCCGAGACAAAGCGCGCGGCGCGCTGCCCGGCCGGGACGTGCTGCAGTTCCCGCAGCAGCTTTTGGTTGTTGGCGGCGTCGTCGCCGTGGTGCCCGGCATAGCGCGCGCTGTAGACGCCGGGCGCGCCGTCGAGCGCGTCGACGCACAGGCCCGAGTCGTCGGCCACAGTGGGCAGCCCGCTGGCCCGGCAGAAGGCTTCGGCCTTGATGCGGGCGTTCTCGGCAAAGGTGGCGCCGGTCTCCTCGGGGTCAAGGTCGATGCCCAGCTCGCGCAGGCTCTTGACCTCGTGGCCCATGCGCTCCAGAATGCGGCGCAGTTCTTTGAGTTTGCCGGCGTTGTTGCTGGCGGCACAGATCAGCATAGCGGGTCAATCCTCCTGGCGGGTAGGCACTTCGGGCAGCAGCGATTCCACAAAGCTCTGCGCGTCGAAGGGCATAAGGTCGTCGATCTTTTCGCCGACGCCAATGAAACGGATGGGCAGGCCGAGGTTTTCCCACACGCTGACGGCGCAGCCGCCCTTGGGCGTGCCGTCCAGCTTGGTCAGCACGACGCCGGTGGCCCCGGCGGCGCGGCAGAACTCCTCGGCCTGGCTGATGGCGTTCTGCCCGGTGATGGCGTCCAGCACCAGCAGCACTTCGAGGCTGGCCTCCGGGCTGGCCTTTTTGACGCTGCGGCTGATCTTGCCCAGCTCGTCCATCAGCCCCTTTTTGTTGTGCAGGCGGCCCGCCGTGTCGGCAATGACCATGTCGTACCCTTTGGCGGTGGCGCTTTGCACCGCGTCAAAGATGACGGCGGCGGGGTCGGCCCCCTGCCCGGCCTGCACCAGCGGCACGCCGGCGCGGCCGGCCCAGAGTTCCAGCTGCTCGCTGGCGGCGGCGCGGAAGGTATCGCCCGCAGCCAGCATGACGCGGCGGCCCTGCTCTTTGTACAGGTGCGCCAGCTTGGCGATGGTCGTCGTTTTGCCGACGCCGTTGACGCCGATGACGAGGATGACCGCCGGGCGGCCGTCGAGTTCCAGCGGGTAGCGCGGCGTAAGCTCCTGGCAGAGGATGCCGCGCAGCGCCTCCAGCGCTTCGGCGCCGGTCTTGAGGTGCTGTTCCTCGACGGCGTCGCGCAGCTCGTCGACGAGGCGCACGGCGCACGCCGGGCCGACATCGGCCAGAATGAGCTGTTCTTCGAGGTCGTTGTACAGATCGTCGTCGATCTCGCTGTGGGTCAGCGTGTTGAGGATGTTCTGGAAAAAGCCGGTGCGGGTCTTTTCCAGCCCGCGCTGCATTTTTTGCTGTTCCTGGAATTCTTTTTCCGAAAGATCGCGCTTTTTAAAGAAAAACATGCGGTGTTCCCTCCTTTGGCTTGGGGGTCAGGAGATCAGGTCGGCCGTGACGCTGTCGAGGTCAAGGCGCAGAATTTTGGAGACGCCGTCCTCCTGCATCGTGACGCCGTAGAGCACGTCGGCGGCCTCCATGGTACCGCGGCGGTGGGTGATGACGATGAACTGGGTGTTGGCGGTCATGCGGTGCAGGTACTGCGCGTAGCGGTTGACGTTGACGTCGTCGAGCGCGGCCTCGATCTCGTCGAGGATGCAGAACGGCGCCGGGTTGACGTTGAGGATGGCGAAATAGATGGAGATGGCGACCAGCGACTGCTCGCCGCCCGACAGGGCGCTGAGGTTTTTGATGACCTTGCCCGGGGGCGAGACCTCGATCTCGATGCCGGAGTCCAGCACGTTCTCGGGGTCGGAGAGGTAGAGCCGCGCATGCCCGCCGCCGAACAACTCGCGGAAGATCTGGCCGAAATGGCGGTTGATCTCCTTAAAGCTGGCGGCGAACAGTTCTTCCATCTCGCTGCACAATTCAGCGATCATCCGCGTGAGCTCGGCGCGGGCCTTTTCGACGTCGGTGACCTGCGCTTTGAGGAAGTCGTACCGCTCTTTGACCTCTTTGTACTCGTCGATGGCGCCGACGTTGACGTTGCCCAGCGCGCGGATCTTGCCGCGGGTCTCGGCCACCTGGCGGCGCAGCTCGGTCAGAGAGTCAAACGGCACGCAGAGGGCGCGGGCCTCGCTGTCGGTGAGCTGATACTCCTCCCACAGTTTGGTGTTGGTATCGTTGAGTTCGCTCTCAAGGGCGTTGCGGCGCTCGGCCAGGCGGGCCATCTCGCCGCTCATGCGCTCACGCTCGCCGGTCAGGGCGCGGTTTTCCTGCGCGAGCTTGGCGGTGTCGGCCTCGGCCTGCAGGCGCGCGGCGTTGGCCATGCGGATGGTCTGCTCAGCCGCGGCGATCTTTTGCTGGTTTTCGCCGCGCGTGCGTTCCAGGGCGGCGATCTTCTGCTCGTTGGCTTCGATGCGGGCGCGGGCGGCCTCGACGGTCGCGCGCAGCTCGCGCTCGCGCGCCTCGGTCTCGCCGGTGCGGCTCTGCAAACCTTGCAGCGCGGCTTCGTGCAGGCCGATGTCCTTTTCGCCGGCCAGGCGCTGCATCTGCGTCTCGGCCAGTTCGTTGGTGATGGCTTCGCGCTCGGCGCTCAGGCTGCCGGCGCTCTCGCCCAGTTCGGCCAGTTCGGCCGCGCAGCGCGCGCGCTCGGCCTCAGCGGCGGCGGCTTCGGCTTCGGCCACGGCGGCCTCCTCCTCGGCGGCGGCGCGGGCCTGGGCCTGGGCTTCGGCCTCGGCGGCCAGGGTATGTACGTTCTCGGCATACTGCGCGGCGGCCGCGGCCAGGCGGTCGAGTTCCATGCCGGCGCGCAGGCGCTCCGACGCGGCGGTCATGCCCTCGGCCTCGGCGCCGGCCAGCTGGGCCGAAAGGTTATCGACCTCGGCCTTGCGGGCGTCCAGCTCCTTTTGCGCGGCCTCGTGCCGGGCCGCCAGCTTGGCGAGCTTCTGGCGCAGCTCCTCGAGTTCCTGCTTGCGGCTGAACACGCCGGCGCTGCGCGCCGTGGAGCCGCCGGTGAAGGAACCGCCCGCGTTGACGACCTGGCCGTCCCGCGTGACGATGCGGTTGCGGTAGTTGAGGGCTTTGGCCACGGCCGACGCTTCGGCCAGATCCTCGACGACGATGATGCGGCCAAGGAGGTTATCGACGATGTGCTGGTAGCGCGCGTCGGCCTGCACCAGGTCGGCGGCGACTTCGGCCGTGCCGGTCAGGCGGCCGGTAAAGCGGCTGCCCTGCACGGTGTCCAGCGGCAAAAACGTTGCGCGGCCGGCGCGCTCGTCCTTCAAAAAGCCGATGGCGGCGCGCGCGCAGCCCTGGTCCTCGACGACGATGTTCTGCAAGGCAAAGCCCAGCGCGGTCTCGATGGCGGTCTCGTACCCTTTTTGCACGGTCAGGATGCCGGCCACCGGGCCGATGATGCCGCGCAGCCGGCGGTTGGCGGCGGCGCGCATGACGGTCTTGACGCTTTGCTGGTAGCCGTCGAGGTTGCGCTCGAGATCCTCGAGGATATGGATGCGCTGCGCGGTGCTGGAACGCTCGCGGTCGGCTTTTTGCAGCGCGTCGGCGGCTTCCTCGTGCAGGCGGCGGCGGCTTTCGAGTTTGAGGGTCAGGCCCTTTTTGATGTTTTCGTTGCGGGTGACGGCGTCCTCGGCCTTTTGCAGCGCGTCGGCGGCGGCGCGCTGGTCGGCTTCGGCCGCGGCGGCGTTCTGCTGCGCCTGCTGCGCCTGGCGCTCGGCCTCGGCGCGGCGCGTCTCGGCGGCGTCGGCCGCGGTGCGGGCGGCCGCCGCGCGCACCTTGGCGGTGGTGGCGGCGTCCTGCAGGCGGGCCATGGCGGCGTCGACGGCGTCGCGGCGCTGGCCGCTGGCGGCGGCCTTTTCTTCCAGCTGTTGCAGCGAAGCGCGCAGCGCGGCCAGGCGTTCGTCCAGTTCCGCCAGGTTTTGGCGCAGCGCCTCGATGGCGGTGCGGTGGGCCGCGCTTTCCTGCTCGATGCTTTGGCGGCCCTGGCCCGCGCGCTCGAGTTCGGCGTGGGCTTCGTCGATGCGGAACCGTTCGTGCTCGCTCTCGTTTTTGAGCACGGCGGCCTCGCTCTCGCTGCCGGCGTTGGCTTCGGTCAGGGCGCGGATGTCGGCGTTGGCCTGCTCGACCTGCAGCACCATGGCCTGCGCGCGCTCGCGCAGCGCGGCGCTTTGGGCGTCAAAGTCGTCAAGCTGGCGGCTCAGCCGGTCGTAGTCGGCCTGGGCGGCCTCGTACTTGCGCTGCTGGTCGCGCAGCGACTCGTTGGCGCGGCGGATGGCGTCCACCCACAGCGTGACTTCGAGGCTTTTGCGCACGGCGGACAGTTCCAGGAACTGCTGCGCCTTCTCGCTGTCGCGCTTGAGGGGGCCGACGCGGCGCTCGAGTTCGCCGAGGATGTCGCGCAGGCGCTCAAGGTTTGCCTCGGCGGCTGCCAGGCGGCGCTCGGCCTCGTTTTTGCGGTAGCGGTACTTGGCGATGCCGGACGCTTCCTCAAAAATTTCGCGGCGCTCGGACGATTTGGCGCCGACGATGGCCGTGATGCGCCCCTGGCTGACGATGGCGTAGCCGTCGCGCCCCAGGCCGGTGTTGAGCAGCAGCTCATACACGTCCTTGAGGCGGACGCTCTGGCCGTTGATGGAATACTCGCTCTCGCCGCTGCGGTAGTAGCGGCGGCCGATGGTGACTTCGTCGGCGTCGACGTCGAGGCCGTGGTCGGTGTTGTCGATGGTCAGCGCCACCGAGGCGTAGCCCATGGCCCCGCGGGTCTGGGTGCCGCCGAAGATGACGTCCTCCATCTTGCCGGAACCGCGCAGCTGGCGGGAGCTCGTCTCGCCCAAGACCCAGCGGATGGCGTCGGAAATATTGGATTTGCCCGAGCCGTTGGGCCCCACGACGCCGGTGATGCCGGCGCCGATGGTGAGCTTTGTGCGGTCGGGGAAGGATTTGAAGCCTTGGATCTCCAGTTCTTTCAGGCGCATGGTAACTTCCTTTTTGCGTTATTGGGGCAGGCTGCGCAGCGCCTGCTGCGCGGCGTGCTGTTCGGCGGCTTTTTTGCTGCGGCCCACGCCGCCGGCCAGCCGCCTGCCGTTGCAGAACACCCCCACGGTGAACTGCTTGGCGTGGTCAGGGCCGGTCTCGTCCTCGACCACATAGGTCAGTTTGGCGCCGGGGTCCTGCTGGACGACCTCCTGCAGGCGGGTCTTGTAGTCCTCCTCGGCGGTTTTGCCCTCGCTTAAAAAGGGCAGGATGAAACGGCGCGCGGCTTCCAGCCCGCCGTCGAGATAGAGCGCGGCGATAACGGCCTCGAACGCGTCGGACACGACGCTGGGCCGGGTGCGCCCGCCGCCCAGTTCCTCGCCATGGCCCAGGCGCAGGTACTCGCCCAGTTCGATCTCGCTGGCGAACTGGAACAGCGCGTCCTCGCTGACAAGGCTGGCGCGCATGCGGGTCAGCTCGCCCTCGGGCCGGTCGGACTGGTGGAACAGGTAGTCCGCCGCCACGACCGAGAGCACGCTGTCGCCCAAAAACTCCAGCCGTTCGTTGTGGGTGGCGGGGACTTTGCTCTCGTTGGCATAGCTGGTGTGCGTCAGCGCGATGCGCAGCAGCGCCGGGTTTTTGAACTGGTAGTGCAGCACCTGCTGCAGTTCCTCAGGTTTGCGGGGCACGGTGGCGGTCATCCTTTCTTACGGGAAACGGTGGAAAAACAGCGGCCGGAACGTTCGCCGGCGGGCAGGCCACGGCGGCGCCGGGGCAAGGCTGTTGTACGGTCACCCCTGCGCGGGGGTCTGCAGGGCGTTGAGCGCCGTCTGCATGGTGCCGCACAGGTCGTTTTGCACGCAGGTCTTGGCCTGGCGGATGGCGTTTTTGATGCCCTTGGCCTTGCTGGAACCGTGCGCTTTGATCACGGGCTTGGCCGCGCCCAGCAGCGGCGCGCCGCCGACTTCCTCAGAGTCCATCATGCGCTTGAGCTCGCCCAGGCCGCCCTTGACGCCGAGGTAGCACAGCTTGGTGACGAGGTTTTTGAGGAAGACGCCCTTGAGCATGCCCAGCAGCGTTTTGGCGACGCCCTCGGTCAGTTTGAGCACGACGTTGCCCACAAAGCCGTCGCAGACGACGACGTCGATGTCGCCGTCCATGATGTAGCGCGGCTCGATGTTGCCGGCAAACCGGATGCAGGGGTTGGCCTTGAGCAGCTGGTGCGCTTCGCGGTAGATGGGGGTGCCTTTGGTATCCTCGGCCCCGTTGTTGACGAGGGCGACTTGGGGCTGCGCGCGGCCCATGACCTTTTGGGCGTAGACGCTGCCCATGGTGCCGAAGGCGTTGAGCATCTCGGGCCGGCATTCGGCGTTGGCGCCGCAGTCCAGCAGCAGGAAATTTTGTTTGGCGCCGGGCATCGGGGTGGCCAGCGCCGGGCGCTTGACGCCCTTGAGCGTGCGCACGATGAGGCTGGTGCCCACGTGCAGCGCGCCGGTGGACCCGGCGCTGACAAAGGCGTCGCCCTCGCCGTTTTTGAGCATCGTCAGCCCCTTGACGAGGCTGGAATCCGGCTTGTGGCGCGCGGCCTTGACGGGGTCGTCGTGCATATCGACGACTTCGGAACAGGGCACGATGGTAAACGGCGCCAGGTCGATGTGGTTTTGCGCCGCGCAGGCCTTGAGGGCCGCCTCGTCGCCCAGCAGCACCAGGTCCATGCCCTGGCCAAATTCGGCCGCGGCCTGCGCCGCGCCCTGCAGTACGCACAGCGGCGCGTTGTCGCCGCCCATGGCATCGATCAGGATCTTCATACAGTGACCTCCTGTACCCAGGTATTCATCGCCTGCTGCGCCGCCTGGGACAATGCGGCGTAGCGCCCGCGCTTATCGCGGATGGCGTCGATGTCCGCCGTGCGGGGCAGAATGCCCATGTTGGCGCCCATCGGCTGGAAATCTTTGTTGGGGGTGGTGATGTAGGCAAGCAGCGCGCCGCACATCGTCTGCGGCGGCACCGGCGGCAGCGTGCGGCCCTGCAGCCGCGCCAAAATCTGCCGCGCCGCCAGCAGGCCGCTGGCCGCGCTTTCCATATACCCCTCAAACCCGGTGATCTGGCCGGCAAAAAAGACGTTGGGGTGTTCGCGCAGGCACTGCTGCGGCGTCAGCAGCTGGGGGCTGTTTAAAAATGTGTTGCGGTGCATGACGCCGTAGCGCACAAAGTCGGCGTTTTCCAGCCCCGGGATCATGCGGAACACGCGCTTTTGCTCGCCCCATTTGAGGTTGGTCTGGAACCCGACGAGGTTGTACAGCGTGCGGGCGGCGTTTTCGGCCCGCAGCTGCACGTTGGCCCAGGGGCGGTGGCCGGTGCGCGGGTCGCGCAGGCCGACGGGGCGCAGCGGGCCGAAACGGATGGTATCGGCCCCGCGGGCGGCCATGACCTCGATGGGCATGCAGCCCTCGTAGACGGTCAGGTCGCCGTCAAAGTCGTGCAGCGGCGCGCGCTCGGCACCGACGAGCGCGGCGTGGAACGCCTCGTACTCGGCCTTGTTGAACGGGCAGTTGAGGTAGTCGGCCTCGCCGCGGCCATAGCGCGAAGCCGCAAACACCTTGGTGTAGTCGAGGCTTTCGGCCGTGACGATGGGCGCGACGGCGTCGTAAAAGCTCAGCCGCTGCCCGCCGGTCAACGCGGCGATGGCCTCGGCCAGCGCGCCCTCGGTCAGCGGGCCGGACGCTACCAGCACCGGCTGTGCGTCGTCCAGGGCGGTGACCTGCTGCCGGCAGACCGTGATGTTGGGGTGGCCGAACACCTGCTGCGTGACGAGGGCCGAAAATTTGTCCCGGTCGACGGCCAGCGCGCCGCCGGCGGCGACGCGGGCCTGCTCGGCCGCCGGCAGCAGGTGGCTGCCCAAAGCGCGCATCTCCAGCTTTAACAGGCCGGAGGCGGAGTCCGGCCGCTCGGCTTTAAGGGAGTTGGAGCAGATGAGCTCGGCAAAATTTTCGCTTTTGTGCGCGGGCGAGAAATGCACGGGCTTTTGCTCGTACAATGTCACCTGCACGCCGGCGTCCGCCAGCCACAGCGCGGCCTCGCACCCGGCGAGGCCGGCGCCGATGATGGTACAGTGCATCGTCATTTTTTCTCCACAGGTTTGGTAAAGCCGCAGCCCTCTTTGGCGCAGTAGAGCTGGCCTTTTTTCTTGAACAGCGTCGCGCCGCACTGGGGGCATTTTTCCGGCACGGGTTCGTCCCAGGTCATAAAGCTGCACTGGGGGTAGTTGCCGCAGCCGTAGTAGACGCGGCCCTTGGCGCTTTTGCGCACCAGCATATGGCCGCCGCACAGCGGGCACAGCCCGCCGGTGTCCTTGACGAGGGGGTGGGCGTTGCGGCACTCGGGGAAGCCGGAGCACGCCACGAACTTGCCGTACCGCCCCGACTTGATGACCATGGGGCGGCCGCATTTTTCGCAGATCTCGTCGGTGGGGATATCCTCGACCTTGACGCGCTTGCCCTCCATGTTCTTTTCGGCTTCTGCCAGGCTTTTGGCAAAGCCCTGGTAGAACTCGTCGACGGTCTTGACCCAGTCGGCCTTGCCGGCCTCGACGACGTCGAGCTTTTTCTCCATCTCGGCGCTGAACTGGACGTTGACGATGTCGGGGAACTGCTCGAGCATGACCTGGTTGACAGCCTGGCCCAGCGGCGTCGTCTTGAGCTTTTTCTGCTCTTTTTCCACATACCCGCGGTCGACGATGGTCGTGATGATGGGCGCGTAGGTCGAGGGGCGGCCGATGCCGTTTTCTTCCAGCGCGTGGATGAGCGTGGCCTCGGTGTACAGCGGCGGCGGCTGGGTGAATTTCTGGTCCGCCGTCAGCTTTTTGAGCTGCAAGGTCTGGCCCTGTTCCAGCGGGGGCAGGGCGGTCTCTTTTTTCTGCTTGTCGTCGGTGGCTTCCTCATACAGCGCAGTAAAGCCGTCGAACGCGACGCGGAACCCGGAGGCGCGGAACTGGTAGTCCCCCGCCGTGACGGTGACCGAGACGGTGTCCTGCACGCAGTCGGCCATCTGGCTGGCCATAAAACGGCTCCAGATCAGGCGGTAGAGCTTGGCGGTGTCGCCGCTGATGCTGCGCTCGACCTCCTCGGGCGTGAGCTCCGGCATCGAGGGGCGGATCGCCTCGTGGGCGTCCTGCGCGGCGGTGGCCGAGCGGGACTTCCACTTGCGCTGCGTCTTGCAGACGTAGGCGTCGCCCCAGCGCCCGGCAATAAACTGTTTGGCGGCGGTGGCGGCCTCGGCGGCGATGCGCAGGCTGTCGGTACGCATGTAGGTGATCAGGCCCACGGTGCCGTGGCCGGCGATGTCGACGCCTTCATACAGCGTCTGGGCGGCGCGCATCGTGCGCGTGGCCGAAAACCCGAACGCGCGGCTGGCGTCCTGCTGCAGGGTGGAGGTGATGAACGGCGGCGGCGGCTGGCGGCGGCGCTTGCCTTTTTCCAGCTTGGTGATGACGTAGGGCTTGCCCTGCAGCGCCGCCAGGATGGCGTCGGCCTGCTGTTTGCTGGTCACCGTCAGCTTTTTGCCGTCCGCCCCGGCCCCCAGGCGCGCCACGAACGACGCCTTGCTGCCCTGCGGGCAGAGCGCAGCGTCGAGGTTCCAGTATTCTTCGGGTTTAAAGTTTTCGATCTCGATCTCGCGGTCGCGGATCAGGCGCACGGCCACGCTCTGCACGCGGCCGGCCGAAAGCCCGCGCCGCACCTTGCGCCACAAAAACGGGCTGAGCTTGTAGCCCACCAGGCGGTCCAGCTCGCGCCGGGCCTGCTGGGCGTTGAACAGGTCCATGTTGATGGCGCGCGGGTGGGCCATGCCCTCCTGCACGCCTTTTTTGGTGATCTCGTCAAAGGTCACGCGGTTGGGCGCGGCGGGGTCCAGCCCCAGGATGTTGGCCAGGTGCCAGCTGATGGCCTCGCCCTCGCGGTCGGGGTCGGTGGCCAGCAGCACGCCGTCGCACTTTTTGGCCTCGGCCTTGAGCTCTTTGACGAGCTTCTGCTTGCCCTTGATGGTGATGTATTTGGGCGCATACCCGTGTTCCACGTCGATGCCCAGCTGGCTGGCGGGCAGGTCGCGCACATGGCCCATGCTGGCGGTGACTTTGTAGTTGCGCCCCAGGTATTTGCCGATGGTCTTGGCTTTGGCGGGCGACTCCACAATGACCAGTTTTGCCATAGTATCCTCCGTTATATCATAAAATAGGCGGCGCGTTTTAGCGCGAGTGACATAAGAAAACAAAGGTTTTGTAAAAACTGCGAAGCACCGCAAAACCGCTGCAAAGCGGTAGATGCAAGGCAGAGGGGCGCAGCGCTCCTTGGTGGAACGCAAGACCCGATAACGCAGCAGATGCCGCTTTGCAGGCAGAGTTTTGCGGCTTTGTTTTCTTATGGAACCGCGCGGTAGGGGTGTTACCGTGCGGTGTAGCGCCGCCCCGGCAGCGCCTGCGCGCCGCCGTACAGTTCCAGTTCGGTGCAGGCCGCCAGCACCCGGCCCGCGGGCAGGCCGGTGGCGGCGCACAGCGCGTCGATGCCGCGCCCCTCCGGCCCCAGGCAGGCGTAGACGGCCTGCGCGTCGGCGCTGACGTCCTGCGGCGAAAACCCGGGCAGTTCCTGCTCCTGCGCGGGGGCATCGTCCCCCAGGCGCTGCCAGACGTCGGACGCCTGGCACAGCACGCCGGCGCGGCCGGTGCGCAGCAGCTCGTTGGTGCCCTGGCTCAGCGGGCTGTAGATGCTGCCCGGCACGGCCAGCACCGGGCGGCCGTAGCGCTCGGCATGGCTGACGGTGTTCAAGGTGCCGCTGCGCAGGCGCGCCTCGGCCACGCAGAGGACCTCGGCCTGGGCGGCGATGAGGCGGTTGCGCGCCAGAAAGGTCCCCTTTGTTTTGCCCGGGTAGCCGGGCGGGTATTCGCTGCACACGGCCCCGCCGCCCGCTTCGATCTTGCGGCGCAGCGCGCCGTTGGTGGCCGGGTAGGTCTTGTCGATGCCGGTGCCCAAAAACGCGATGGTGGGCGCGCCGGCCTGCACGGCGGCGCGGTGGCCCTCGCTGTCCAGGCCGTCGGCCAGGCCGCTGACGATGACGGCCCCCTGCTGCGCCAGCGCCAGCGAGAGGTCAAACGCCGCCTGCTGCCCGTAGGCGCCGGGGCGGCGGGTGCCCACCATGCCCACATAGCGCCGGCCATTGAGGCAGGCGGTGTCGCCGGTGGCGTACAGTACCAGCGGCAGGTCGGGCAGGGGGCGCAGCCGCGCGGGGTAGGCCGGGTCGTCCGGCGTCAGCACCTCGATGCCGCACAGCAGGCAGGCGTCGAGGCGTTCCTCAAAATCAAAGGGGGTGGTGTCCAGCAGGCGCTGCGCAGCGTGGTCGCTCAGGCACCAGGGCGGGGCCTCGGTGCCGGCGCGCAGCGCCTCGTACAGCGCTTGCGGGTCGGGCCAGAGGTCCAGCAGTTCGCGCGCATAGGGGCACGCCGAACCCACGGCGTCGGCCAGCCACAGCCAGGCCAGTGTTTTGTCCATTGCGTCACACCCCCCGGAAATGCCACAGCAATACGCTGCCGGCCACGCCGGCGTTGAGGCTTTCGACGCGGTCGGTCATGGGGATGCGCACGGCCGCGTCGCAGGCCTGCACGGTCTGCTCGCTCAGGCCCTGGCCCTCGCTGCCGATGACGACGCACAGCCCGCCGGGGAACGCGCGGCCCGCTTCGTCCAGCGGGCGGGAACGGTAGAGCGCCGCCGCCAGGCAGGTGACGCCGCGCGCGCGCAGTTTGGCAAGAGACGCGGGCAGGTCGGCCGTATGCAGCACCGGCAGCCGCCCCGCCGCGCCCATGGAGGCGCGCAGCGTTTTGGGCGAAAACGGCGCCGCGCACCCGGGGCCCAGCAGCACAGCGTCAAACCCGAACGCCGCCGCGCTGCGCAGCAGCGTGCCGACGTTGCCGGGGTCCTGCACGCCTTCCAGCGCCAGGATGCGGCGGGCCGTATCGAGCGTGGCAGGGGGCGGGCAGGGCGTTGCAAACAGTGCGAACACGCCCTGGTCGGCCTTGGTGCCGGCCAGCTTTTCGGCCACCGGCGGCGTGACGGGCACAGGGTCCAGCGCGGCCAGCGCCGGCGTTTTTTGCAGCGCGGCCGCGGTGGCGTAGGCGGCGCGCACGGCGCAGCTTTGGGCCAGTTCCAGGCAGAGTTTGGGCCCCTCGGCAAAAAAGACGCCGTCGGCGGCGCGCTGTTTTTCGTGGTCGCGCACCGCGCAGGCATATTTGATTTTAGGGTTTTCGCGGCTGGAAATCAAGTCTGTTCGCATAAAATTTACCGTTCCTTCAAAAGGGAGGGGGCGTCAGTACAGCGCCGCGCGGGCCAGGGCGTATTTGCTCACGCTCAGCGCGGTGGCCGGCACGCTGGCAAGCATCCGCTTGACCCAGGGCGGCAGCGGCTGGTCGTACTTGACCTCCAAGATCGTCATGGGGTCCAGCACGCCGGCCATAGGCACGTCGGCGGCAAAGAGGTCGGCGCTTTTGGCGGCGCGCACGTGGGTGTCCAGCGTGATGCGCGCCCGCCCCACCGGGAACACCCAGGCCGTGCGCTCGTAGTCGATGAGCGCCGCCGGGGCGCGGTGTTCGCCCTGCAGCAGCGCCCAGGCCGCGCGGGCGGCCGCCCCTTCGCCCGGCAGGGCGGCGGCGTCCCCGGCGATGAGCTGCTGCGCCGCCGCGCGGGGCAGCACGGCGCTTTGCTTGTGGGAGTTTTTGGCCCGTTTGGCCTTGATCTCGAGCTTGACCGTCGGCGCCTGCAGGTCGTACAGGCGCAGGCGCAGCTTTTTGCGCTCGCTGACGCCGAGGAGTTTGTCGTGGAAGTCGGCGCTGGACGGCGTGTCAAAATACAAGCTGCGGATGTAGTACGCCCCGCCGGCCGAGTAGCGGTCCCGCGGCAGCACGCCGTCCAGCAGTTCCCGCAAAGCGGCGGCGTGCACGGGCGAGAGCAGGTACTTTTCCTCGTAACGGCGGACCTGCAGCTCGGCGGCCATTACAGCGTCTCCCCGCTGTAGCTGACAAGGTTCAGGCTGCGGATCTTGTCCGCGCCGACGGCGCGGCGCACGGCGGCGGTCAGCGCGGCGGCGCTCTGCTTGCGGGTAAAGGAGCATTCGTAGGTGAACTCCTCGCTGTCGGCAGTCTGGCTGCGCATACGCAGCTTATAGGCGCGGGCGTTCGTTTTCAGCACGCTGTGCAGGGCCGGCTCCTCCACCGCGCCCGGCGCGGCGCGCAGCACCAGCAGGTAGGTGGTGGTGTCGTACAGATCAAGGCTGGCCAGGCAGACGACCACCGTGAGCACGGCGCTGCCCAGCAGGCCGATGAGGTACATCTCGCTGCCGCAGGTCAGGCCGATGGCGATGGCCCAGAACAAAAACGCGATGTCGCGCGGTTCTTTGACGGCGGTGCGGAAACGGATGATGGACAAGCTGCCGACCATACCGAGGCTGAGCGCCAGATTGGAACCGATGGCCTGCATGACCAGCGTGGTGATGATGGCCACCAGCAGCAGCGTGAGGTTGAAGTCTTTGGAGTAGACGGTGCCGCGGTAGGTCTTGCGGTAGACAAAGTACAGCAGCATGCCCAGCACGACGGCCATGGCCAGCGACAGGCAGACCTGCGTGACAGAGATGCTGGTGTTGCTTTCCAGCAGGTATTCCAGAATTTGACGTTTGCTCATGGCTGAGCCTCCCTCTCGTTTTCGGGCGTATCCCCGGCTTGCTGCAGGTTGTCTGCCAGGAAACCGAGCAGATAATCGGCGCGTACTTCAAAAAACTGGCAGAGCGTCTGGTAGTCTGCCTCCCACTGTTCCATCGTCATGCGGTGCGCCACCGACGTCTGGCCGGCCAGCCGGTCCGCCAGCGGCGCCAGCGGGGTCAGTTCCACGGTCTGGCGGGCAAAGTTGCGCTCCATCTCCGGTTTCAAGCGCTCGCACCAGGCGGCAAACGCCGGCAGGATGGTTTCGGGCGCGTAGGTGGTGGCCAGCTCGGCGCGGAATTTTTCGGCAAAGCGGGTGCGGAACTCTTCATAGCCCCACAGCTTTTGGAACAGCAGCTTCTGCAGGTTGCCGTCGGTATCCTCGGTGCCCAGCAGGTCATCGATGGGGTCCATGAACTCATAGACCATGGTCTGGTCCATGTCGTTGAGCAAAAACCGCCAGCGCCCGTCGGCGTAGGCGGAGTCGCCTTCCTCCGCTTTCCAGATAAAGATGTTGCTGATGATGCGCAGGCCGTCCCAGTTGCTCGAGTACATCTGCGGGATCACAAAGTCGATGAAGGATCCGATGTCGAAGGTCTCGTTGAGCCAGGCCCAGCCCTCGGCGCCGTCGGGCAGGGCTTCCAGCTCTTTGTACAGCACCGCCGTCGAGTACGCCTCGTCGGGGTGGACGGTGGCACAGATGGTGACCGAGTCCGCCTCCACGCCGTACCGGCGGGCCAAAAATTCCTCGTTTTTGCGGTCGCGCAGGCAGTAGATGCCCCAGTACTCATCCTGCAGGTAGAGCACCACCGGCTCATAGCGCTGCGCGCCGACGCCTTTGTCGTAGAGATAGTTGTTCCAGAAGCCGTCGACGTAAAAGTAATCCCAGCTGCCGTTGCCGGGGCCTTTCAGGGAAAACACCTCGTCCGCAGAGCCGCCTTTGGGGTCGACGGAAAGGTTTTTCATCTGCCTGTCGCGGCGGCTGGCCTGGCCGCCGACCGAAACATCGGCCTGCAGCGCCGTCATGCCGCCCTGCCCCGGCAGCTGCACCCAGGCGTCGATGTCCTCGCCCGAGAAGAAATTGGCCTGGTAGGAAACGTTGCCGCGCTGCAGCATCGTGTAATAGGTCGCCCCCGGCACATAGATGCCCGCGGGGCCAAACAGGTCCGCCGCGTCCGCCGTGATGCTGACCACCGGCAGCGTGTGCGGCTGCACGCCCACCCAGTAGGTGGCCGCGGCCGCCTCGTCTGACCAGCAGCCGTCCTTGTACAGCCGCACCGTGACGGTCGTGGCTTTGTCGACGGGGTCCGGCGCGTAGCGGTAGGCGTAGTTCTTGATAAATTCCGAGGGGCCGTCGGCAAAGCGGTTGGCAAGGCTGACATACTCGTTGGCCTCGCCCGCGCGGCTCTTGATGCGCAAAGACCCGGTGTAGAGGGTGCCGTTCTCCGCCGGGTCGCTGCCGTCGGTGGTGTAGAAGATCAGCGCCTCGGGGTCGTCGGCCTGCAGGGTCAGCTCGATGGTGTCGCCGTAAAAGCCGGCGGGCAGCGAAAACTCCGCCGTGCCCAGCGGCGCTTCCCGTTCTTGCTGCAGGAAATCCGCCGGGTTGGCCGCGCCGGGCGTCGCCGTGGCAAAGGTGCCTGTGTCCTCCCCGCTGCCGAAAGCCCGGCCGTAGGTGATGTCAAAGTCCTGCTCCGGGTATTTGAGTTTGTCCACCAGGGCGCCCGCCGCGTCATAGAGGTAGAGCGTCTCGCCGCGGGTGCGGAGCGCGAACGAAGTATGGTGCCAGCCCGCCGCATCCTGGCGGTCGCTGCCGTCGGCAAACAGGACAAGGTAGTCCTGCAGCACGGTGCCTGCCGGGAAAACCCAGTGGCCGGGGTCGTCCTTGTCGTCGCTCAGGCTCCAGCCCGAAAGGTCGACCGGCTCACCGCCGGGGTTGTACAGCTCGATCCAGTCTTTGCAGACGCCGTCGCCGTCCTGCAAGCCGGAAAGGTTGTGCGCGCAGATCTCGTTGATGACGACGGCCTTGCCGCCGTACCCCTGCGCGCGCGCCTGGATGCGCGCGGTCTCCCACAGGCAGGCGGCGCAAAGCCCCGCCAGCGCAAGCGCCGGCGGCAGCAGCCGCAGCAGGGTCTTGGGTCCGATGCGCATGGGGCAAAATTCTCCTTTTATGCAAGAAAGACGCATGCGCCTGCGCGCGTGCGTCTATGCTTGGTATCTGGTTATTACAGGGCCTTCTTGGCGGTCTCGACCAGCGCGTTGAAGCTGGCGGCGTCGTGGATGGCCATCTCGGACAGCATCTTGCGGTTGAGCTCGACGCCGGCTTTCTTGAGGCCGTTCATGAAGGTGGAGTAGTTCATGCCCTGGGCACGCACCGCGTTGTTGATGCGGGTGATCCACAGGTTGCGGAACTGGCGCTTTTTCAGCTTGCGGCCGACGAACGCGTAGTTGCCGGATTTCATGACGGCCTGCTTGGCCATGCGGAAATGCTTGGACTTGGAGCCGTAGTAGCCTTTCGCCAGTTTGAGAGTCTTGGCACGACGCTTGTGCGTCATGGTAGCGCCTTTGATACGAGCCATGTTTCTATATCTCCTTTATACTCTGGGTGTTGCTTCTGACCTTGGGTCCCCGCGGGGCTCAGCCGCCGTAGGGCATCATCTTGCGGACGGTCGCCTCGTTGGTCTTGTCGACGTACTTGGGCATGCGCAGGCCGCGGGTGAGCTTGGTGGTCTTTTTGGTCAGGATATGGCGGCGCTTGGACGCATTGCGTTTGATCTTGCCGGAAGCAGTCATCTTGAAACGCTTCTTGGCGCCGGACAGGGTCTTGAGCTTCATTTTAGCCATGGTTGTTTCCTCCTGCAGAGTGGTTGTTACTTGTTGGGAACGGGGGACATGAACATCATCATGCTGCGGCCCTCGAGTTTGGGCTGCTTGTCGACGACGCCCTTGCCCGCCAACGCCTCGGCAAACCGTTTGTGGACATCCAGCCCCAAGCTGGTATGCGCCATCTCGCGGCCGCGGAACCGGATGCTGACCTTGAGCTTGTGGCCCTGCTGCAAAAACTTGGCGGCCTGGTTCGCTTTGGTATTGAAATCGTTGGTGTCGATGTTCAAAGACAGGCGGATCTCCTTGATCTCAACCACTTTCTGGTTTTTCTTGGCTTCCTTTTCCCGTTTTTGCATCTCGAACCGGTATTTGCCGTAGTCCAGGATCTTGCACACCGGCGGCTTGGCCTGCGGCGCGACCTTGACGAGGTCGAGGTCTTTGTCGATGGCCATGCGCAGCGCGTCGCGCGGGCTCATGATGCCCAGCTGCGCGCCGTCCGCGCCGATCAGGCGGATCTCTTTGTCGCGGATCTGCTCGTTGATCTCCAGTTCTTTGGAATTGCTGTTGCTGGCGATTGGAACACACCTCCCACAAGTGTAAGATAAATGGTAAAAGCGGCTGCCATAAAAGCAGCCGCCGAACATACGAAACCGCGCACCCAAAGGTGCGTGCGTTGGTATGACCCGGGGTGGAACACCCGCAAGGTGAGCCGACGGCCTACTGCCGGTTGCTGCTTTTTTTACAGCCCATAGTCTAGCACAGCGCGCAGGGTTTGTCAAGCGGTTTTTTGGGCGCGGCACAAAAAACGCCGCGGCCCCGGCGCACGTTGACAATGCCGCCGTACAGCCTTTATAATAAGGGCGATCTTGTGCCCCCTGCCCCATCGGGTCTCCTTTTTTTGCGGCACGGCAAGGGCAAAGGCTTCCCGCCATCGTTTTAGGAGGAGTTTTTATCATGGTCGTCTTCCTGCTGGGGTTGATTTTATTTTCTCTTTCTGCGCCGCTGTCCCTGTGGCTGCGCCAAAAAGTGGAAGCGCTGCTGCCCGCCGCCATGCTGGGCATCATTTTGGTCCTATACGTCGCCGGGCTGTTCGGCAGCCTGGCTGCAGGGTTTTACCTGGTGCTGGGGCTGGCGGCCGCTGCGGCCGTGGTGCTGGTGTACCGGCTTGCCCGCCAGCGCGGGGATGCGCTGCCCCTGCTGCTTACGCCGGGGCTGGCAGCCTTTGTCATCCTGCTTTTTTTGATTTGGCACGCACACCATAGCGGCCGCCTGTATACAGAGTGGGATGAGCTTTGCCACTGGGGGGCTGTTCACCAAAAACATGTATGCGCTGGATCAACTGTACAATGTTCCCGGCTCCACCGCCACCGTCCACCCCGACTATCCGCCCGCGACCTCTTTGTTCAGCTATTTCGGCCTCAAGCTGGGCGGCGTTTACCGCGAATGCAACGCCTACTACTGCGCCAACCTGTTTCTGTACTGCCTGATCCTGCCGGTTTTCCAGCATTTCACCTGGAAAAAGCCGCTGCCGCTGCTGTTTCTTTTTTTCATCGTCTTTTTGTTCCCGTTTACCGCGCCGGCGGACGCCACCCTGTACCAGAACCTGTTCTCCGTCTATGTTGACGCCCCGCTGGGCTTCTTCTTTGCCTATGGGCTGTTCCAGTATTTTTCTTTGCGCGGCCGCGGCGCGGCCGACTTGACGCTGGTCTGCCTGACGCTGTTCATCCTGACGTTGATGAAACCCATCGGCATCGGCTTTGCGCTGCTGATCTGCCTGCTGATCGCCGCAGATGTCCTGCTTTTCCAAAGGCAGCAGCCGCGCCGGCAGCGGGTGCTGTGGGTGGCTGCGCCCGTGCTCTCGGCGCTGGCCGCCAAAGTTTCCTGGGGGCTTTACCTGAAGCTGACAAACACCGGCGGCGCGTGGGACACCAGCCGCATCACCCCCGCCGCGCTGTGGGCATTCCTGCGCGGCCAGGGCGAAGAATACCAGTATGAGACGTTCCACAATTTCGCCGGCTACTTCCGCGGCATTCCACTGCAGTACCTGTTTTACTTTGCAGCCGCGGCCCTGTGTTTCCTGTTTTTTCTGTGCAAGCCGGCTTACCGGCGCCGCGCCGCACTGTTTTTTGGCGGCCTGGGTTTTGGGTATGTGGTGTATTCTGCCGCGCTTCTGGTACTGTACCTGTTCACCTTTTCTTCGTATGAAGCAGTCCGCCTGGCCTCCATCGACCGGTATATCGGCACCTATTACTACGGCATGTTCGGGTTCTTTCTATATGCCGCCGCAGACCACTTTGCGTCCGGATATACGTTCCGCCCGGATCCCTGCCCTGTGCTGCTGGTCTGCATGCTGCCTTTCCTCCGGCAGGACCACCTGGCCGATTTCCTCTTGCACCCCGATGTCTCGGCCGCCGAGACCATCGCCTACCGCGAATCCGTCGCCATTCCCCAGCGGATCGTGGACGCGCTGGACCTGCAAAACGACCGCGTCTATGTGATCGCCCAGCAAGACAACGGTTTCACCAATGTGGTCGCCCGGTACCAGCTCACCCCCATGCAGCCATCTGACGGGCCGTACTCGCTGGGCGTCCCTTACGACGAAGAAGACGCCTGGACCGTGACGATCTCGGCTGAAGAGTGGGCAAGCCTGCTGCAGGACTATACCCACCTGTATATCGCGCATACCGACGAGCAATTTGCCGCGCTGTACGGCAGCTTGTTTGCAGACCCCGCCTCGCTGAAAGACCAGACGCTCTACCGCATAGAAAAGCAGAACGGGAGTCTGTATTTGGTGCAGCAGCAGCTTTGACAGCCTTCCCGCATACCGCGCCATGGGCGGCAAGCCCGTGGCGTTTTTTGCGGCGTATTTTTCAAAAAAGCCGCAGGTTCTCGAAAAATCATATAGCCAAGCGCGGCGGAATATGCTATGATAGTAAACTAAAGACTGGAAGTATGCGCCGCGTGCCCGCCGCCTGTGCCGGGCGCGGCGGGATTTCTGCGATCTGTTTGGCAAAAGAGGGTTGTATACAATGAGCGAGCAACACAACAAACTGCGCGTGGCGCTGTTTTTCGGCGGCGTATCCAGCGAGCATGAGGTCAGCTGCGTTTCGGCGTCGGCCTGGCTGCGCGCGCTGCGGCAGGAGCCCTGCGCCTCCCGCTATGAGGTGTTCCCCATCGGCATCACCAAGACGGGCCGCTGGCTGGCCTGCGCCCCCACGCCCGAAGCGATGGCCGACGGCAGCTGGCAGCGCGACCCCGCCTGCACCCCCTGCGTGCTGAGCCCCGACCGCAGCGACCACGGCGTGTGGCTGCTGCGCGGCGGCGCGGCCGAGCTGGTGCACATTGACATCTGCGCGCCGGTGCTGCACGGCAAAAACGGCGAGGACGGCACCATCCAGGGCCTGTTTGAGCTTGCGCGCATCCCCTACGTGGGCTGCGGCGTGCTGGCCAGCGCCGTCTGCATGGACAAAGCCCTGGCCAACACCGTGATGGACGCCGCCGGCGTGCCGCACTGCCGCTGGACCAGCGCCACCGCCGCCGAGGCCGAGCAGGACCCCGACGCCGTGCTGGACCGCGCCGAGCGCGCGCTGGGCTGGCCGATCTTCGTCAAGCCCGCCAACGCGGGGTCCAGCGTCGGCGTCAGCAAAGCCGCCGACCGCGCGGCGCTGCGCGAGGCGATGGCCCTGGCCCTGCGCGAGGACGACAAGGTCGTGTTTGAGGAGTTCGTCGACGGGCAGGAGGTCGAGTGCGCCGCCATCGGCAACCCCGACGACCCGGCCAGCGTGACGGCGACGCGCCCCGGCGAAATTTTGGCGGGCGCCGAGTTTTACACCTACGACGACAAATACAAAAACGGCGTTTCGCAGACGGTGATCCCCGCGCAGCTGAGCGAGGAAAAACTGGACGAAGTACGCGCCGAGGCCCGCAAGGCCTACCTGGCGCTGGGCTGCGCCGGCCTGGCCCGCTGCGACTTTTTTGTGGAGCGCGGCACCGGCCGCGTGCTGTGCAACGAGCTGAATACGCTGCCCGGGTTCACGGCCATCAGCATGTACCCCAAGCTGATGGAACACGAGGGGCTGAGCTTTGCGCAGCTGGTGGACCGGCTGCTGCGCCTGGCGCAGACGCGCCGGAAGGGGGCGTACTGATGGACCCGCGACCCATCGGTGTATTTGACAGCGGCCTGGGCGGCCTGACGGCCGTGCGCCAGCTGCGCCGCGTATTGCCGGGCGAGGACATCGTCTATTTTGGCGACACCGGCCGCGTGCCCTACGGCTCCCGCGCGCGGGAGACCATCGTGCAGTATGCGCGGCAGGACATCCGGTTTTTGCTCTCGCAAAACGTCAAGTTCATCATCGCTGCGTGCGGCACCGTCTCCTCGACCTTTCCGTCGGAGGAAGCCGCCCGCCTGCCGGTGCCCTACACCGGCGTCGTGGGCGCGGCGTCCCGCGCGGCGGTCAACACCACGCGCAGCGGCAAGATCGGCATCATCGGCACGGCGGCGACGATCCGCAGCGGGTCCTACGCCGCCGTCATCCGCGATATGCTGCCCGGCGTCGAGATCACGGCCCAGGCCTGCCCGCTGTTTGTGCCGCTGGTGGAAAACGGCTACGCGCAAAACGGCAGCCGCGCGACGGAGCTGATCATTGCCGACTACCTGACCCCGGTGCGCGAACGCGGCGTCGACACGCTGATTTTGGGCTGCACCCACTACCCGCTGCTGAAAAAGAGCATCGGCGATTTTATGGGCCCGGGGGTGACGCTGGTCGACTCCGGCAAGGTGACGGCGCAGGCGGCCGCCGAAGCGCTAGCCGACCTGGACCTGCTGAGCGGCCGCACCGACGGCGGCAGCGCGCGCTATTACGTGAGCGACACGCCCGCCAACTTTGCCGAGCAGGAAACGATGTTTTTAGGCGAGTACGCCGGCGGCCCGGTCGAGCGCATCGCCATCGACGCCTATTAAAAGGAAGTCTTTACGATCATGGAAGAAAACTATCTCATCACCATCAAAGGCACGATGGAGCAGGACGGCAAGCGCGACTCGGTCGAGTTGATGACGCGCGGCTCGCTGGTGCACAAGGACGGCGCCTACTACATCGTCTACAAAGAGAGCGAGGCCACCGGCTACGAGGGCTGCACCACCACCGTCAAACTGGCCGAGGACGCGCACAAAGTCTCGATGCTGCGGTTCGGCAAGGTGCCCAGCCAGCTCATCATCGAAAAAGGCACCCGCCACCTCTGCCATTACGAGACCGGGTTTGGCGCCATCAGCCTGGGCGTGGCGGCCGACGTCATCGAGCATGAGATGAGCGATACCGGCGGCAAGCTGCGGTTCAGCTACACGCTGGACTCCGGCGCCGAAAATTTTATCAGCCGCAACCTCGTCGACATTTCGGTCGACCCGCTGCCCGCGCAGCCGCAAATGAACTAGGAGGTCACACACCCTATGGAATACCGCAACTACAACCCCCGCCTGGCCGCCCTGACGCAGGCCCGCACGCTGCTGACCGCCGCCGCCCGCGCCGCCATGGCCGACGGCGCGCTGCCGCAGGCCGAACTGCCGGAGTTCATCGTCGAGATCCCCGCCGACGTCAAAAACGGCGATGTGGCCTGCAACCTGGCCATGGCCGGCGCGCGGGTGTTCCGCAAAGCCCCGCGCCAGATCGCCGAGGCCATCACCGCCCGCCTGGACCTGACCGGCGCGCTGTTTGACCGCGTGGAGGTCGCCGGACCGGGGTTCATCAACCTGTTTTTGGGCCAGGGCTGGTTTACCAGCGTGCTGCGCGCCGCGGCCGCCGACCCCGCCTACGGCCGCACCGACGCCGGGGCCGGCAAGCGCTATAACGTTGAGTTCGTCTCGGCCAACCCCACCGGCCCCATGCACATGGGCAACGCCCGCGGCGGCGCGCTGGGCGACTGCCTGGCCGCCTGCCTGGACTGGGCCGGCTACGACGTCACGCGCGAGTTCTACATCAACGACGCGGGCAACCAGATCGAAAAGTTCGGCAAGAGCCTGGCCATCCGCTACCTGCAGCTGTATAAAGGCGAGGACGCCTGCCCCCTGCCGGCTGAGTGCTACCAGGGCGCCGACATCATTGCGCACGCCAAAGCCTTTGCCGATCTGCACGGCGACGCCTATGTGAACGCCGATTTTGAGGCGCTGAAACAGGCCATCGTGGCCTATGCGCTGCCCAAGAACATCGCCGGGCTGCAGCGCGACCTGGGCAAGTACCGCATCGAGTACGACGTGTGGTTCCATGAGAGCGAGCTGCACAAGAGCGGCGCGGTGCAGGCCGTGGTGGACAAGCTGCTGGCCAGCGGCGCCTGCTACAAAGCCGAGGACGGCGCCATTATGTACCGCAGCGCCCAGTACGCCGCCAAGTACGGCGTGGCCAACAAGCGCAAGACCGACGACGGCGAGGAGGAAGCCAAGGACGAAGTGCTGGTGCGCGCCAACGGCATCCCCACCTATTTTGCCGCCGACATCGCCTACCACTACGACAA
>DXEI01000100.1 GCA_019115045.1 Candidatus Gemmiger excrementipullorum | reverse complement strand
TTTTTTCCGCTCAGACGCCGTACTTGGTGGTGCTGACGCGGACGCCGGGGCCCATGGTGGTGGCGACGGTCGCGCTCTTGAAATACTGGCCCTTGGCGGCGGCAGGCTTGGCCTTGGCGATGGCCTCGAGGACGGTGTCCAGGTTGGTCATCAGCTTTTCAGCGCCGAAGGACGCCTTGCCGACCGGAACATGGATGATGTTCTGCTTGTCCAGGCGGTACTCGATCTTACCGGCCTTGGCCTCGGTGACGGCGCGGCCCACATCGGGGGTCACGGTGCCGGCCTTCGGGTTGGGCATCAGGCCGCGGGGGCCGAGGACCTTACCGAGACGGCCGACGCGGCCCATCATGTCGGGGGTAGTGACGAGCACGTCGAAGTCCAGGTAACCGCCCTGGATCTTCGCGATCAGATCGTCATCGCCGACCTCCTGCGCGCCGGCGGCTTCGGCAGCCTTGGCAGCGTCGCCCTTGCAGATGGCGATCACGCGGACGTTCTTGCCGGTGCCGTTGGGCAGCACGACGGCGCCGCGGACCTGCTGGTCGGCGTGGCGGCTGTCAACGCCCAGGCGGACATGCAGCTCGATGGTCTCGTCAAACTTGGCGCGGGCGGTCTTGCAGCACAGCTCCAGGGCCTCCTGCGGGTCATATACTTTGCTACGGTCGATCAGCTTGGCGCTTTCGACATAGTGCTTACCATGTTTCATTGCTTATTCCTCCATGTGTGGTAGTTATCGGAAATTTCCTCCCACGGGGCGGTTCATCACTCTTCGACAGTGACGCCCATGCTGCGGGCGGTGCCCTTGATCATGCTGACGGCGGCTTCCAGAGAAGCGGCGTTGAGGTCAGGCATCTTGGTCTTGGCGATCTCCTCGGCCTGGGCCAGGGTGATGGAGCCGACCTTGTTCTTGTTGGGCACACCGGAGGCGGTCTCGATGCCGGCGGCCTTCTTGATGAGGACCGGAGCCGGCGGGGTCTTGGTGATGAAGCTGAAGGAACGGTCCGCGTACACCGTGATGACGACGGGGATGATCATGCCCATCTGGTTCTTGGTGCGCTCGTTAAACTCCTTGGTGAAGGCCATGATGTTGACGCCCTTCTGGCCCAGAGCGGGGCCGACGGGCGGGGCCGGCGTCGCTTTGCCGGCAGGGATCTGCAGCTTGATGTAGCCAGTGATTTTTTGTGCCATGATATTTGCACCTCCAAATTTTGTGGTGAGTTGCGGCCCGCGGCGCGGGCCTCCCACGGGCATGCGACGGCCGCACGCCCTATAAAAACCGTACCCCGGGCCAGGGCCCGTTCGCGGCTTTTACCGGAAAATTGCGTTTTGCCCCGAGCGTTCGGCTCAGAACAGTTTGACCTGATGCAGCTCGAGTTCTGCGGGCAGCTCGCGGCCAAACATCGTGATCTTGACGCGCACCTTGCGCGCCGGGATGTCGATCTCCTCGACGGTGCCGACGGAGCCTTCCATCGGGCCGGCGGTGATCTCGACGGTGTCGCCGACTTTGTAGTCGACCTGCAGATCGGTCTTGGTCTCGACGCCGAGGTTGGCGACTTCGGCTTCGGTCAGCGGCTCCGGCTTGGACTCGGGGCCGACAAAGCCGGTGCAGCCGCGCGTGTTGCGCACGATGTACCAGGTGTTGTCGTTCATGACCATTTTGACAAAGACATACCCGGGGTAGAGCTTGTGCTGGACCTCTTTTTCGCCGGTCTTGTTGCCGGTCTTGTCCAGCACTTCCTCGACCACGGTCTCGGTCGGGACCTTGACGTCACAGATCAGGTCCTGCAGGCGGCGGTTTTCCACCATCGTCATCAGGTCCTGGGCGACTTTGTTTTCGTAACCGGAATAGGTATGCACCACATACCAGTTTGCCTGTTCAGCCATGGGTCAATGCCTCCGCTCAAGCGTTCAAGCGCCGACCACGAGGTGGATGGCGCCGCCAAAGATAAGGTCCAGCACGATGAGGACCACCGCCGCGACGATGACCACGACAAGCACCGTGATGGTGTTGGTCTTGACGTCTTTTTTGCTGGGCCACACGACCTTTTTCAGCTCGCTCCTGGTATCTTTAAAATACTTGGCGATGCCTTTGAAAAAGTTCTTGACCTTGCCCAAAAACGAGGTCTTTTTCTTGCCGCTTTGAGCCTGGGCTGCAGGGTTCGCAGTTTTTTTGTCAGCCATCTCTAAGCTCCTATCCTCACTTGGTTTCGCGGTGAAGGGTATGCTTTTTGCAGAAACGGCAATACTTCTTCATCTCAAGACGGTCGGGAGAATTTTTCTTGTTCTTCTCCTTGTTGTAGTTGCGCTGCTTGCACTCGGTGCAAGCCAGGGTGATCTTGACAGTCATTTGTTCGGCACCTCCATTATCGGTTAATAAGCCTCCCTCGCGCTTACGGGCTGCCCCGAAAAAAGGGCATAAAAAATAAACCCGCAAAAGAGGTGCTACTATAGTAGCACAACTGCGGGTGCAAGTCAAGCGGAAAGTGCGGCATTTTGCGCATTTTTTCTGCGCGGGGTCCTAGGCCAGCGGGATATCGATCTCCTGCGCCATGGCAAAGCTGTAGACCGTCAGCTTGGTCACCGGCACGCCCAGGCGCAGCGCAAACGCCTGGCGGTACAGCTGCAGCTGGGCCGTATACTCTTTTTTATAGTAGGCGGCGTCGCGGCTGGCGTCGGTTTTATAATCGCAGATCTCAGCATGGTCGTCAAACACAAGCACCAGGTCGGCGATGCCCTGTACGAGCACTTCGGCCTCCGGGTCCCCTGCCTGCGGCACGACTTTGCCGGCCGGCAGCGCCGTGATGAACGGTTCCTCGCGCAGCACGCGCCTGGCCTGGCGGATGCGCCGCCAGACGCCGCCGGCGAAAAACGGCTCTACCTGGCCAAGGTCCAGCTTGGCGGCCAGGGCGGGGTCCAGCAGCTTTTGCGCCACCTGGCGCTCGACTTCCTTTGCCAGGTCGGGGGCGTCGCCCTGCAGCGGCACGCTTTGCATAAATGCGTGGATGGCGGTGCCGCGCTCGGCCCCGGTCAGGCCGTCCTTTTGCAGAAACGCCGGGCGTTCCAGCGCCGCCGGGCGCGCGGCGTGGGCCACCGCGCTGACGCTGACCTTGGCGGGGATCGTTTGCAGCGCGGCGCGCGGGTGCCGCCAGGCAAAGGAGGCGCGCAGGCTTTGGCGCAGCGCTTCCTCCGGCGGCGGGGCGGGCGGCGTTTCGGGCGCAGGGGCGGCTTCCGGCGCCGGCAGCAGGCGGATTTCCAGCGGCGCGCGGGTGGGGCGGTGGTGCGGCAGCAGGTCGGTCTTGGCCCACAGCGCGTCGCTGCCCGGGTGCAGCAGCGCCGCCGTCAGCAGCCAGCCGGCCCAGCTGGTCATGCCGCGCATCGCCTCGGGGCCGGTGGCCTCGGCCTGGGCATAGAGCGCCGGGGCCTTGAGCTCGCTGCCGCCGCGCTTGAGCGGCACAGTGATGAGGAGCGCGTCCTGCGCGCGGGTGAGCGCGACATAGAGCACGCGCATCTCCTCGCTGAGGGTCTCGGTACGGATGGTCTGGGCCAGCGCCGCGTAGGGCAGCGTTTTGTAGCGGCGGGCCGTGCTGCCGGCGCGCAGCGTGACGCCGACGCCGAACCGGCGGTGGGTCAGCACAGGGCGGATGGCGTCGCTCTGGTTGAAAGCGTGCGCCGTGTTGGCCACAAAGACGACGGGAAATTCGAGGCCTTTGGAGCGGTGCACCGTCATGATGCTGACGCAGCCCGGGCGGGTCTGCCCGCCGCCGCTCTGGCTCAGGCCGCCGTTGGCCGCCGCGGCGTCCATGGCGCGGATGAGCGCCGGCAGCCCGGCCTTGCCGGCGCCGGCCGCCCAGGCGACGAAGGTCTGCAGGTCCTCGCGGCAGCGCGCGCCGTCGGGCAGCGCGCCCACGGCGGCCAGGTAGCCGGTGCGGGCCAGCAGTTCTTCGAGCAGGCGGTCCACCGGCAGCATGCGCGCCAGGCGGCGGTACTCGGCCAGGGTCTGCACAAAGGCGGCAAAGCGCGGCTCGCCGCCTTCCAGCACAGCGCCGTACAGGCTGCCCTGCGGGCAGGCGCGGCGCAGCGCCACCAGGTCGTCCGGCGTATAGGGGAACAGCGGGCTGAGCAGCACCGCCGCCAGCGGGATGTCCTGGGCGGGGTTGTCGATGACGCGCAGCAATGCCGCAAAGGGGCGCACCGGCGGCGCGTCCAGCAGGTCGGCGGCGACGTCGGCAAACACCGGGATGTTGGCTGTGCGCAGTGCGCTTTCGTAGGTAGCAAAGTCGGCGCGGCCGCGCAGCAGGATGCAGAAATCCCCTGCCTGGCAGGGGCGCACGCCCTCCTTGCCGCGCACGGGGAAGCCTTCTGCCAGCATGGCGGCGATGCGCTGCGCGATGGCGGCGGCGTCCCCTTCTGCGTCTGCGCCGTCGATGACATCGATCTCGCACAGGCCGGGGTAGGCGGCGTCCGGCCGGCCGACGACGAGGCGCTGGCCGGCGCCGTAGTCGACGCCGCCAAGCTCCTGCGAGAAGAAGGTCTCGAACAGATAGTTGATGCCGGCGATGACCTGCGGCGCGCTGCGGAAGTTGGCGTCCAGCGCCAGCGTGGCCGGCGCGCCCGCCGGCTGCGGGTAGGGCTGCCAGCGCTGCTGCTTGCCCAAAAACACCGACGGGTCGGCCTGGCGGAAGCGGTAGATGCTCTGCTTGATGTCGCCCACAAAGAAGAGGTTATCGGCCTGGGGGGCAGCCAGCGCAAAATAGATGGCGTCCTGCAGGGCGTTGGTGTCCTGGTATTCGTCGACGAGCACGGCGGCATAGCGCGCGCTGACGGTGCGGCACAGCGGCGTGCGGGCGCCGTCCGGCGTCGTGAGCAGGTCCAGCGTCAGGTGCTCAAAGTCGGCGTAATCCAGCAGTTTTTCCTCGCACTTGGCGGCAAAGCAGGCGTCGGCAAACTGCTGCGTGACGCGCACGAGCGCCGCCACCAGCGGCGCGGCGCGGCGGCGGTCCTCGGCATACTGTGCCGCGGTGCACAGCAGGCAGTCGCCGCGCAGGCTTTCGATCTGCTTTTTGGCGCGGTCGCGCAGCTCGCTGGCCGCAAAGGCCGCCGGGTTGCTGGCCTTGCCGCCCTTGATGCGCCCTGCTTTGCGCCAGGCGCCGCCCAGTTCGTCCAGCAGGGCGACGGCGTCGTCCCACCGGGCTTGCGCCAGCGTCTGGCACAGCGCTTCGACGCGGGCGGCGTCGTCCAGCAGCACCGCCGTGTAGGCGGCGTCGGCGGCTTCGTCCCGCGCGGCGGTGCGCGCGCCGGCTTCCAGCAGGGCTTTGGCCCCGCGGGCGCGCGCGTGCGCAATGCGCAG
>DXEI01000010.1 GCA_019115045.1 Candidatus Gemmiger excrementipullorum | reverse complement strand
GCCAAAAATTTGCAGGAACAGAAAATTTACGTCGTGCAGTCGCCCGAAGGGCTGGCCAAGATCGACGCGCTGACGCCCTGCCGCTACGGCGCGCCCACCGTGCTGCTGGTGGCCTTTGACAGCGAGAACGTCTACCAGTACCCCGGCGGGGGCCGGGATTCCGGCATTGAGGATGCGGCCATCGTGGCCACCCACATGATGCTGGCTGCCTGCAACGCCGGTGTGGACAGCTGCTGGCTCAACCGCTTTGACCCGGCCGAAGCCGCCAAGGCCTTTGCCCTGCCGGAAAACGAGCAGGTGCTGATGCTGCTGGACCTGGGCTATGCCGCGCCGGGCGCCGGCCCGCTGCCGCCCCACAGCCAGCGCAAACCGCTGGCCGAAACGGTGCGGTACCTGTAAAACGCAACAGCAAAACCACGCCCCCGGGGCGGCCATGCGGCGCCCCGGGGGCGATTGTGTTTACCGATGAAATAGAGAATGTAGGGCGGGGTCTTGACCCCGCCGTGCCGGTTTGCGGCAGGCATCTGCCTTGCCTGTTTACCTGCCGTTCCCGGTAGGTTCGTAGGGGCCGCATGTATGCGGCCCGCGGGTGTTTGCATCACAGCAACGTTTTTGGTCGTGTACGCGATACCCTCATTTGTAGGGGAGGCATATATGCCTCCCGGCAGGGGTGAGCCATCGCACGGGGTTTATGGTTGATTGCCCGTTTACACCGGTTTGTGCGGCGGGGCCAAGGCCCCGCCCTACAATGCAAGATAAACACCACGCAAACCGTGAACAGGCAATACCCGTACCGTTTCACGGGCGGCAGGTTTGGTTTTGGCGGGGTGGCTCCGTCACCCCTGCAGTGCGCGCTGCGCCCAGGCGGCGGCGTCGTCGATGCCCACGCGCGCGCCCGTGCGCCAGGGCAGGGCGGGGTAGGTCGTCTGCAGGTGGTTCTGCGCGTAGGGCATGCCGCTGCCGCCCGACGTCGCAAAGGGGATCAGCGTTTTGCCGGTAAAGTCGCAGCTGTCCAAAAAGGTGTCCACCACGCGCGGCTCGACGCCCCACCAGATGGGGAACCCGACGAACACCGTGTCATACCCGGCCAGGTCGGGCGCGGGCGCGGCCATTGCCGGGCGGGCGTCGGGGTCGGTCATCTCGCGCGAGCTGCGGCTCTGCTTGTTGCGCCAGTCCAGGTCGGCGGCGGTGTAGGGCTGCTGCGGGCGGATCTCAAACAAATCGGCGCCGACGGCGTCGGCCATGGCCTGTGCGGCGTGGGCTGTCACGCCGCTGGCGGAAAAATACGCGATCAAAATGTTGTGTGCCATAGGGTACAACTCCTTTCCCAAAAGCAAAAACCGCACGCCCGGCGCGGGGGCCGGGCGGCAGGGGGCGGCGCGGGGGCCGCTTGTCCACGGGGTATCTGATCCATCAAAAGCGCTGGAAAATTCGCTGAAAAGCAACGGATGCAGGGCGCGAAACCGCAGGGATACCGGGGGCATTGCCAGGCTTCGATAACGCAGCAGACGTTGATTTTTCGCAGAATAAGACCGTGCGGGGGATGGCTCCGGTACCCCCTTAGTATAGCACGCGCGGGGCGCGGCGTAAACCGGGCGTTACCGGATATGCCCGCTGTTGATGCCGCTTTCGCCGCCGGCCAGCGGCAGCCAGTCGATGACCTGGCGGATCTGGCTGTCCCAGAAATCCCACTCATGCCCGCCGGGGGCCTGCCGCCAGGTCACGGCAAAGCCGTCGGCGCGCAGTTCGTCGCGCAGCTGCACGTTCAGCCCCAGCAGGTCGTCGGCGTCGCCGCACGCCAGGTAGATGCGGGGTTGTTCGTCAGGCAGGCCGCGCAGCTTGTGCGCCAGCGCCGTCAGGTCGGCGTCGCTGCCGGGGATGCCCGCGCGCGGGCCGAAGAGCCCTTCCAGGTAGGAAGTACGGTTGTTGAAGTTGGGCGCGTCGTCGGTAAAGCCGTCCATGTGCGCGACGATGTTGGCTGTGGAAAGCGCCGCGATAGCCCCAAAGGTATCGTGGTACTTTAACCCGTTGCGCAGCGCGCCGTAGCCGCCCATCGAAAGCCCGCCGATGAAAGTATCCTCCCGCCGGGGGGACAGCGGGAACATGCGGCGGGTGACCTCGACCAGTTCGCGGCCGATAAATTCGCCGTACAGGTCGTGGGTGCCGGGCTGGTCGACGTAGAAATGGTTGTCGCCGCTGGGCATGACGACGGCCAGGTCGCGCGCCTCGGCCCAGCGCTGCACGCGGGTGCCGGTGACCCAGTCGGTGTAGTTGCCCAGCAACCCGTGCAGCAGGTACAGCGTGGGGAAGGCGCGCGCCGGGCGGTAGGGCGTGTGCTCCGACGCGAACTTGTCCACCGGCAGCACGACGTGAAGCGTCACAGTGCGCATCAGCGCGCGGGAAACATAGTTGACTTGCAGCAATGCCATGGGGAAAGACACCTCTTTCTGTGCGTTTGTATACACGATAGCACACCGCGGCGCAGGGCGCAAGAGCGGGGAAAATGCAAAAACCTGGAAAATGAAAGATGAAAAATGAAAAAATAAAAATGAATGTGGATCGCGGCCTGCGGCCGCTCGAAAATTTGGCTTGCGGCGCGGTAGAAAGCGGCGGCCGGACGTTTATGGGTCGTGTGATGGCTGCCCTACAAACCGTGGCAAACGGGCAACCGCCCGCAAACCCCGTGTGACCGTTCACCCCTGCCGGGAGGCATATATGCCTCCCCTACAAACACCCGGTATCGCGTACACAACCCCAAAAACGTTGTCGCAGGGCAGACGGCCACGGGCCGCAACCATGCGGCCCCTACGAACCTACCGGGAAGGCAGGTGAATGGGCAAAGCAAAAGTTTGCCGCAGACCGGCCACGGCGGGGTCAAAAATGCGGCCCCTACAATGCGAGGGAAACAACAGGTAAACCGTGTACGGGCGGCGGGCAGACGTCCACGGCGGGGTCTGCGCCCGCAGGCGCGTTTCGGACTGGCGCCGCAGCGCCGTTTCGGAGCGCAACCGGGCCGCAAGGCCCGGCTCTTAGCGCGGAGATGGCCAACCGCCGCGCAGCGGCGGCTCTTAGGCCGGAGATCAAGGCCCCGCCCTACAATGCAAGGCAAACACCATGCCGGCCCGGCAACGGGCAATACCGCAATGTTCGTGGGCGGCATACATGCCTCCCGGCAGGGGTGTTCGCCACGCGTGGTTTACGGGAAATACGACCGTATACGCCCCGCCTCCCCGCCTCCCCCTGGGGGGCGGTTTTTTGTGGGGTGCGCGCTGTTCCCAACCGGCGGGGTTTGTGGTATAATACCATGTATATAGTGGGGTACTGTCGGGAAAGGGGGCCTTGCGCCATGTTGACCGTTACCATGCTGGGCTGCGGCGGCACCCAGCCGCTGCCGGGCCGCGCGCTGGCCGCGCTGGCCGTGCAGGCGGCCGGGCACGGCGTGCTGCTGGACTGCGGCGAGGGCACCCAGACCGCGCTGCGCCGCTGGGGCGTCAGTGCCTACCGGCTGGCGGCCGTGCTGTTGACGCACTACCACGGCGACCATATCCTGGGCCTGCCGGGGCTGCTGCAGACGCTGGGCAGCCTGGGCCGCACCGCGCCGCTGGTCATCGCCGGGCCCGCTGCCGGGCAGCAGGGGGTGGCTGACGCCGTCGCGGCGCTGGCCGGGGCGCTGCCGTTCGCCGTGCAGTGGCGCGCGGCCGAAACCCCGTTTGCGGCCGG
>DXEI01000099.1 GCA_019115045.1 Candidatus Gemmiger excrementipullorum | reverse complement strand
CGCGCTTGGTCAGGTTTTTCATCTGGTTTCCACTCCTTGTTTTTGCATCCGTTTTGTATGCGTGTGCCGCCGGGCCGGGGAAAACGGTCTGTGCCCCTGCGGCATCTCCCATTATAGCCGGGCGTTTGCGGCGTCGAAACCATGCTGCGGTATGGTTTTGGTAAAACTTTGTTAAGGAGAGCGGCCCCCTTTGCGCCAAAATTTTACAAAATAGGCTGTAGCGCGGCGACATAAGAAAACAAAGGTTTTGCAGAAACTGCGCAGCATCGCAAAACCGCTGCAAGGCGGCAGATGCAAGGCAGAGGGTCGCAGCACTCCTTGGTGGAATGCAAGACCCGATAACGCAGCAGATGCCGCCTTGCAGGCAGGTTTTTGCGGCTTTGTTTTTTTATGGAACCGCGCGTAGTGTGGTACAACTCTGATACAAGGGTATGGTACGCTGAAAGCCAAAAGATCACGGTTTTCTGAGTCAAAACGAAAGGAGCCCCGCGATGAAACACCCCCTGTCCCCCCTGCTTGCCCTGCTGGCGCTGGCCTTGACGGCCTGCGCGCCCGCCGTGCCGCAAAACGCCGCTACCACAGAGACCGCCCCCGCCGCCGAGACGGCCGAAACGGCGGGGGAACAAGCGGCCTTCCCGGTGGGGAAGCTCGTCGGCGGGAACGCCCTGCAACAGACAGCGGATGCCTATTATGTAACGGAATATGATACGCTGCCGGACGGAAGCCTGCTTCCCCGCATCCTAAAACTGGACTATGCCAGCGCGCGGGAAGAACTGTTCTATGCGCTGGAAACGCCGGTGCTGCAGTTCGGCGAGCCGTTGGTGCGCGGCAGCCAGCTCTATTTTGTGGCGGATCAGACGCTCTACCGCATCCCGCTGGATGGCGGCGAAGTCGCGGAATTCCCGGTGCCCGCAGAATTTACCGGCTTTTCGGCGGCGGATGAATACAGCGCGTTCTGTTTTTATCCCCACGCGGACGGCCTGCACGGCGACCGCCTGGACCTGGAAACCGGGCAGATCACCGACCTTACGCTCCCACCGCAGACGGAGGGGATCTATCCGGTGGGGAAAGACCGTTTTATTCTCTGCCGCATCCTTACCGACGCACCGCTGCCCGACCCCGGCCAAAACCTTGAAGCCTACGACGCCGCGATGCAGAACGCCCGCAAGGAGTATGACTGGTTCGACCCAGCCACCGGGAAACTGGAAAAACTTTTTGAGGTACCGTACTACGGGCAGGAACAGCCCGACGGCACCCGGCGCGGCCGGATGCTTTTGGCCATGGCGAACGAACGCATCTATTTTGTATGGAGCATCCAAGATAATACCGGCATCTTGAAGGAGGGCCTTGAAAGCTGCGACAAGTCGGGCGGCGACTGGCAGCAAGTCCCCGTGCCGTCCGAAGAAGCGTTTTATTACGGCGCCGCTTTGTGCCAAAACGAGGAATTGCGCTGGATCCGCAACTGGACGGACGGGGACTATTATCGGATCTATGACCTGAACACTGGGGAAAACCACAGCATCCCATCCTTGCAGGAATTGCCGGGCACAGAGACAGCCTGGCCCGAAGTTCTTACCGGCGATGGGCGCTGCCTGCTGCGCACCAATTACCTGGACGCGCAGGGCGGGTATCGCAGCGGTTACGCCCTCATCGACCAGGCGGACTATCTGGCCGGTTCCACGGCCTGGACCCCCATACAGCCCTATACCGGCTGAACGCCCCTTGTTTGTGCGGTTTCCCCCAAGGTTTTGGCTTGCGCAAACGGCGCGCGCGCATTATAATAAAAGGCAGATACGCCCACACCCGAACAGCTTGGAGGAAACGCGATGGAAAAGATCAAGATGACCACCCCCCTGGTGGAGATGGACGGCGACGAGATGACCCGCATCCTGTGGCAGCAGATCAAGGACGAGGTCGTTCTGCCGTTTGTGGACCTGAAAACCGAATACTATGACCTGGGCCTGGCCCACCGCGAGGAAACGCAGGACCAGGTGACGATCGACGCCGCCAACGCCAACAAAAAGTACGGCGTGGCCGTCAAGTGCGCCACCATCACCCCCAACGCCCAGCGCGTGGAGGAATACCACCTTTCCCAGATGTGGAAGAGCCCCAACGGCACCATCCGCGCCATTTTGGACGGCACGGTGTTCCGCGCGCCCATCATGGTCAAGGGCATCTCGCCGGTGGTGCGCACCTGGAAAGAACCCATCACCATCGCGCGCCACGCCTTTGGCGACGTCTACCGCGCTACCGAGTACCGCGTACCCGGCCCCGGCAAGGCCGAGCTGGTGTTTACCGGCGACGACCGCCGCCGCACCGCCCACTGGCAGACCGTGAACAAGTTCGACGGCCCCGGCGTGCTGCAGGCGCAGTTCAACACCGACAAGTCCATCAGCTCCTTTGCGCGGTCCTGCTTCCAGTATGCCATCGACACCAAACAGGACCTGTGGTTTGCGACGAAGGACACCATCTCCAAGCAGTACGACCACACCTTTAAGGATATTTTCCAGGAGATCTACGACGCCGAATACAAAGAAACGTTCGAGGCCCTGGGCATTGAATATTTCTACACCCTCATCGACGACGCGGTGGCGCGGGTCATCCGCTCCAAGGGCGGGTTCATCTGGGCCTGCAAGAACTACGACGGCGATGTGATGAGCGATATGGTCTCGACGGCGTTCGGCTCGCTGGCGATGATGACCTCGGTGCTCGTCTCGCCCGACGGCAACTACGAGTACGAGGCCGCCCACGGCACCGTGACCCGCCACTACTACAAGTACCTCAAAGGCGAGGAGACCTCCACCAACCCGGTGGCGACGCTGTTTGCATGGTCGGGTGCGCTGCGTAAGCGCGGCGAGCTGGACGGCATCGACGCGCTGGGCCGCTACGCCGACGCGCTGGAAAAAGCCACCATCGACACCATTGAATCCGGCGTGATGACCGGCGACCTGTGCGCCATGTGGGAGGGCGAGACCCCCGCCCGCAAGGTGACCTCGCTGGAGTTCCTGCGCGAGATCCGCGCCCGCCTGGAGCAGGCGCTGGCGTGACGCCGGAACCCCCTGCCAAAAAAGACGCCGCCGCACGCTGCTGTTGCAGCGCGCGGCGGTTTTTCGTTTTTGTTATAGAAAGCGCAAACTATACAGTTTGTATTATTTCCCGGTTTTCCCTGCCGGGCGGCGTCGCCGCGGGCGTGTGGCGCGCCGCTCCCGCACCGGCGGCGGGCCGGGCGTTGTGCCGCGGCGGGACGCTGTTCCCGCATAAAGCCGCCCTGTCTGCGTTTCCGCTGCGGAAATTTTGCCTTTGCCGCGCACTTTTTTGCCAAAACACACGCCAAACCCGTTGACCGCGCCCAAACTGCGCAGTACAATGAGAAAAAATGCGCGGCAGGGCGCTGCCCCGCTGCGCATCCACCGGGAGGGCTGCTGTATGAAGATCACCGACGTAAAAACCGAAGTCGTGCATATCCCGCTGAAAAAGCCGTTCCGCATCGCGTTTGCGGTGCAGGACC
>DXEI01000098.1 GCA_019115045.1 Candidatus Gemmiger excrementipullorum | reverse complement strand
GCGCCGCACGACGGATTGGAAATTAGGTTTATGGTGCGATAGCACGCGGCGGCTGCCCGTTTACGGTTGGCATGGCGTATGTTTTTGCTCTGTAGGGCGGGCGTTCACGCCCGCCGTACCCGGCCGCCTTACCAGACCCCTTTTTGGTTGCGATGGCGTTTGGTCCATGCGTAGGGGCCGCATGCATGCGGCCCGCAAAACGGTACCCGTGCCGCCCGTTTATGGTTTGTGCGACGTTTTCCTCGCATTGTAGGGCGGGGCTGCGCCCGCAGGCGCGTTTCGGAGCGCAACCGGGCCGCAAGGCCCGGCTCTTAGCGCGGAGATCTTGACCCCGCCGCGGGCGTTCGCCTTTGTTTTTACGTTCTTGGGTAAAGGGGCAAAACCCGGTTCGGCTCTACAAGATTTGGTTTCTTCACTCGCCGTATGTCTTCCTTTTTGACCGGCCAAAAAGGAAGCGAAAAAGCCGCCGCTAATTCCGAGGCGCGGGGCACGGCCAAAGGGGCCTGCGGGCCCCTTTGGAAACCCCGGTGGTCTAATGGGGTCGCCCGAGACGGTTTACGTTTCTCACAAGGCAACGGCTCTCTGTTACAATACCGTCTCTTTGCTGCCGGTACGGCTCATCCGGGCTCCCGTTCCAAAACCCCGCCCGCGTTCGCAGGCGGGCGGGTCTGCGGCAAACGTCTGCCTTACCCATTTGCCTGCCGTCCCCGGTCGGTTTGTAGGGGCGGCATACATGCCGCCCGGCAGGGGGGTTCCCTCGCGCGGGGTTCCCGGTTGGTTGCCCGTTCCCGATTGGTTTATAGGGCGCGGCGCAGCCGCGCGCCACCGCAATTTTTAATTTTTCATTTTTAATGATTCATTTGTTTTCAGCCGTTCAGCGCTTCGTGCAGCGTCTTGCGCACGGCGCCGGTGCCGGCAAGCTCGGCCACAAAGTACTGCTCGATCTTGGCGGCCAGCACGGTCTGGGTCAGGTCGGTGCCGAAGATCGACGCGTTGCTGAGGATCTCCTTCAGCTGGCCGTGGTAGCTGTCGGGGCGGCCGACTTCGATGCCGGCCAGCTTGGCCTGCAGCTCGTCCTTAAGCGGGTCGGCCGAAACTTCAAACGCCTTGCCCTCGTCATCGACGGCCAGCAGGTAGCGCAGCCAGCCCGCGATGGCCAGCGGGATGGATACCAGCGTGTTGAGGTCGCGGCCCTCGGCAATATAGCTCTTGATGGTCTCGCCAAAGCGGATGCCCACTTTCTGGGAGGTATCGGTCGCGATGCGCTGCGGCGCGTCGGGCATGAAGGGGTTGGGCAGGCGCTGGTTGACGACCTCGTCGATGAAGTCTTTGGGGTCGAGGATGCCGGGGTCGACGACGACGGGCAGGCCCTCGACGTAGCCCAGGCGCTTGACGAGCGCGACGATGTCGGCGTCCTTCATCTCATCGCAGATCAGCGTGTAGCCCAGCATGCAGCCGTAGACGCTCATGGCGGTGTGCAGCGGGTTGAGGCAGGTGGTGACCTTCATGCGCTCGGTCTTATTGACGGTGTCGCGGTCGGTCATGTAGACGCCGGCCTTTTCCAGCGGCGGGCGGCCGTTGGGGAACTTATCCTCGACGACGAGGTACTGCGGGCGCTCGGCGTTGACGAACGCCGCAATGTAGGTGTTCTTGCTCGTGACGATGGGGGCCATGTCCTCGATGCCGTCTTTGGCGAGCTGCTCCTCGACGATCTTGTGCGGGCGCGGGGTGATCTTGTCGATCATCGACCAGGGGAAGGCGATCTTGCTCTCATCGCTGAGATAGTCGATGAAATCCTGCCCGACGTAGCCCTTCTCCAGCCAGGCTTTGGCGACGGTCAGCACGCTGGACTGCAATTTCTCGCCATTGTGCGAGCAGTTGTCCATGCTGACGACGGCCAGCGGGTACTTGCCGGCGTTGAAACGCTCCAGCAGCAGCGCGGCGACCATGCTCATGGCGTGGCGGGCGTGGGCGGGGCCTTCGTCGATGTCGGCCTGCACGACGGGCATCAGGCTGCCGTCGGGGCGGTAGAGCGCGTAGCCTTTCTCGGTGATGGTGAAGGAGAGCATCTGCAACCCCGGGTCGGTGAAGATCTCTTTAAAGCGGGCCATCATGGCGGCGTCGGAGGCGTCGGCGCGCAGGCCTTCTGCCACAGAGCCGATGATCTCGCGGCTGGTGGTGCCGTCGGGGTTCAGCGTGACCATCATGGTCAGGTTGTCGAACGGGGTGTAGATCTTGTCGATGATGTCGTAGTCAAAGGTGTCGGCCGCGATGATGCCCTTATCGCTCAGCCCCTCATTGAGCAGTTTCTGCTGCAGGGCGGCGATAAACCCGCGGAAGATGTTGCCCGCGCCAAAGTGGACCCACACGGGGTGCGCCTTGGTGGCGGCGGTCATGGCGGCGTGGTCAAAGCCGGGCAGCTTGACGCCCAGGGCTTCCCACTCGGCTTTTTGGTTGACGATGGAAGCGGCATTCATCTGCATAGTGCAAAACTCCTTCTTGTACAGTGTGGCGGTGGGCGGGCGGCGCACCGCCCGTTGCTAAGCCTAGTATAGCGTGCAATTTTTCACAAACAAATGGCCGTTCTTGCTTGAAAGATTGTAAATATTGCGGTAAAATACAAAGTATGACACAGCCACGCCAAAAGGCCGCCGCGCCGGGCTGTTTTTTGTACAAAAAGGGGGGATCGTGTATGGCCGGGCCGGGTTTCAACGCCTATACCTACCGCCAGACGATGATCGCGCAGGATTACGAGATCTACCGCTACCACTCGACCTATTTAAATGAAGTGGAGCTGCACCACCACGATTTTTACGAGGTCTACCTGCTGCTGGGCGGCCGGGTGGAGTATATTGTGGAAAACCAGATCTACCGCGTGCGCCCCGGCGACTGGATGCTCATCAGCCCGCTGGAGCTGCACCAGGCGCGCATTGCCACCGACGCCGACGCGTATGAGCGCATCGTGCTGTGGGTGGCGCGCCCGTATCTGGAGCGGCTTTCCACCCCGCGCACAAGCCTGACGCGCTGTTTTGACACCAGCGTGCCGGGGCACACCAACCTGCTGCGGCTGCCGGCGCCCGCTGCCGCGCAGATGCGCGCGGCGGTGGAGCGGCTGTACACGCTGCGCGCCAGCAAGGACTACGGCTGCGACCTGATGGCCCAGGGCGCGCTGGTGGAGTTGATGGTGGGGCTGAACCGCGCCGCGGCCGAGCGCGCCGCCGCCCGCCCGGCGGGCAGCAGCGACCAGGTGGTGGACGCCGTTTTGCATTACATCAACGAGCATTACAACGAGCCGCTGACCCTGGACCAGCTGGCCGAGCGGTTTTACATCAGCAAATACCACCTGCTGCGCAAGTTTGACGCGCAGATCGGCACGACGGTGCACCGGTACATCCTGCAAAAACGCCTGCTGAACGCCAAGCAGATGCTGGCGGGCGGCGTGCCCCCCAGCGAAGTATGCCAGTACTGCGGTTTTGGCGACTACGCCAACTTTTACCGCGCCTTCAAGGCTGAGTACAGCCAGACCCCGCGGCAGTACATCCAGACCGTGCGCGGGGGGAACTGAAAAAATGAAGAATGAAAAATGAAGAATGAAAAATTATGGTGCTGCGCCCGTTTGCCCTATGATACCGTTTTTTGCATTGTGACCGTGCTCAGTCTATGCGTAGGGGAGGCATATATGCCTCCCGGCAGGGGTCTGACCCACGCGGGGTTCCCGGTTCGTTGCCCGTTCCCGCCGGTTTGTAGGGCGGGGGTGAACCCCTGCCGTGGACGTCTGCCTTGTTTTTACGTTCTTGGGTAACGTTGCTGCTCCCGCCCCGTGCGTTATAAGATTTGGTTTTCTCGCTTGCCAGATACCCTTCCTTTTTGTCCGGCCAAAAAGGAAGCGAAAAAGCCGCCGCTAGTTCCGAGGCGCGGGGCACGGCCAAAGGGGCCTGCGGGCCCCTTTGGAAACCCCGGAGGTCTGCTGGGGTCGCCCGAGACGGTTTCC
>DXEI01000097.1 GCA_019115045.1 Candidatus Gemmiger excrementipullorum | reverse complement strand
CACTGCGGCAAGTACAAGCGCATCCGCTATAAGGGCAAGATCTGCGACAAGTGCGGCGTTGAGGTCACCCGCGCCAAAGTCCGCCGCGAGCGCATGGGCCATATCGAGCTGGCCGCGCCGGTCTCGCACATCTGGTACTTCAAGGGTATCCCCAGCCGCATCGGCCTGATGCTGGACATCAGCCCCCGCCAGCTGGACAAGGTGCTGTATTTCGCCAACTACATTGTCACCGACCCCGGTTTCACGCCGCTGGAGAAAAAGCAGCTGCTGACCGAGCGCGAGTACAAAGAGATGCGCGAAAAGTACGAGGATACCTTTGACGCCGGCATGGGCGCCGAGGCGATCCAGAAACTGCTGGCCGAGATCGACCTCGACCAGCTCTCGGCCGAGCTGCGCGCCGAGCTGGAAAAGGCCAACGGCCAAAAGCGTGTGCGCCTGCTCAAGCGCCTGGAGTGCGTCGATGCCTTTATCGAGAGCAACCAGCGCCCCGAGTGGATGATCCTCACCGTCGTGCCGGTCATCCCGCCGGATCTGCGCCCGCTGCTGCAGCTGGACGGCGGCCGCTTTGCGACGTCGGACCTCAACGATTTGTACCGCCGCGTCATCAACCGCAACAACCGCCTCAAACGCCTGCTGGAACTCGGCGCGCCCGACATCATCGTGCGCAACGAAAAGCGCATGCTGCAGGAGGCTGTCGACGCCCTGATCGACAACGGCCGCCGCGGCCGCCCGGTCACCGGCGCCAACAACCGCGCGCTCAAGAGCCTTTCCGACATGCTCAAGGGCAAGCAGGGCCGTTTCCGCCAGAACCTGCTGGGCAAGCGCGTCGACTACTCCGGCCGTTCGGTCATCGTCGTCGGCCCCGAGCTCAAGATGTACCAGTGTGGTCTGCCCAAAGAGATGGCGCTGGAGCTGTTCAAGCCCTTCGTCATGAAGGACCTCGTCGAGAAGGAAAAGGCCAACAACATCAAGTCCGCCCGCAAGATGGTCGAGCGCGCCCGCCCCGAGGTCTGGGACTCGCTCGAGACCGTCATCAAGGGCCACCCGGTGCTGCTCAACCGCGCGCCGACGCTGCACCGCCTGGGCATCCAGGCGTTTGAGCCGGTCCTGGTCGAGGGCCGCGCCATCAAGCTGCACCCGCTGGTCTGCACGCCGTTCAACGCCGACTTCGACGGCGACCAGATGGCCGTGCACCTGCCGCTGTCCACCGAGGCCAAGCGCGAAGCCAAGATGCTGATGCTGGCCTCCGGCAACCTGCTCAAGCCCTCCGACGGCGAGCCCGTCACCGTGCCCACGCAGGATATGATCCTGGGCAGCTACTACCTCACCCTCATCAACCCCGAGGACAAAGGCCACGGCAAGGTTTTCCGCGACGAGGCGGAGGCGATGATGGCCTATTCCGAAGGCCTCATCACGCTGCAGGCGCCCATCAAGGTGCGCCGCACCATGACCTTTGACGGCGTGGAGGAGAGCGCCCTCGTCGATACCACGATGGGCCAGATCATCTTCAACACCCCCATCCCGCAGGACCTGGGCTATGTCGACCGCACCGACCCGGAGCATAAGTTCGACTACGAGATGAACCCCCGCACCCTCAAGATCGCTTCGGGCGGCAAGTCCGACAAGCTGACCAAAAAGGGCCTGCCCGACATCATCAGCCGCTGCCTGACCAAGCACGGCACCAAGGCCTGCGCCATGATGCTGGACGCCATCAAGGCCCAGGGCTACAAGTATTCGACGCTGTCGGCCATCACCGTGGCCGTGCCCGACGCCATCATCCCGGAGGAAAAGCCGGCGATCCTGGCGGCGGCCGACAAGAAGGTCGAAAAGGTCATGAAGAACTTCAACCGCGGCCTGATCTCCGACGACGAGCGCTACCGCAGCACCGTCGCCATCTGGCAGGAAGCCACCGAGCAGGTCTCGGAGGCGCTGGGCGACAACCTGCGCCACAACCACCAGCGCAACCCCATCTATATGATGTCGGACTCCGGCGCCCGTGGTTCTATGGACCAGATCAAGCAGCTGGCCGGTATGCGCGGCCTGCTGGCCAACACCGCCGGCAAAACGCTGGAAATGCCCATCCGCGCCAACTACCGCGAGGGCCTGAACATTCTGGAATACTTCATCTCCTCCCGTGGCGCGCGCAAAGGCCTGGCCGACACCGCGCTGCGTACCGCGGACTCCGGCTACCTGACCCGCCGCCTGGTCGACGTTTCGCAGGAAGTCATCATCCGCGAGGAGGACTGCCACGCGACCGAAGGCATCCTGGTCCGCGAGATCAGCGAGGGCAACTCCGTCGTCGAGTCTTTCAAGGAGCGTCTGAACGGCCGCTATGCGCTGCATGACGTGCTGGACCCCAACACCGGCGAGCTGCTCGTCAGCAAAGACAAGATGATGGATATGTTCGACGCCGAGAAGATCGTCAACGCCGGCATCACCGAGCTGGAGATCCGCTCCGTCATGACCTGCCGCGCCCACATCGGCGTCTGCGCCCGCTGCTACGGCTCCAACCTGTCCAACGGTGAGTGTGTCAAAGTCGGCGAGAGCGTCGGCATCATCGCGGCCGAATCCATCGGCGAGCCCGGCACCCAGCTGACGATGCGTACCTTCCACACCGGCGGTATCGCATCGGCCGAAGACATCACCCAGGGTCTTCCGCGCGTTGAGGAACTGTTCGAGAGCCGTCGCCCCAAGGCGATGGCCATCATGTCCGAGATCGCCGGCACCGTCCACATCGACGATACCAAAAAGACCCGCCATGCAGAGATCAACGGCCAGGACGAGAACGGCGCGCCCATCACCAAGAGCTACCTGATCCCGTTCGGCCAGCGCCTCAAGGTCATGGAGGGCGACGAAGTCCAGAAAGGCGCGCTGCTGACCGAAGGCCACGCCTACCCGCAGGACATCCTGGCCATCCAGGGCCCTGTCGCCACCCAGAACTACCTCATCAGCGAGGTGCAGAAGGTCTACCGCCTGCAGGGCGTTGACATCAACGACAAGCACATCGAGGTCATCGTGCGCCAGATGATGCGCAAAGTCCGCATCGAGGACGCCGGCTCCAGCGACTTTATCGTTGGCAGCATGGTCAACCGCCGCGACGTGATGATCAAGAACGAGGAGATCCAGGCCCGCATCGACGCGGGAGAGACCGACCTCAAGCTCGTGCAGGCCAGCCAGGTGCTGCTGGGCATCACCAAGTCCAGCCTGGCGACGGATTCCTTCCTCTCGGCGGCTTCCTTCCAGGAGACCACGCGTGTCCTGACCGAGGCGGCCATCAAGGGCAAGACCGACCCGCTGGCCGGCCTGAAGGAGAACGTCATCATCGGCAAGCTGATCCCGGCCGGCACCGGCCTGCCGGAAGTCGAGGAGGAACTCGTCCACGCCGAGGAAGCCCGCGACGCTGCCGAAGCCGCGTACGACCACTAAATTAACCCCAAACAGCCCCTGCTGCCCTGCGCAGCGGGGGCTGTTGCGTTTGCTTGACGCGGGTGGTAAAACTGTCTATAATACAACACAGGAAAAGGAGGCGATACGGGATGCTGTTTGTATGGTACCCGCCGTGTTCGACCTGCCAGAAAGCCAAACAGTGGCTGGACGACCACGGGATCGCATACGAAGCGCGTCATATCAAAACGCAAAACCCCAGCGCGGAAGAACTGCGCGCCTGGCAGGCACGCAGCGGCCTGCCGCTCAAACGCTTTTTCAACACAAGCGGCCAGCGCTACCGCGAACTGGCACTGAAAGAAAAACTGCCTGCCATGCCGCAGGATGAGCAGCTGGCGCTGCTGGCCTCGGACGGGATGCTGGTCAAGCGGCCGGTGCTGGCAGGCGAGGACTTTGTGCTGGTGGGCTTTCGCCCTGCCGAATGGGAAACTGTGCTGCTGAAATAAGGAGGTAAACGATATGCCGGAAACTGAGATCTTGAAAGAGCGCAGCGAACTGGACCCCAACTATCAGTGGGACCTGCGCCCGATGTATGCCGACGACGCGGCCTGGGAGGCCGACCTGGCGGTGCTGGAGGAGCAGATCGGCGCGATGGCGGCTTTTGCCGGTACGCTGCGCGACGCCGAGAGCATCGGCGCGTTTTTTGACGCCGAGACTGAGCTGGTGCGGCGCCTTGCCAACCTGTACTGCTACGCGTCGATGCGCCGCAGCGAGGATACCCGCGCCGAAGCCGGGCAGCGCATGTACGCGCGCATCACGGCCAAGTACGCCCAGGCGATGGCGGCGCTCTCGTTTGCAGAGCCCGAGATCCTGGCCCTGCCCGAGGAAACGCTGCAAGCCGCTGTGGAGGATGCGCGCCTGGCCGACCACAAGTTCACGATGCAGAACCTGCTGCGCCGCAAACCGCATACCCTGAGCGCCGCCGAGGAAAAGCTGCTGGCCTCCCTGGGCGAGGCGCTGGGCGCGCCGGCGGAGATCGCCGACAACCTGCAGGACGCCGACCTGGTGTTTGACCCGGCGCTGGACAGCGAGGGGCAAAGCGTCGAGGTGACCGGCGCCAACTATATCATGCTGCAGATGTCCCTTGACCGCACGCTGCGCAAAAACGCCTTTGCCAGCTTGTACAAGGGCTACCGCCAGCATATCAACACCTTTGCCGCGGCGTATGCGGGCACGGTCAAAGCCGCGGTGGCCGAAGCGGCCGCCCGCCATTACCCCTCGTCCCGCGCGATGTCGATGGCGGGGGAGAACGTCCCGGCCGAAGTGTACGACAACCTCGTCGCGTCGGTGCACCGCCACATGCCGGCCATGTACCGCTACCTGGCGCTGCGCAAAAAGATCCTGGGCGTGGATGCGCTGCATTACTACGACGTCTACGCGCCGCTGATGGGCGAGATCAAGACCCGCTACACCTACGAGCAGGCGCAGCAGATGGTGCTGGACGCCGTGGCGCCCCTGGGGCCTGACTATGTGGCGCTGGTGCAAAAGGCCTACGCCGAGCGCTGGATCGACGTCTACCCCAACAAGGGCAAAAGCGGCGGTGCGTACTCCACCGGCACCTACGACTCCAACCCCTATATTCTGACGAACTTTACCGGTACGCTGGACAGCGTCTCCACCCTTGCCCACGAGATGGGCCACAGCATGCACAGCTGGCACTCCAACCATCACCAGCCGCCGCAGTATGCGGACTATACGCTGTTTGTGGCGGAAGTGGCGTCGACCGTCAACGAGAACCTGCTGATCGAGCAGCTGCTGCAAAAGGAAACGCAGCCCCAGGTGCGCCTGTACCTGCTCAACCAGTACCTCGAAAACTTCAAGGGCACGGTCTACCGCCAGACGATGTTTGCGGAGTTTGAGCGCGAGGCCCACGCCATGGCCGAGCGCGGCGAAGCGCTTTCGCCGGCCGCCCTCAACGCGCTGTACCGCCGCCTGATCTGCGACTACTTCGGCCCCGACCTCGTCGTGGACGACGAAGTGCAGTACGAGTGGGCGCGCATCCCGCATTTCTACCGGCCGTTCTATGTGTACAAATATGCGACCGGCTACTCGGCCGCCGTGGCGCTGTCGGAGGCGATCCTGCACGAAGGCGCGCCCGCCGTGCAGCGGTATAAAGAGTTCCTCTCGATGGGCGGCAGCGCCTACCCGCTGGACGAGCTGCGCCACGCCGGGGTGGATCTCTCCACGCCGGCCCCGGTGGATGCCGCACTGCAAAAATTTGAGCGCATCCTGGACGAAGCCGAAGCGGTGTACGCGCAGATGCAGCCGTAAATAAAAAACAAACAAAAAGGCAGCCCCCGCATGGACCAGCGGCAAGATCGTCCGCGTAAGGGCGGCAAAAAAGGCAGCCCCCTTGCGGGGGCTGCCTTTTACTGTGTTATGTAGCAGGGAAGAGCAGGGGGCTCACTGGCCAAGAACGGCGGCGATGTAAGCGGCCTCTTTGGCGGCGACCTGCTGCTGGTAAGCCTGCACGGCGGCGGCGTACGCAGCCTCGCGCTGGTTGGCGGCAGCCTGGGCGGCCTGGCCGGCGGCGGCGACGGCGGCGGCGTTGGCGTCAGCCTGAGCCTGCGCGGCTTTGGCGGCGGCCATCACGGCGGCGACATCGGCGTCAGCTTTGGCCTGCGCCTGTTTCGCAGCGGCCATCACAGCGGCGGTGTAAGCGGCTTCCTTCGCGGCGACCTGGGCCTGGTAAGCTTTCACAGCGTTGGCGTAGGCGGCTTCTTTCGCGGCGATCTGGCCCTGGTAGGCTTTCACAGCACCCGCATAAGCGGCTTCACGCTGGTCGGCGGCAGCCTGGGCGGCTTTGCCGGCGGCGATCACAGCGGCGACCTCGGCGTCGGCCTTGGCCTGGGCGGCTTTGCCGGCGGCGATCACCGCGGCGGCATCGGCGTCAGCCTTGGCCTGCGCCTGCTGGGCGGCTGCCTGCACGGCGGCGGTATAAGCGGCCTCTTTGGCGGCGATCTGCGCCTGGTAGGCTTTCACGGCGGCAATGTAGTCGCTGTTGGCATCGGCGAACGCCGGCACCGCAAAGGCAGAGACCATGCAGACGGAAAGCAGGAACGCGATCAGTTTTTTCATACGGGGATACCTCCTTGAGATCCTAACAAGCTCGTTAGGAAAAAATTTACAATTTGATTATAACAAACTCAACGAAAATGAGCAATAGAAATATGCGGCCGCATCGGAAAAAATTTGCCTTAAAAATTGTATAAAATGCACAATATCCTGTGTATATCAACCGAAAACCGTATAAAATGTTGGGGCTTGCCGCATCCTGCACGCGCCAGACAAAGAGCCGGATACGCCTTTTGGGATGGCTTGGCCGGCGCGGCGGCCGGGCGCTTTTCCGTTTGCCTTCCATAAAGGGCGTGAAAAGTATTTTTAGGGTGCAGAATGCACGGCCGCCCTGGGGCGGGCAGGGGAGCGCCTGGCGCTGCCGCTGCACGCTACTTTATAAGTATACAAGGGCCGCGCGCCAGGCAAAAAAACGCTTGGCGCTGTCCCCCAAACGGCGGCTTTGGCGCCTGCGCAGGGGAACGGGGCAAAAAATCTCTGTTTTGCACGATTTTTTCCTGAAATTTTTGGCAATACTCTTGACAAGCGGGCTGCGACCCTTTACAATAACTAATACGTGAGCTTGCAGGGGAAAGTGCGGCCGCAAGGCGGCACAAAGCCGTTGCAAACCCGCGTAAATACGTGAAGAAAGGAGAAAAGAAATGCCTACTTTTAACCAGCTCGTGCGCAAAGGCCGTGAGGTCCTGGTCCACAAGAGCACCGCGCCTGCCCTTCAGAAGAGCTACAACTCCCAGAAGAAGCAGTACACCAACCTGAACAGCCCGCAGAAACGCGGCGTCTGCACGGCGGTGCGTACCATGACCCCCAAGAAGCCGAACTCTGCTCTGCGTAAAGTTGCCCGTGTCCGCCTCACGAATGGTATCGAGGTCACCTCTTACATTCCCGGTATCGGCCATAACCTGCAAGAGCATAGCGTCGTTTTGATCCGCGGCGGCCGTGTCAGGGACCTTCCCGGTGTTCGTTACCACATCATCCGTGGTACGCTTGACACGCAGGGCGTTGCCAACCGCAACCAGGCCCGCAGCAAATACGGTGCTAAGCGCCCCAAGGCCGGTGCCAAGAAGTAAGGAAACATCTTTTCGCCATAAAATAGGCCAAGCCTTTTTTGTGGCACAACGGGAGTTTCTTAACTTTCGAGTACCGATGATATCATTTATGTGAAGGAGGGAAGAAAGATGCCCAGAAGAGGTAATATCGCAAAACGCGAAGTTCTGGCCGATCCTATTTACAATTCCAAAATTGTCACCCGTCTGGTCAACTACATCATGCTGGATGGCAAAAAAGGCGTTGCGCAGGAGATCGTTTACGATGCGTTCAACATCGTGAAGGAAAAGACCGGCAACGACCCGCTGGAGATGTTCGAGAAGGCGATGGAAAACATCATGCCCAACCTCGAATGCAAGACCCGCCGTGTCGGCGGCGCCAACTACCAGGTCCCCCTGGAGGTCAGCCCCGCCCGCCGCGAGACCCTCGGCCTGCGCTGGCTGACCCAGTACAGCCGCGCCCGCGGTGAGAAGACCATGTCTGCCCGTCTGGCTGCCGAGATCATCGACGCCACCAACGGTGTCGGCGGTTCTGTCAAGAAGCGCGAGGATACTCACAAGATGGCCGAGGCCAACAAGGCTTTCGCCCACTACCGTTATTGATCCCCGTTTTCATAACCTAGGAGGTTAAAGCCATGGCAACGCCGAGAGATGTATCTCTGCAAATGACCAGAAACATCGGTATCATGGCCCACATCGACGCAGGCAAGACCACCACCACCGAGCGTATCCTGTACTACACCGGTATCAACCACAAGATCGGCGAAGTGCATGACGGCGCTGCTACGATGGACTGGATGGAGCAGGAGCAGGAGCGTGGTATCACCATCACCTCCGCCGCTACCACCTGCTACTGGAGCCATACCGAGACCCAGCACGATCCGGCTCAGTTCAAAAAGAACCGGCATCGTATCAACATCATCGACACCCCGGGCCACGTGGACTTCACCGTTGAGGTCCAGCGTTCCCTGCGCGTGCTGGACGGCTCTGTGACCGTTCTGGCCGCCAAGGGCGGCGTTGAGCCGCAGTCTGAGACCGTCTGGCGTCAGGCGAACGAGTACAAGGTCCCCCGCATGGTCTACGTCAACAAGATGGACACCATGGGTGCCGACTTCTTCCGCTGCGTGCAGATGCTGCACGACCGCCTGCATGCCAACGGCGTGCCCATCCAGCTGCCCATCGGCCAGGAAGACACCTTCAAAGGCATCGTCGACCTGATCGACATGAAAGCGGACGTCTACTACGACGACATGGGCAACGACGTGCGCGTCGAGGAGATCCCCGACGACATGAAGGAGCAGGCCCAGGAATACCACGATAAGCTGATCGAGGCTGTGGCCGAGACCGACGAAGAGCTGATGATGAAGTACCTGGAAGGCGAAGAGCTGACCAAGGAAGAGATCAAGGCTGCGCTGCGCAAGGCCACCATCTCCAACGAGATCGTGCCCGTCGTCTGCGGTTCCTCCTACAAGAACCGCGGCGTGCAGAAGCTGCTGGATGCCATCGTCGACTACATGCCGGCTCCCACCGACATCGAGGCTATCAAGGGCACCAACCCCGAGACCGGCGAGGAAGAGGACCGTATCTCTTCCGACGACGCCCCGTTCTCCGCCCTGGCGTTCAAGATCATGACCGACCCCTACGTCGGCAAGCTGTGCTTCTTCCGCGTGTACTCCGGTACGCTGGACGCCGGCACCACCGTCTACAACTCGGTCAAAGATCAGAACGAGCGCATCGGCCGTATCCTGCAGATGCACGCCAACAACCGTAAGGATATCGAGACCGTCTACGCGGGCGATATCGCGGCGGCTGTCGGCCTCAAAAACACCACCACCGGCGACACCCTGTGTGACGAGAAGCACCCCATCATCCTCGAGAGCATGAACTTCCCCGATCCTGTTATCCGTGTCGCCATCGAGCCCAAGACCAAGGCCGGTTCCGAGAAGATGGGCATCGCGCTGGCGAAGCTCGCCGAGGAAGACCCGACCTTCAAGACCTGGACCGACGAAGAGACCGGCCAGACGATCATCGCCGGCATGGGCGAGCTCCATCTGGAGATCATCGTCGACCGTCTGCTGCGTGAGTTCAAGGTCGAGGCCAACGTCGGCGCGCCGCAGGTCGCCTACCGCGAGACCATCCGCAAGGATGCCAACCAGGAGACCAAGTACGCGCGTCAGTCCGGCGGTAAGGGCCAGTACGGTCACGTCAAGATCAAGCTGGAGCCCAACCCGGGCAAGGGCTACGAGTTCGTCAACGCTGTCGTTGGCGGCGCGATCCCCAAAGAATATATCCCCGCCGTCGACAACGGTATCCAGGGCGCGATGAAGGCCGGTATCCTGGCCGGGTATCCCGTCGTGGACGTCAAGGTCACGCTGTGGGATGGTTCTTACCACGAAGTCGACTCTTCCGAAATGGCGTTCTCCATCGCCGGTTCTATGGCGTTCAAGGAAGCTATGAAGAAGTGCGACCCCGTGATCATGGAGCCCATCATGAAGGTCGACGTCGTCGTGCCGGATGAGTATATGGGCAACGTCATCGGCGACCTCAACAGCCGCCGCGGCCAGATCACCAACCAGGAATCTCAGGACGGCACCGCCCGCGTCACCGCGATGGTCCCCCTGTCCGAGATGTTCGGCTACGCCACCGACCTGCGCAGCAAGACGCAGGGCCGCGGCCAGTATTCTATGGAGCCGTCTGACTACCAGCAGGTGCCCAAGAACATCGCCGACAAGATCATGACCGACCGTGCCAAGAAGGCTTAATTGATAAGTTTTACTTGATTTTTTGCACGGAATCTAGTATGATAGCCTTATCCAAGGCCAACCCAAATTGTTTGAATTAAAGGAGGATACTTCCAATGGCTGAGAAGGAAAAATTTGACCGCTCTTTGGAGCACGTCAACATTGGTACCATCGGTCACGTTGACCACGGCAAGACCACTCTGACCGCTGCCATCACCAAGACCCTGGCTCTGAAGGGCGACGCCGATTTCATGGATTACTCCAGCATCGACAAGGCTCCCGAAGAGAAGGCTCGTGGCATCACGATCAACACCGCTCACGTTGAGTACCACACCGAGAAGCGTCACTACGCCCACGTCGACTGCCCGGG